>NZ_JBHUMP010000018.1:0-61170 GCF_042685005.1 Sulfitobacter aestuarii | reverse complement strand
CAAGTGAGAAGATCACCCGAACCGGCGCCGTTGAAGGGATAGCGTTCCGGATCAGCGACTAAATCAGCACCCTGCTAAGTGGGTCAATTTCGCATGCCGATTCACATTTTGCACAAACCCACATTTGTGCACTTATGGGTCTCTATGTGTTTTGCCGGATGGATATCCCACGATGACGCCAGTAGCCGGGTCCACAATCTTCTCAATGTCGTTTTGGAGACCTTGTGTTCGTATCATCGCAAAGATGCGGATCTCCGCATTTGGGCAAGCAGCTCGCAACAACTCCGCACAGGCGAAGCTCGTCCGGCCCATCGTCAATACGTCATCCACGATGGTGATCTTGTCAGGAACGAAGAACGGGCGCTCCGCCTCGATGCTGTCCAGGTGAACCGGCACAAGCGGCCTTTCAGCCGTCGGCGAATTCGAAGAGCGTGGCACAGCCTTAGTGCGCGTCAGATAGGTTTGCACCTCTTGGCCGAATCCGTGCTCATGCAGAACATCGCAGATAACCTTAGCGGGCCATAGAGCACCGTCCGGCAGGGGCGCGGAGCGAGGTGCAGGCACCAAGGTCACGTCCGGCCCTAAGAATGACCCAAGGACAGCCGATTTGGAATCTTGGAGGTGTGGAATGGCGGTTCCGAGAGTATGCAGCTTGCCCGCTTTCACCGCGCCACAAAGCGTCCGAGACTTTCGGGATAGGTCGGATGTGCCGCGTGGGGAATAATTGGCAAACGTGCCGTACTCATAGTTCGAAGGCACGAACGCCTCCGGCTGTGTAGTTTGGGATGTCGAGCAGGACATCTGGCAGGTTCTCACGGCGTAAGACCTGCGCCCCATACTCGATGAGCTGCTTTGGCCAAGTCAGGTTCGGGTCGGTCGCGACGTTCTCAAGGAGGTAGAGGTCGCGCCCGAGCCGAATTGCTTCCCATCCCTGGTGGCGTGTCCCGCTCTTCTCGCTTGCCTCGATAACGATCGTCGCATCGCAGATGAGCGCCATCGTTCTATTGCGGCGCGGGAAGTTCTCGCCCTTGCCCGGATAGCCTTCCGGAAACTGTGAAATTGCAAGGTGGTTACGCTTAATCTCTTCGAGCAACCCCGCGTTCTTGGCCGGATAAGCTTTGGACAAAGGGGTGCCAAGCACGGCAATGGTGCGCCCACCCTCTTCAATCGCGGTTCGGTGTGCCACCGTGTCGATGCCATCGGCCAGACCGCTCACCACGATGATGCCCTGCTCTACGAGCGCCCGCGTCACGGCTTTTGCGCGTTTGATACCGTCCGGTGTGGCCGTGCGGGAGCCAACGATTGCCACGCGGGAGCGTTCGGTCAGAAGCGACGTATCGCCCGCCGTGTACAACACGTCCGGCGCGTTCTTCTCTTCAAGCGGGCCAAGTGGCCCAAGGGCTTCTCTTGTTCTTAGCTCTGCGTGCATTTTCATTCTAGCGATGTCTCTTGAGCACCGCCCTCCCTTTGTATTTACATCACAAATATGGTTCGGCGCAATAATTCACACAAACCCACATTTGTGGCTTTGTTCATTTGCGGGTTATGCCCGCCTCATCTTCCAACTCTTTGGTTCGCGCCACAATGTACGCTTGCAGCTCACCGACCATCTTCCGGTCGGTTGCACTACAAGCGGTTTTGAACCGCGTATGCAGACTGGCCGGTAGGTCGAGGCTTAGGCGCTTCGTCGGTTCATTCGTTGCAGCAGGTTTCGCCACCGGCTTCGATGCCTGTGTCGTGTCATGTCCTGCCCCGCCACGCTCAAACGCGAGGATTTGGTCATCCGTGGGCTGCTTTGGCTTCGGAGCCGCTGAAAACGTCTTCTTCGACATACCGCTCAATCTCTTTCGTTAGGTGTTCAATCTCGCGGGCGGCGTTGCTATCGCCTGCCCACTCGAAAATCGTTTGCCCCATGGTCATGCCTTCCGCGAAGGCGACCCGCTGCTCGATTTCACTCTCTAAAATCGGTAGTCCTGCTTCTCCGGCCATGTTGCGGATATCTCGGCCAATCACGGTTTTCCCTATTTTGCGGGAAACCACAAAACCACATTTGATGGTTGGTTTGAATTCTTGCGCTTCCTTGACTTGGCGCACCGTCAAGTCCGATGCCCAGGTTGAAAGACCAGAAGGCTCAATCGGGAGCGCTACGAAATCAGAGGCAACGATGCAAGATCGGGCTATCTCTTCCGCGTGGGGTGGACCGTCGATGATCGTATGGGTGTAATCTTGCGCCAGCTTGAGCGCATCCCGTGCCATGTTCGCTCGCGCCATGCTCACGACTTGGAAGGGTGCGTCTTCTCGCAGGCTCGCCCAGGTCGATGCCGAGCCTTGCTTGTCCGCATCAATCAGCAACACACGATGCCCTTGACGTGCCAAGCAACCGGCCACGTTCACCGAGAGGGTGGTTTTGCCAACGCCGCCTTTTTGGTTCAGAAAAGATATAATCATGAATCAACCTCACCACATTAGTGGGAAACCGTAAAGTCACAAACCCACATTTGTGTTTTTAGTGTGTATATGCGCCGCGTTTCTTGCAGAACGCTAGGAAGTGTTTGTCCGCGTCCTTCACATCGATGGCCTTGTCATTCACCCATGATCGCCATTCGTTTTCCAGCACATAGACATCCCAACCGGGCGCCAACCGTCGCGCTATGTCATGCGTGCCCAGCTTTTTGAAGCGCAAAGCCTGCAAGGGCAGGGCGACGACCGCCTCAGCGCCCTTGGGGCGGAAGACAACATTATCTCCCTCAATGCTCATGGCATAGTCGGGCAGATGGTCGTGCGCACTGTCATCCTCGATAATTTTTGAGAGCAGCCGCCTAAATTCCTTCGTGGTCGAACCCGATCCACACTTGTCGCGCAAGAGCTCAAGGCCGCACTTCCACTTAGGTTGTGCGCCGCAATGCTTGCGAGCGAGTTCATATAGCCGCCGTTCGAGCGGCTTTCTTAGAAAGAAATACTCTTTGTTGAGCGTCAGAACATGATTGTTCTCGATAGCATCAAACACCCAGTCCGACAGGGTGATTTCCACGTCCTGCATTCTGCCTTCGCGTGTCTCGCGGATAATCTCTGCGGACTCGATAAGGCCGAAAACTTTAAAGTATTCCTTCCCGCCTTGGCGGATGTTCGTTTCGATCTGGGTACCTTGAAGCCGCCGCAAGGCATCTTTCAGGAGCTTGTACCCTTGGCCGGATGTTCGACGGTTCGTCGCCACAAGCAGGTCATGGGCTTTGAACCGCATAGACCGGCTGACCTTTCGGCCATCATTCAGCGCGGCCATGCACTGGCTAATGCAGTAAATCAGCACATCACGGTCATGCACCGTCGCCAATCCATAGCGGGAGGGCGAGACCTCAATCGAATTATCGCCATTCTGGTAGCGTCGAGGTTTCATGTCCGGCTTTGTAGAGAGCGTGAACACTGGGTGCTCCATCGAAGCCATGTCGCCCTTCGGAACAGCGTCCACGATATCACAAACGAACAGGTCTTTTTGTGGGTGGCGATCAGGCAGAAGAGGGGAGCGTGAATTCGTCATTTCACACACCACACGGTCAGCTCTAGATTCGTCATTTCACACACCATGAGCTACTATCGTTATTTCCCACACCGCTCGTCAAGACTCGTCATTTCACACACCGAACAGCCTGTGGGTAACTTTTAAGTAGATTCGTCATTTTACACACCGAAATTCGTCATTTCACACACCATCTTTCGTCATTTCACACACCGATCGATTCCTAAACATGTTTTATTTCAATAGGTTAGAAGCTAATATCCACAGCGTAACTCTATTATAACTCTATTTAACTCCCCCTAGCTAAAAGCACCACGAACCACAAACCCACATTTGTACATTTCGTCTCGTCTTATCACACACAGAATTCAGCTTCTGACTCACCAAAGAATAACTGCGGCGAGCCATGACCATCGAGGCCACATCACCATGTGTGACCGATGAGTGCTTTGAGAACCTTGAAGGGGTGGGTCTCCCCATGCTCAGAGACGAGCTTTTGCGCGGGGGTCAGCTCCCGCTACGCGCCCTTGTTTCAGAACCATCAAACAGAGTTGGTTCTCTCCGAGGTCGAACAATAGCGCGCCTCATGATAGCGTTCGGTGGTGGATCGTCTCAAATAGCGTAGGCTAGGTCACATTGCCCAAACCAACTCTGCAGGATCAATCCTGCCTCCGTTCCCTCGTGACACCTCATCCTGGCCGTTCCGTCGCCGGGTATCTCAGCTTTTCTTCAGGCGGCGGCCTCCTTCGTCCATCTAAATACCGTGCCCGTCCACCAGTCTGGTTTCAGCCGCGAGATGGTTGAAACAACCCTGCTGGATTCGGGCCCAGCGGCGCCGCAAAGGCTTCACGGAAATCGCCGCTAAAAATGCCCTTGAGATAAAGCCAGGCCAGCAGCCTCGGTTCATTCCCCAATGTTGGATCACCGAGGGTTGGAACCTTCCGGCTATTGCCTTACCTGTAATTAGGTTCATTGCATGTCAGAAACAGGCAAGTGTTTTGCCCCGAAACCGAGCAATAAAACAGTCAGAGTGATGCGGTAAATATGGTGTAATGTGACGAAGGCTGGGTTGGCATGAAGGCTGAGCGCAATTAGTCCCATTTCCGTGACCCCTCCTGGCGAAAAGGCGATAAGTAAAACGCTGAATGGCTGATCGGTAAGCGGCAGCACTAAAAATGCCAATATGCCGCCGATGACGAGCATGATAGAGACCGAAGCTGCGCTTAGCCAAAGTCCCTGCACTATGATCCGGCGGCTGAACCCGCTGAAACGCACCCCTAGTGAGACACCGATGACGATCTGGCTGATGTTGAGCAGCCAAGATGGCACCGTGGGTGCCCCGACGCCAACGAAATTCAGAGCAGCGGCGGCAATTAATGGTCCGGTGAGCTCCCAAGCGGGCAGACGCAGAATTCCAGCTATAAGCATTCCGACAAGACTGGTCGACAGCAATAACACGATGCCGGTAGCGGGCAGGCTATCTTCGGTAGCGGTGTCCATTTCTCCGGCGCTACCGACCGGATGGCCGGTCCAAAGCGACATAGCAATAGGGACAAGGGCGATGACAAAGATGATCCGAAGGAATTGCTGCATTACAATATGTTTGGTGTCAGCACCGGCGGTTTCACCCAAGGTAACGCTTTCGATCAGTCCGCCAGGGGCCGCCGCGAAAAACGCGGTGATGCGGTCCATCTTTCCTAAACGACGAAATATCTGGTAGTTGACCATATGTGCGAGCAGCACAAAGAGACTCACCGCGATTAGACTATAGACCATTTCATCCAAGTCGCTGGTTAGTTCAGAGGTGACGCGCGCCCCAATTGTCAAACCAATGATCGCGATAAAAACGGTCCGCACCCGCTGAGGGAAGCTGTAGCCGTTCGGTAAGGCATTGGGGAGGCTGGTCGCGATAACACCGGTCATCATCAGACTTCCAAGCAAATAGGGCAGGGGTACCGGAGTGAGATGTGCGAGCCAGCCAGCAGCCGTACCGATAACGAGCATTAAGGGCGTGATAACAAATAATCTTGGGGTCATCGTCGATCCTGCGTGAACTGTCTTACGTCTGATCGGCCTTTTGTCGTGAACGTACAATCGGAGCACACCAACGAAGCCGAGTAGACGACACGATCAGTCTAGGGATGGGACAAAGATCGACGCAAATACTGGATCTGCATAGGTCATACCTATCAGGCATGGAGAAACTACAGCGCGCGATGAGCCTACCTCATTGTCAGCATTGTCAGACTGAGAGTAGTCCATCGGCAGAAACCGCCGTGGAGATCTCATTCAGATACTTTGGTGCTACCTTGTCACGCAGGATCTTATGCAGCCGTACCATGGGCTCAGTATCAGGCAGCAGCCGCCTGCGCGCCCATACCCGGTTGATCGTCAATCCTTCCACTTGGGCTGCACTAATCGCACCAGAACGCAACTCATTGGAGAAGGCTGAGAACGGCAATATGGAATTCAGCTTGTCGCTGGCGCAGGCATTGATGCAGGCGAAATGCGACTCGACTTCCATCTGCGTTGACGTCCGTACGCCATGGCGATCGAACTCGGCCTGAAGATAGCGGCGTACCCAGTCCTGTTCCGTGGTGAGTACGAAGGAGCGTCCATCCAGCATGGAAATTGGAACCTTCGACGCTGTAAATTCGCCGCGAGCGCCAATCACGAAGAGTGCCTCCTCCCAAAGGGGCGATATGGCCAAGACGTTTTCCTGCGGCGGATTTGTCAGCACCGCGCAATCGATATCCCCGGCCCGAAGCCAGGCTTCCAACCGATGGCTAGGTGCTTCGCTGAATTGTAGGAGCGCCGTGCGCCGCAGTGCGGTCAGCGAACTCTCCGTTCGCCCCAGAAGGAGTTTGCTGATTGCGGGTGGGAGTCCAATACTCAAGCGGTTGGCTTCATAGCCTCGGTCAGAGAACTCTTCTTCAATCAACGCGATACGGAGCATGACGCTTTCCGCAAGCTGGTGCAGGCGTTTTCCGTCCGCAGTCAGTTCAGTACCGCTGCCGGTGCGGATGAAGGCCGATAGGCCAAGTTCCTGCTCCAACTGCCTTACCTGTCGGCTGAGTGCTGGCTGTGCGATGTTTAGAACGCGCGCAGCCCGACTTATGCTGCCTTGCGCTGCGACAGCCAGAAAATACCGAAGCTGTCTCAGTTCCATTCCGCTGCCCCCTGCCACCTATGCCATTCAGGTATGGGATATGCCAGAACCATATTTGTGCCAATCCTCAAATAACTCATAACGTGACTGGGACAGACGGGAGGCGCTGTCGAGGTCAGTACCGTAACTGTGGCTGGAATGGGAGAGATGGCAATGCGGTTCAGTATTCACGTCCTCGACGGATCAAATGGCGATCACGCCGGGGATGTTCCGATTGAGGTACACAGTATCGATGAATTCGGGAAGCGGACATTTCAGGCACGCTGCATCACCGATGCAGGGGGCCGAGCTTCAGCTGAAATAGACATCGCAAAACGTATCGACGTCGTGATCGCAAGCGGTTCACGGTTCGCTCAGACGACCGACACTACTGTATCAGTGGAAGCAGTGACGCTGCGCGTCGCGTTGCAGGATGGCGTCGAAGGGGTTCACTTACCAACTGTGATTGCACCGAATTCCAGTTCGCTGTGCTGGCTGAAGTCAGGAACTTGAAATCATCTTGAGGAGGATATCGTGAATTTACAATTTTGGAAGGCGCTCGGAATTGCCGCGGCCATCTCAATAACAGGTCCGGCCAACGCAGAGATAAACTGGTCTCCACCGGGCCCGATCAATCTGCTCATCCCGTTCGGCGCGGGGGGTAGCGCTGATTCCATGGCCCGCTTCCTCGCCACCGGCCTGAACGAGGAATACGGATGGGAGGTTTTGCCTGAGAACGTTCCGGGGCAGGGCGGTCGACTGATGGCCAGCAATCTGGTTGAACTGCCTGCAGATGGCACTGCCATTGCTTTGGCGCCTATCGGCGAGTTGATTTATACCGAGTTGGTAACCAACGACCCCGGATTTTCCGTGGCCGACATGACCATGATCACAACACTCGCCGGTACCCAGATGGGATTGATCGCGAGGGCAGACCGTGGCTGGAACGATCTCGGAGATGTAATCGCGGCGGCAAAATCCGGTGAGAAGCTATCGGTGGCCGTGCCGACGCAGAAACTTGCGGATGCCGCCTATTTGATCTCTCGGGAACATGACGTGGAGCTGACGGTGGTGATGACCCGTGGCGGTCAAGCTGCGATGAGTGCAGTGATCGCGGATGACGCTGACCTCGCTTGGGCGGGGGGGCTTCAGGGGGGGAATGTCCTCAACGGCCAGCTCGTAAATCTCGTGTCCGGAGAAATGGAGAAGTTGGAGGTTTCCCCAGACGCGCCCTTGCTGTCCGAATACGGCATTCCGTATTTCTTCGGCACCGATTTTGTGATCGTGGCTCCAGAGGGTCTCCCTGATGACGCACGAACAACATTGGCTGAAGCGATTGGAACGATTGTTTCGGATGAGGAGGGCAATCTCCACAAACTCTTGAATAAGAGCTTCGCCGGAACGCGCCTGATTTCGGGTCAGGACCTTGACGCCCGCCGAGATGCTGCGATCGCCAACGACCGGAATCTGTTGTCCGATGTCGACGGCTAGGATGCACCAAACCCGGCAGCCGATAATGGGCGTCACTCACGGTGATGCCAATAGCGAAGCAGATCTACGGAAACCATCACGAGGACTGGGACATGACCAATCTAATCATCGTCGATCTCAGGGATAATGTCGCCACCACCGTGGCCAATATTGCCGCAGGGACCGTACTGGAACAGGACAGTACCGAGGGCACCATCCCCCCGTCGGCACGTCAGGCCATTCCGTCTGGGCACAAGATCGCTCTGGTGGATATCCATACGGGCGAGGAGGTCATCAAGTACGGCGCCGTCATTGGTGTTGCGACGGCCAGGATCGCGGCTGGAGATCACGTGCATGTCCACAACATTGCGAGCAACCGGGTCCGGGGAGATCTGAAAAAGGGAGAGGGCGCATGAGCTTCCAGCACTTCATGGGGTATCGTCGGTCAGATGGGGCGACTGGCATTCGGAACTATCCGCTGGTCATCGCGGTCATGGACAATTGCAACCCGCTGGCCCGGCGGATCGCAGGGGCTGTACAGGGTGCGGTTCCCATAGTTGCGGCCTATGGGCGGGGCCAGAAAGGCGAAGATCAACGCGTACATGATATGACGCTCGTCAATTACGGCAGCCATCCGAATTGTCAGGCGGCATTGGTTGTCGGACTTGAGCATGTGACAGCGCAACGCATCGCAACAGAGATCGCCAAGACGGGTCGCCCCGTGGATTGGATTGATGTGCAGGGGCAGGGCGGGACGCTGAATGCTTTTTCGGAGGGTGTGCGGCGCCTTAATGTGTTGATCGATGACAATCCCGCGCGACTGGAAAGCACTCCAATTTCCGACCTGGTGATCGGGCTGGAATGTGGTGGATCAGATGCGTTGTCGGGTGTCAGCGGCAACGCTGCGATGGGTGTCGTCGCCGACCGGCTGAGTGCTGCGGGTGCCACTGTCATCCTGTCCGAAATCGAGGAGATCATAGGCGCCGAACATGTTTTGGCCGATCGCGCGTCGTCTGACGACGTCCGAGCGCGGCTATTGGCCGCTGTCGAGCGGTGCGAACGGCACGCTACTCATCTGGGATTGAACATGGCGCCGCTCGGAGAAGACAACATTATCGGTGGCCTCTCGACCACCGAGGAGAAATCGCTGGGCGCTGTGCGCAAGTCGGGAACCTCACCATTAAACGAGGTGATCGGCTACGGTGAACGACCCCAAAAGCGGGGAGTTGTCTTCATGGATGCGCCTGCGCCAGGAACAGAAAACACCACGGCTCTTGGTGCAGCAGGGGCGCATATGATCCTGTTCAATACCGGGCGTGGCAACCCGATCGGCAATCCCGTATCGCCAACGTTGAAGATTACGGGCAGTCCGGACACCGCCAAGCTGTTTGCCGACAATATCGACATCGACGTCTCCGGGATCGTCACAGGGGATATGGATTTCGATGTTGCTGCCGATCGCATCATGGAAATGATGGACCGCACTGCCCGCGGCAGATTAACGGCAAGCGAACGCCTCGGCGATACAGAGATTTCCATCAGCCGGATCGACAACGGGTTTCTGAGAATTCTACGGGAAGATTGCCCTGAACTCGCAATCAGCAGCTGAATTGCCATTCCGTGGGAGGACGACATGACCAAGACAGAGCAAACGGCCGCGGCCTTTCGGTATCGTGACACGGCGCCTGTCGAGCGGGTCGACTGGACCGCACTAGAGAACTGGGTCGCCGCCATTCTAGGTCGGGCGGGTGTGGAACCTCAGGAAGCGAAGCTTGCTGCGCATGTCCTCGTGCGGTCGGATGCCCGCGGTTTCGGTACCCACGGGGTCTCCCGGCTGGTGAGTTACGTCGGCAAGCTGAAAACGGGCGAGATCGCGCCACGCGGTGCGCCTGTGTTCAGTGAAGTCGCGGGTGCATTGCGTATCGATGGGGCGGGACTCTTGGGCCAGGTGGTAACGCCGAAAGCGGTGGATGCGGGTCTGGAACTGTTGCGCAAGCGCGGTTCAGTCGTTTGCCAGATCCGCGACACCGCACATTTGGGAGCCGTCGGCATGTACGCGCTGCGCGCTGCCGAAGCCGGGGCGATCTGCCTGATCATGCAGGCCACCTCGCCGGTTATGGCAACGCAGGGTGCTACCCGCCCGATGATCGGCAACAATCCCCTGGCCCTGGCGGCCCCGCGACCGGACGGGCCGCCGATCGTTATAGACATGGCCTGTTGCATGGCTGCTCGTGGGAATATTCTGCTTGCCGCTCGGGAAGGAGATGCCATTCCAGAAGGCTGGGCGATCGACCCGGAGGGGCGACCGACGACCGACGCCAATGCTGCACTGCGCGGTTCCCTACTGCCCTTTGGCGGGCATAAGGGCATGGCCTTGGCCATGATCGTCGAGATACTGGCCGCCAGTCTTTCCGGTGCGGCCCATTCCGAACGTCTCAATCCCGAAGGCGGTGTGCAAAGCGCCTCTGGTGGACTGAACGCTTTCTGCCTTTTGCTGTCGCCGGACAATATGACACCTGGAGGCCGGGCAGGATATGACAGGCACATGGCAGCTTGGACGCAGACCTACTGTGCCGCAGGAGAAACCGTCAGTGTCCGTATTCCGGGCGAACGCGCCGCACAGTCCGAAGCACAGGCGCGGAAGGAAGGGGTCCCGCTGGCGAGATCCGTCGCTGCTGAACTGGCGGCGCTGGGACGTGACACGGGAATCCTCATGCCATGACGGACGTTTCACGAGACATCCGAAATGAGTGCTCCGGTAGCGGAAACTTGAACGTTTCCGACCCTCGGTTTCGAAGAGAGGCAGGGGCGGTCTCCCTAAAGACAGGGAACAGGCGCGGGCCTGTACAACAGTCGGCCCGTGCCGCTGATCCTAGCTAGAGGGAGGGGACCATGCTTGGCCGCAGATACGAGATCTCGATTGCTTTGGTGTGCCTTGCACTGGCACTCTTCATCGCCTTCGTTTGGGTGCCGCTCGACAGCGAAACGCCTCCTGTGCACACCTTTCGCCGCCAGACTTACATCGGCGACGCATTGCTGCCGATGGCGTCTGCAATTGCCATCGCGATATGCGCTTTCATCCATCTGTTGCAGTCGTGGTTGAGGAAACCGGCTGCCGCGTCTGCAGCACCGCTGGATGTACACACCGGCGTATTCTTTCTGCTATTTGTCGCCATAATGCTGGTCTCCAGCGTCCTGATGTACTGGGCCGGGCCGTTGGCTCTCACGCTCTTCGGTCCCTCCGGGGACGAGGCGGTGACCTATCGTCAGATGCGCGCGACACCTCCTTGGAAGTACATCGGGTACAGCCTCGGCGGGTTTACGATGGTCTTCGGAGTTACTTCGCTGATCGAAGGCAAGATCACCTTGAACCGTGCAATCACGTCGTTGTTCGCTGTTCTTGTTCTCATCTTCATCTTTGATGTGCCATTCGACACGATCCTTCTTCCGCCGAATGGTGATTTCTGATGAGTGTTCTTGAATACGTCTGGGCCGGGATCATGGCTGTCGTCGCCGGACCCGCTGCATTCGAGCTATTCGGAATCGGCATTCCTCTTACCCTGCTGATGGTTCTCGGGGGGTTCATCCTCGGAATTGTCGGTGGTGCCACACCGGGTCTCGCAGGTCCGTTTCTGATGGCCGTATCATTGCCGATCCTGCTGTCGACTTTTGGGTTTTCGCCTGACGCGCTGTTGCCTGTGCTAGGCTTTCTCGTTGGCGTCATGAAGGGGGCAACGGTTGGCGGCGCGGTGCCAGCCATCCTGTTTAATACGCCAGGCACTCCGGATGCGATGCTGACCACTTTCGATGGATATCCAATGGCACGGAAGGGGCAGGCAGGAAAGGCTCTGCGTACCGCGCATTTTGCCTCAGTTTCCGGAGATACGTTCTCGGACCTGGTCCTGTTCACCTGCGCCCCATTTCTGGCAGTGTTGGTAGAGGCGTATCTCGGCTTCGGTGAGAAGGCGGCACTGATCCTGCTGTCACTGGCCTTCGTTGCAGCGGTCGTGGGCGCCTCGCCGATGAAGGGCATGATCGCCGCCTTTCTGGGTCTATTCATCGCCACGATCGGCTCGGGTCAGGACAGCTATGCCAGGTTGTCGTTGGGAACCGACGTACTGTCCTCCGGCATTCCCATGATTACGGCGGTGCTGGGGGTGCTGATCCTGGGCGAAATCCTGTTCGCTTTTGAGGAGATGTGGCGCAGTCGCCGGACCGATATAGTGACCCAGCCCACTACTGAGGGCGACCAGCGGCTGAGCTGGAGTGAGCGCCGACACCTAATGCCTTTCATTGGCATGTCCGCTGTAATTGGGACTATGGTAGGCGCGCTTCCCGGTATCGGCTCCACACTGGCCGCGACACTCGGCTATTCGTCGGGCGAGAGAATGCACAAAGGACCAGTCGCATTCGGTGACGGCACCCCCGAGGGCATCGCTGCGACGGAAGCGGCCAACAGTTCAGTTTCCGGCGCCAACCTGATCCCGGTCCTGTCGCTCGGCATTCCGGGCAACGTGGGCGCGGTGTTCCTCATCCTCGCTGCGGAATCTATCGGCGGGTTCAATCCGGGGCCCGGCGTCTTCCGCTTCACGACGGAAGAGGTGAACCCCGAACTCGTTGTCGCCTTCGGGCTCTTCACCGCCATGATGCTGGCTAACATTTTGAACTGGATAATTGGCGGCAAGATTATGGCAGCCTGCGGGATTATGGCACGGGTACCCAAGCAGGTGTTGCTGCCCATTGTGCTGCTGCTGACACTCACAGCAATCTATGTGCAGGAGACCAATTTTACCGTCTTCTACTTTGCCTTCGCATTCGCCCTCCTGGGCTACGCGATGCGAAAGCTCAAGATTCCAACACTTCCCTTCGTCATCGCTTTCATCTTGGCGGGCAATCTCGAAACGGCTTTCCGACAAGCATTTGCCGTCTCAGGCGGCGATCCATTCTTCCTGTTCAAGAGCCCATTGTCGCTTGTTTTCCTGGCGGTATCGCTAGGCGTGATTATTCTCTTCTCGCGCCCAAGAAGGTCGGCACCCAACAAGGCAATCGAAGCGGAACTGGAAGCGTGATGGGCATTAGCAACCTCCTCGTGGCCTTCAATGGCTCGGAAAGTTCGGAAGGCGCGCTGAGAGCGGCCGTGCATATGCAGCAGAAATATGGGGCGCATATCACCGGTCTGCTTGCCCATGAAGGAAGCCGTGAACGCTTCGCGCAGCGTTCGTGGGTGCCCGAGAACGTGCGGGAGATCATCGAGAAATCAGTACGCGCAGATGAAGATCGGATCGGTGCAGGTTTTCATCGACTGATTGGCGACGCACCGCGCGACAAGGTGCACTGGATCACATTGCCGGGCGAACCTGATCGCACGGTCGCGCAATATGCCTGCCTGTACGACATCACGGTCGTGGGGCGCCACGTGGTCAACGACGTGGTGGACGCAAGTCTACATCCCGAGCGGATCGCATTGAACAGCGGGCGACCGGTTCTCGTCGTGCCGCCAGGGTTCGACCGCGGGACCATAAACCGCCCGGCGGTTCTTGCCTGGGATGGCGCGCGCGCTGCGACACGCGCCCTGAACGATGCAATGCTGATCCTTGAGACAAAGCAGCGCGTCGATGTCCTCAGTATTGGCAAAAATGTGCGGCGTCCGCTGAAGGGCATTGATGTCGTCACGACGCTGGCACGTCACGGTATCGAGGCGAAACGGGTCCGGCGCCAGCAATCGACGCGTTCGGTCGGAGAGGACATTCTCGCCTATTGCGACGAAGTCGATGCCGGCCTTCTGGTTATGGGTGCTTTTGAGCGCAGCGCATTTCGAGAGGAGCTATTCGGCGGCACGACCAAGACGATCCTGAAAAGGTCTCGCATTCCTGTCCTGATCTCGCATTGAGGGGTCCGATCGGAAAGTTTGACCTAATGGGATGAACTGCCTTCCCGCCAACACCGCAGCTATTGTTGTGGAAACAGCGGAGAGAGAGGAGCATTCCGATGGAGATCGCAGTACTTGGCATTGATCTGGGGAAGACGACCTGCAGCGTTGCGGGGCTTGATAGGGGTGGCGCGGTTGTCCTGCGTAAACGTGTTCAACGACATCGGCTCCAGGCTTTCTTGTCGGTGCTCCCACCTTGCATCGTGGCAATGGAGGCTTGCGGAGGGGCCCATCACCTTGGTCATTTCTGTGTCGAGCAGGGCCACGACCCGCGCTTGATGTCGCCCCTGTATGTCCGGCCCTACGTGAAGATCCACAAGACCGACGACCGAGACGCCGAAGCCATCGCGGAGGCCGCAACGCGCCCCACCATGTCCTTCGTGACTTTGAAGCGGCCGGAGCAACTCGATCTTCAGGCATTGCACCGGGCACGGGAGCGCCTTGTTCACAACCGGACCCGCCTGGTCAACCAGGCTCGTGGCTTCCTGATGGAGCGAGGTATTCGCATTGGCACCGGCCGACATGTCTTTCAACGTGAACTGAGGCGGCTGCTGGAAGATGACGTCTCCTCCCTGATGCCAGGAATGATCCGAATCCTGTCCGACATGGCCGCCGAACTGGCCGAGGTAAACGAACGCATTGCCGGTCTCGATGCCGAGATCCGGACCCATGCGCGCCAAGACGCGGATATGCGGCGGTTGATGGAGATCCCCGGCGTTGGCCCCACCATCGCCACCGCGCTCGTCGCCGCTATCGGCGATGGGAGCAGTTTTCACCGGGCGCGGGACCTGTCCGCCTGGCTTGGGTTGGTGCCTAGACAAATCACGACTGGCGGCAAGGCGCGCCTCATCGGCATTTCCAAGCATGGCAACAGCTATTTGCGAAAGCTGTTCATCCATGGTGCGCGGACCGTCCTGCATCTTGTCCGTGACAGGTCGACGCCGTTGGCACGATGGGTCGATGCGCTGAAGGCAAGAGCGCATGCCAACGTTGCCGGCGTCGCCATGGCGAACAAACTGGCGCGCATTGCCTGGGCGGTGCTGACCAAAGGCGAACGCTACCGACCGAGTGCTCTCGTGGCCGCGTGACTGACTCGAGTGGAGACGGAAGCATAGAAATCTGCGGGCGAAAAGGAGATGGACCAACGACCTGATCGGCGGAGTGCAAGTCTGGCGGGGGGCATGGCCTAAGAGTGCCGATGACCTAATGAGACGCAAGCCGCGCGACTTCCCATCTTGGTCAGGGGCGCATGTACGCCCCGCGAACAGGCCGAATACATAGAAGCAGGGTTAAAGGTGCATCGAAAAATCGCTTGCAGGGGAAGGCAGTTCATACATGCCCCCCGCGAAATCCCTCATCGTAATGTAGAGTCTGCGCCAACACTGAAGGAGCAGACGAATGCGAAAGAGCCGTTTCACCGAGGCGCAAATCATCGGGATGATCAAGGAGCAAGAGGCGGGCATGCCGACGGCCGAGGTGTGCCGCAGGCATGGGCTCAGCACGGCGACGTTCTACAAACTCAAGTCCACGTATGGCGGCATGGAAGTGTCTGAGGCGGCCAGGCTGAAGGCGCTCGAGGATGAGAACGCCAATTGCCGGAGTCACGGGCTGCGTCCGACATCGGCCCGATCAACCGCTCCCTAACAGGTTGCTGAATTAGTCGGCCCTCAACGCGGTTTGAGGAACATGATTCACAAATACGGGGGTGCTGAGAGAGGCCTGCGGCTGTAGGCATCCAAGCGACTGGGTAGCAGCACCGGAGACAGCGTCATCACTGAGACGGCTTAGCTGAGGAAACGGTGAGCGGCGCGGCCGCCGACCCCATCGGTCGCGGCGCTGTCCTGCATCTGCTCGTGCGTTCGCAGAACGGATTGCAGGACGCGCGAGGCAGGGTCAGGTCAGCTTGGATCACCACCGAATTGGCAGAACTGCGAATAGCGGAGCAGTTTTGCCGAAATTATTGAATGTTTTCGGTGGAGGAATTGGCAGATTTGCTAATTTTATCAGATACTTGAGAATCGAGTGAAGTAAAGGTATTAGTTCGGTACGTTGTTTGCCACGACATAGGGCGCGTTCGATTTAGCCAGTTTCAGTCTCGGATGCCCGCCCGAACGGGCCCGGATCTGATCCCGTTTTGTTTCCATTCTCCATAAGCTCCCGCGTTCCGGGGGTAAGAGCGGGCTCTGCCTTTGCGTCAGAGGCAGGCAGCTTTGTGAAACGTGAAGGAACAATGATGCCGAAAACACCAGCCCCTGCCGAAACCCTGCTGACAGTAAAGCAGGTCGCAGCCCTCGATGGGTGCTCGGAGAAAACTGTCAGGCGCGCGATCGCTGCCGGGTTGCTGAAAGTTGTGAGTATAGGACCGGCCGGTCGGCTCATCCGCATCCATCCGGCAGACCACGCGGCCTATCGCCATCGCTGGGGCGACAGAGCGTGTAGTCCATAAATGTACAATAGTATCAGTTGGATCGCGCTTCCTCGGGAAGAGGGCCTCCCCGAAAGGGACTCACAATGCAGACGGACGGATAGTGATCGCGGGTCTGAAGGGGGTTGCCTCTCGACTTGTTTTCAGCGCGATCGCTCGAGCAGATCTTCTGCTTACACCCAGAGGAGCGCTTATAATTTCTCCCTACATCCGCTTGCCGGGCGTTACGCCGCCGGAAGGTCGCCGGGGAAAATTCTTCGGTGGATCAGAGTGGAGAATTGCCGTTTGGGCGTCCATCCGGAAGCCCGCGAGCGCTATCGCAAGGCGCTGCGCGCGAGACCGCATAGGTCACTCAATGTCCATTAAAGTCAACAAGTTAACGATCTTTCGGGAAGACAGTACCGGCAAAGATTCTCAATATCTTGTGCTATTGTTTTCCCGAATTTGACCTTTTGTCCTTTCCTGTCCACCCGAGACACCTGCAGTCACAAGGAGCACCACCCGATGAACAAGATTGGAAACTTCGATCCGGACACAGCATTCGTCAGGATCGGCACCCCGTATTTTTCAGATGTCATCGACGCCGTAGGCGCAGACCCCACCCTCTCCTGCACCCGCCGCCGCGACATGGTCTCCGGCTTGCGGCGTGTCGCCAAGGCGCTGAACCGTTCTCCCAACACCATACCCGCCGACATTAAATGGCTGCAGCCACGCCTCGAACAGGTTCAACCTGCGTCTTTGGGATTGCGCCCCAAATCATGGAGCAATGCGCACAGTGACGCGCGCGCGGCCTTGGTATGCTGCAAAATCGTCGAAACCCGCAAGAACCGGTTCAGTGATCTTTCGCCTGAGTGGCAGGCTCTCTGGAAAATGATCCTGAGCTCCGACGATCCCGGCCTGAAGTTCGCATTGTCACGGTTCGTCTATTTCCTGAGCCGCCATTCAATAGCACCTGACATGGTCTGCGATGCCCACGCATCCGCGTTTCTCGCAGCCGTAGAACTAAACGAGATCCGCAAATCTCCGGACGGTGCCTATCGTAGCGCAATCACCAGCTGGAACAGGGCAGTGAGAAAATTTCCGGCGTGGCCGCCCAACTTACTGACGCTACCAATCCGGTCGAAACGGATCAGCTTGGTCATAACAGATTTTCCGAAGAGCTTCCAAGATGACCTCGCCCATTACGGGCAGTGCCTCGAGGCGCCCGACCCATTCGACCCTTTGGCCCGAACGTCACCCTTGCGGCCGTCGACTGTCGAATCCTATCGCAAAAACCTTATCCGGTTCGCGTCACAATTGGTCCGCCATGGCACACCGCCCGCCGACATCGTTGACCTCGCCTATCTCGTACAACCCATAAACGCAGAGCGTGGCTTTCGCCTGATGCTGGAAAGCAGCGGGCAGACGGTCACCCGCAACCTTGAGCATATAGCAGGAATTTTGAGCGGTCTGGCGCGCCGCTATGTCCGCGTCTCCGAGGAGGACCTTACCGCGCTCACCCGCCTCACCGACCAACTGCAGATGCCGCCACAGAAGGGCATGACCGAGAAGAACCGAGCCCGCCTGCGCCCGCTTCGAGACAAGGCCACGCTACAACGGTTGTACGCGCTACCGGACAAACTCTGCACCACAATTCAGCCCAAGCTCCATACCCGACAAACACTTCTTGATCAGGAAATCGGGATTGCGATAGCCATCCTGCAATATTGTCCGGTCCGCATCGGCAACCTCTCAGCCATTGATATCGAGCAGCAACTGCAACGCACCGGAAATGGGCGCGTTTTTCTGTCGTTCGCGGGTTCGGAGGTCAAGAACGGGCGAGGCATTGAGTTTGAACTCCCCTCGCACGTCATTCACATGATCGACCGCCACCTGGCATCTCGCTCGCCAGCGCTCTGCACCGCCCGCTCCCGCTGGCTTTTTCCAAAACGGGATGGCAGCGGACCGATGTCGCCTCGACATCTCGGAGAGCGGATCAAAAAGTGCCTTCGCAAGGAGATCGGCATCGATATGAATGCGCATTTGTTTCGCCATATGGCTGCGATGCTGTGGCTCGACCGAAACCCGGGCGCTTACGAAGCCGCACGCCGCCTGCTGGGTCATGCCGCCGTCAGCCAGACCCTGGCTCTCTACGCCGATTTCGAGGCAGATACGGCCACGCGTCTGTTTGCCGAAGTTATCGATGGGGTCAGAGGTTCATGACCCGTCCTGTGAACATGCCGTTTGACCAATGGCCAATGGCAGATCAGAAGATGTGGCGCAGCCTGTTGCTGCCGGGAGGCCCTCTGGATGACCGTGGTAAGCTCTCACAATTAAGGCCTGTGACCCAGAAGTCCCTGTGTCTGCACTATGGGCGCTGGCTGGAATGGCTCCATCGGACCCAGCCCGCTACGTTGGCTCTCGCTCCGGCACCCAGAGCAACTGCAGAGCGCCTATTCGACTGGGCAAAGTCTCTCGCGCATACCAGCACAGCAAGTCGGGAAATGTTCATCAATGCCACAGTTCGAATATTGAAGGTCGCCGCTCCGGATCAGGACTGGTCACGACAAATGCAGTTGGGGCGCAGCCTGCGCCGGGCGGCATCTTTAAGCACCTCTGACCGCAAGAATGGGCGTGTGCTCGACAGCGCTGTACTGCTGCGCGCGGGGCTGGAGCTTGCCGGTCCTGCTTCGCAGGATCCTCCTCACTCCCTAAGCGATGTCAAGCGGTTTCGCGACGGCACCATGCTCGCCTTTCTCTCTTTGTTGCCAATGCGTCGGGGGTCCTTTGGTCATTTGCAATTGGGACGGTCTGTGATGGTGATCGGTTCCGATATTCATATCGTGCTAACCGGCGACATGACCAAAAACGGACACCCTTGGGAGGTACGTGTTCCCCCAATCTTGTCAGCGACGCTTCGTCACTACATCACGATGGTGCGCCCTTGGCTTCTCCACCGGGGTGGTGCTGCGCATGATTTCCTCTGGGTCAGTGACCGGGGCCGACCTTACGCATTGAATTATCTCGGCACGCGCATTGCCGACATCACCGAGCGGCAGCTCGGCATTCGGATCTACCCCCATTTGTTTCGGGATGCGGCAGCGACAAGTCTGTCGCGCCGGTCGCCGGAAAATGCCCGACTGATCCGTCCGCTCCTTGCACAGTCGAGCCATGGAACGGCTGAGAAGCACTATATTCAGGCCGGGACCATCGAAGCTGGTCGCGATTACTCGGCGATGCTGAATGACTTGTTAGGCGAGTATGAGTAAATGTGGGCAGCGACCTACGCGCGGTATTCGAAACGATGCCTCGATTGAGGAGGATGTCAACGCTGCTGACCGTCGCGCTGTTGATCCCGTCATCCGCCGTGTGGCAACCGATGCTGACAGTGCTGTATAAGGGATAATTTGCTATTTGACTGCTGACATGACGATGAAAGTCAAAGGTAGAGCGGGCGCCTGATGGAGGAAGGAGTGCCAAGGAACGCCCTTCTCTTCTTGCCTCTGCGGTGTCTTAGCCCATGTCGATCTCCAGAAGATGCTGCACTCCCCGTGCGGCGAAGTCAGCGCGTGGAACATCAAGTGCGCCCGCCAGAGCGACTAGGAGTTTCACATCAGGAGCAACCGCGCGTCCGTCGATCAGTCCGGCATACCACTCTGGGTCTATCCCTGATCCGTTCGTGCCCGAGAGACCGGCAAGCTCGGCTGATCGCTTTACGGCGATCGGGAACGGAATGGACAAATCAGCAAGCGTCTCGCGGATCGCGATATGATGGCGGTCAGGGGATGGACCGGCAGCATTCGGAATGAAACCACGACGGCGGCTGAGCCATTGCAGGGCATCGTTGGCCGAAAGCGTGTAGGATGACCCGTTGTCCACGATATTCGGGGAGGCCAGCTTGAACCCCTCCTTACTGAGGGAAGAGCGCACGGTCGTTTCCGCCATGTTCGACAGCAGGGACAATTGCCGGACAGTCAGGTCGCTGTCGTATTCCGTCCAGTACCAGCGAGCGAAGGCCGTCTCAAAGACTCGTCGGAGGGGTGAATCATTCCTGAAATCGAGGCCGGTCGGCTCGCCTTCACTGTCCGTCAGTGCGTAGCCGCCACTGAGCAAGCCACAACTTATCTCGTGCCCATGTTCGGGAGTGAAATCTTCCCATCCGTCGAGTTGGTAAGCATAGCACCAAGCTGCGCGTGCGTGGCCATGAAGGGCATGCCGGGTGATATCAATACTTTTGATCTCTTCTGCGCTCATGTAGCTTTGTTCGGCGATCTCGACCGGCTGGCCGAGAAATGCGGCGACGGTTGCGCCGTCGTCCTGCGGGCCGAAGGTCTGGAGGATTGATGCCATCGCGATGATCGCGTCACGAACTTGTACCTCGATCTCGGACCAGTCGTTCGGAATGTTCATTGCCTGGTTCATGCCGAAGCTCCTTTCAATGCGGCGATCTGCGCAACAATCGCATTGAATGCGCTCAGCAGTTTGGCAGGGTTTGTCTGCCGCGAAGCGAGTTCGGGTGACTTTCGTCCTAAGAACACGGCAATGCGCTCAGCATTTGCTCCGCTGGGATGCGGCAGTCCGCTTAAAATTCTCTTTCGGTCGAGCAGTCCTTGTCCTGCAAGATGCCGCAAAGCCGCTTCGGGACGCGGCCCAAGAGGAAGCCAAAGCGCGTCGGGCAGCATCTGGGCTTCTTCGGCCAGATGAGTCTCGACCATTTTGCGCAGGAGCGGCGTCTTGAGCAGGTCCGGGGTGCCGTTGTAGTTCTTACCATCCACGAAGACCGGGTAACGCAAGGCAGACGTGAAGTGTACATCCTGTGAGCCAGGGCGGAAAATGTCGGCCGTGGTCTGGACGCCCAGATGCTCTGCCACGCCGACTGAATCCAGCATCGCCACGAGGTTTGCTCTGAGGGGGCCGCTGAAGCTGCCGGTCAACTTGGCCTCGGCAAGGGATTCGGGGACAGATTTTCCTTTTTCCAGAGCGCTTTGAGCGGCTGATAGGGCATTCGTTGCCTGTACCCGGCCTGGCGTGATGCCCACGATCACAACCTTGGCGTTGCGAGCGATATAGTCGAAGGGCGCATAAGCGACCCTAAGGACACCGTCTTGAGCGATGGTCATGGTTCGGCTGTCCAGCAAATTGGCAGCGAGTGCACCAGAAATACGACCGAGATGGGTTACGGCGAGGGAAAGATCTTGTTCCAAGGTTTCGGAACTCCGTAGGGGTTGGATTAGTGGCGGCGATGGCGCCGACTGCGCCGCGCGGCTGTGATGACGGTGCCGTTGCAGGATTCGACAAGATACGCTCCCCGGTAGCGGCTGAGAGACTGGCGGCGACGCAGATCGCCTTCCGCGATCAGGTCAATTGTCGCGTCATCCAGCATCAATGAGAGTGCGCCCCGTGAATGCACCGGCTCTCCGTAGGACTGGATGAGCCGGAGGATATCCAGCGGCAAGTTGCGCTGTGTGCGTCGTTCGGTGGCGTGGAATGTCATCCGCATGGGAATCTCCTTTGTGCAATGTGGAAATATTGCACTATCATAAATCTCTAATCAAGAAAAAAATTACACAGCAATATTGTGATGTTTAATACGCCTTCTTGCAGTGCTGCTCGCAGCAACGCTGCAGGGTTGTGATCGTGTCATGGGTAGGCCCGATCAGCTCGGCGGCTTCTCCTCGATGCCCTGCTTGTGGGTGTAGTCGTCCACACGGGAGCTATTGCTGTCCGCGACCGCGCTCGGTGAGTCGCAAACGCAGGCGGGTTTCCAGCAGCGTCAGCCGCTGCGAAACCGCGGGCAGGGTCATGTAAAGGGAATATGCTGCGAATGCTTTGGGTGCTAACACTCCGGCACTGCTGGAGGATTGCCTGATGATGACGCCTGACCTTTCGAGCCTTGATGCTCTGCCCACACCCGCGCTGTTGCTGGACGAGACGCGGATGATGAGAAACATTGCACGACTGGCCGAGCATGCAGAGAGACTGGGCGTTTCGCTACGCCCGCATGCGAAAACGGCGAAGTCGGTCGAGGCTATCCGCCGACTGACGGGCGGTGTGCCCGGCCCGATCACGGTTTCGACCCTGGCCGAGGCAGAGGTGTTCCACGATGCAGGGCACGACGATATTCTCTACGCTGTCGGGATCGCGCCACAGAAGCTGGGCCGCGTGCAGTCGCTGCGGGCCCGCGGCTGCGATCTCGTGGTGATCCTGGATAGCGAGGCGCAGGCGCAGGCCGTGGCGCAGGCGGACGTGCCTGCGCTGATCGAGATCGACAGCGATGGCCATCGCGGCGGGCTTCGGCCCGATGACCCGGCACTGATCCGGATCGGACGCATCCTGCACGACAGTGGGTGCCTGCGCGGTGTGATGACCCATGCGGGCGAAAGCTATTCGGTGCGCGGTCCCTCTTCCCATGCCGAGTTCGCCGAACAGGAGCGCAAGGCTGTGGTCGCCGCGGCGGAGAGTCTGCGTGATGCCGGTCTGCCATGCCCGGTCGTGAGCGTCGGGTCCACGCCGACCGCCCATGCCGCGCGCGACCTGACCGGGGTGACGGAGCTGCGGGCCGGGGTCTACATGTTCTTCGACCTTGTGATGGCGGGGATCGACGTCTGCACCGTGGATGACATCGCGCTCAGCGTGCTGACGACCGTGATCGGGCATCAGCCGACCAAGGGCTGGACGATGATCGACGCTGGCTGGATGGCCCTGTCGCGCGACCGCGGGACGGCGGCGCAGGACGTGGATCAGGGCTATGGTCTGGTCTGCGACGAGAACGGCCGCGTCCTGTCCGATCTGATCGTGAGCAGCGCCAATCAGGAGCACGGGATCGTTTCGCTGCGCCCCGGCGCGGATGGGCCGATGCCGGACCTGCCCGTGGGCACGCGCCTGCGCATCCTGCCCAACCACGCCTGCGCCACCGCCGCGCAACATGAGCGCTACAACGTGCTGCCACAGGACGACGGCGCCATGCAGACCTGGCCCCGTTTCGGCGGCTGGTAAGGAGAAAGACATGATCCTGATCACCGAAGCGCAGTCCTCCGCCATCGTCACGCCAGAACTTGCCTTCGAGGCGGTGCGCGACGCCTTCATCGCCGCCGTCGCGCCGGGTGCTGCGAGTTTCCCGGTGGTGATTGCGCACGGCAGCGATCCGCAGAACCGTTTCACCGTCAAATCGGCATCGGGTGCAGAACTGGCCGGGCTGAAGGTCGGCGCTTACTTCCCGACGAACGATGCCCGCGGTCTGCCGCGCCATGCCTCGACCATCCTGCTGATCGATCAGAACACCGGACGCATCGGTGCATTGGTTGAAGGCTCAGCCGTCAACTGCTTCCGCACCGCCGCGGCGGATGCGGTGGCAAGTGATGCCCTGGCGCGCCCGGATGCCGAAGTCCTGACCCTGTTCGGAACCGGCCATCAGGCCGCCTACGAGGCGCAGGCTGTCGCGCGCGTCCGAAAGCTGTCCCGCCTGCTGGTGGTCGGCAGAGACCCCTCCCGCACCGAAGTTTTCGTCGAGCGGTTGCGCAGCTCGGGGTTGCCGGTCGAGGCCGCAGCGGCGGAAACAGCTGTCCGGGCCGCGGACATCATCGTCACCGCGACAACGGCCACCGAACCGCTCTTCGAGGCTGAATGGGTCCGTCCGGGAACGCACATCTCCTCCATGGGATCGGATTCCGAGGGCAAACAGGAACTCCCCAGCGACCTCTTCCCAGGCGCCCGTCTCTTCTGCGATCTCCCGGAACAGTCGATGCGCATCGGCGAATTCCAGCATGACAAAATTGGGCTCAAAGTGGCTTAGAAATTGCACTTAGCGCAGCGACAATCGCGGGATATCGTTAACGAGATCCTTGGGGGTAAGACCATAACTCAGACCGCGTCCAATTCGGTGCGCAAGCGCGGACCAGCTTTGAGCGAGGTCCGGTGGCAGTTCTTGATGCAATATCCCGTCAAACAGGGTCAGCCAGATCGGGAAATGGTCCGCCTGTACATTGCCCGCGGCGCTATGGATTTGCATCGGATTTCCGTCATAGCATCGACGAAATAACAAGGCATTGCGCCAGAAGCGCCCAATCTTCTCCTCATGTGTGGGCCAATCGGACACATGAGATGCAAATATCGGGCCTAAGGTCGGCTCCTGACGTACGGCTGTGTAGAACCGTGAAACCACGCGATCAATCTGTGCTTCGGTCACCGCAACGCGGGGCGGCATTGTCATACCGCGAAGATCCAGACGAAGATGAGGCTCAGGATCAAGTAAACGAGCGTATTGACCATCCAACGGATCAGGCCCGCTTCGCCCTCCGGATCAATCCCAAGCCGTTCGCAGACTTTCGTACCGGGCCATAGGAATGCTTCTGACAACGTCATGTTAACCTCCATAATGGGCATTTTGCATGCGCAATATGTAGCCCCTTCTAAATGCGCAATGCAAATGCTAAATATATATCTTATGCAACTCGACAAGTTTTCCGACTATGCCCTGCGCATCCTCATCACTCTCGCGGTGAGGGCACCTGACCGTGTGGCAACCTCTGAAATCGCCGCGCTCTTCCGCATATCGGAAAACCACCTATCGAAGATTGCCACGCAGCTGGCGCGAGAAGGATTTGTACGCTCGGAACGCGGTCGCAACGGTGGGCTTACGCTTCGCCAACCAGCCGAGACGATCAGCATCGGTGCGGTTCTTCGCGCATTAAAAAGAGAGGCGCCGGTGGCAGAATGCTTTGGTGGCAACAAAACCTGTCTTATCTTGCCTGTGTGCGGGCTGCGAGGCCCCTTGGCCGAAGCGCAAGAAGCCTTTTTCGCTACATTAGACAGCTTCAGCGTAGCGGATGTCATGGGGCAGCAAAACGATCTAACCGCTTTGTTGGGCAATGAAGCGTCGGAAATTGATGTAATACCATAAATCCCCGGTTAATACCGCCTGGACGCACGGATTGGGGGCAACTCCATATCTTACTTAACGTAAGTTGATCGACAGACTTCAGATCTGGGGCGACCAGAACAATGCTGGCGACCAAGCCGACGCGGCGGGCTGTTATCGGCTCTTTCTATTGCATCAAGGCGGCAAAGGGCGCCGCCCCCGCGCCCTCGACGGCATTGTGCGTCGCGCCGAAGTAAAGCCGCATCGCATCGACGATGCCATTGTCGGAGACCACGACAATCCGCTCGGCGCCTTAAGGGGGAACCGCTTCAATTGAAATGCTGTTCGGGCTTTGTTACGCTCCGGTTATCGGATTGCGAGAGATTGCCCTCTCGTCATTAGCGAGGAGAGGTCGAATTGGCGAATAGTCCAGCCTCCGAACCCACGCCACCCGCGCGCGAACAAACACGGCGCAAGGAATTGGGCTACTTTCTGCTATTGGCTTTCGGAGTCTGGCCCGTTGCGGCCGTCGGCGTCGTCGGCGGCTATGGCTTCCTCGTATGGATGTATCAGATCATTGCCGGACCTCCGGGCCCGCCGGGGCATTAGCGACTTGTCGGCCCGCCAGGAGATTTCCCGCCGCGACCTTCTTCGTGGCAGCCCCCGGCCACTGCCGTTCCGGCCCCGGCCTCCAGGCGTCTCTTTGGAAACTCTCAGCGCCTGTACGCAATGCGAGAAATGCGTCGCGGCCTGTCCCGAGCAGGTGGTCAGGCTCGCACCCGATGGTGTGGCTCTGGATACGACCGCTGGCGAATGCACCTTCTGCGGAAGCTGCGCCGATGCTTGTCCGGAGGCTGTCTTCGGCGAACAAAAGACGATGTCGCACGTGATGGAGATCTCCGGGGACTGCCTCGCGCAGGCCGGAGTCACCTGCATGACATGCCGTGACGCCTGTCCCGAGGATGCGATTTTGATGCAACCCCGGATCGGGGTGCCCTTTCTGCCTTCGCTGGATGCCGCTCGATGCACGGGCTGCGCGGCCTGCGTGTCGGTCTGTCCTGCGGAGGCAATCCGCCCTATCGAGAAGGAGCCCGAGGATGGCTGAGGACCGCTGGCACGTTTCGTCCGCAGTGGTGAGCGTCGCGCCTAACGACCGGGAGGCGGTACGTGCGCGCGTAGAGACGCTTGAGGGCGTAGAGGTTCATGGCGGCGATGACTCGCGCCTGATCATCACCATCGAAGGACACAGTACCGGACACCTGGGTGACCGGCTGACCGAGATCAACCTGATGCCCGGCGTGCTCGTCGCCAATATGGTGTTCGAGCACGCCGAAGAGCCTGATGAAAGGGAGGAGCCCCCATGCCACTCGACCTGAATCGCAGACAATTGCTCAAGGCGCAGGCCGCCGCGTTGGCCGCGAGTGCCGCAGGTATCTCGCAGGATGCGCGGGCGCAACCGGTGGAAGGCGGGGTCGAGGCGCTCAAGATCAAGTGGTCCAAGGCGCCGTGCCGCTTCTGCGGTACCGGGTGCGGCGTCATGGTCGGCGTCAAGGAAGGCAAGGTGGTGGCCACCCACGGCGATATGCAGCACGAAGTCAATCGCGGGCTGAACTGTGTGAAGGGCTATTTCCTGTCCAAGATCATGTACGGCGAGGACCGGCTGACCACGCCTTTGATGCGCAAATCCGGCGGGCGGTTCGACAAGAACGGCGAGTTCGAGCCGGTCAGTTGGGACGAGGCCTTTGACGTCATGGCCGAGCGGGTCAAGAAGGTCTTGAAGGAGAAGGGCCCCGAAAGCATCGGCATGTTCGGTTCCGGCCAATGGACGGTGATGGAGGGCTATGCCGCAACCAAGCTGATGCGCGTCGGCTTCCGTTCGAACAACCTCGATCCCAATGCGCGGCACTGCATGGCCTCGGCCGCCGTGGCCTTCATGCGCACCTTCGGCATCGATGAGCCGATGGGCTGCTACGACGACTTCGAGCATGCCGACGCCTTCGTGCTCTGGGGCTCCAACATGGCCGAGATGCACCCGATCCTGTGGACGCGGCTGGCCGACCGGCGGCTGGGCACGCCCGGGGTGAAATGCGCTGTACTGTCCACCTTTACCCACCGCTCGATGGATCTGGCCGACATTCCTATCGTGTTCAAGCCAGGCACCGATCTGGCGATCCTGAACTACATCGCCAACCACATCATCCAGACAGGCCGTGTGAACGAGGATTTCGTCGGCAAGCATACGACCTTCAAGACTGGCGCGACCGATATCGGCTACGGTCTGCGTCCCGAACACGAGCTTGAGATGGCGGCCACCGGCGCGGGCAATCCTGGCCTGATGACGAACAGCGATTTCGAGGCTTACAAGGAGCACGTCTCGACCTACACGCTGGACTACGTCAGCGAGTTGGCGGGCGTTGAGCCGGGGTTCCTCGAGGAACTGGCCGAGATCTATGCCGACCCCGACAAAAAGGTGATGTCGCTTTGGACCATGGGCTTCAACCAACATGTGCGCGGCGTCTGGGCCAACCAGCTTGTCTACAACATCCACCTGCTGACCGGGAAAATCTCGGAGCCCGGGAATTCGCCCTTCTCGCTGACCGGGCAACCCTCGGCCTGCGGCACTGCGCGCGAGGTCGGTACCTTTGCCCATCGGCTGCCCGCCGATATGGTGGTGACGAACCCCGAACATGTGCATCACGCCGAAGAGATCTGGAAACTGCCCCATGGTCTGCTCAACACCAAACCGGGCTTCCACGCGGTGTTGCAGGACCGGAAGCTCAAGGATGGGGTGCTGAATTTCTATTGGGTGCAGGTGAACAACAACCTGCAGGCCGCGCCCAACACGCAGAACGAGACCTATCAGGGCTATCGCAACCCCGACAACATGATCGTGGTGTCCGACGCCTATCCCACGGTGACGACGCTGGCAGCCGATATCATCCTGCCCGCGGCGATGTGGGTCGAGAAGGAAGGCGCCTACGGCAATGCCGAGCGCCGCACCCACACCTGGCACCAGCTTGTCGATGCGCCGGGCGAGGCGCGGTCTGACCTCTGGCAGTTGGTGGAGTTTTCCAAGCGCTTCACCACCGATGAGATCTGGCCCGCGTTGATCCTCGACGCGCATCCCGAGTACAAGGGCAAGACGCTGTTCGACGTTTGCTTTGCCAATGGCAATGTGGACGTCTATCCGTTGGAGGACATCGACGCGGAATACGAGAACCGCGAGGCGGAGGCCTTCGGCTTCTACATCCAGAAAGGCCTGTTCGAGGAATATGCGCAGTTCGGACGCGGTCATGGCCACGACCTCGCGCCCTACGATGTCTATCACGAAGTGCGCGGGCTTCGCTGGCCCGTCGTCGACGGACGGGAAACGAGGTGGCGGTTCCGGGAGGGCTATGACCCTTACGTGAAGCCGGGCAGCGACGTGGAGTTCTACGGACGGCCTGACGGTCGCGCCGTGATCCTCTCGGTTCCTTACGAGCCGCCCGCCGAAAGCCCGGACGACGAATACAACATGTGGCTGGTGACCGGGCGGGTACTGGAACACTGGCATTCCGGATCGATGACCATGCGCGTGCCCGAGCTTTACAAGGCTTTCCCCGGCGCCAAGGTCTTCATGAACGCCATCGACGCACGCGAGCGCGGTTTGAACCAGGGGATGGAGGTGCGGGTCATTTCGCGTCGGGGCGAGATCCGCTCACGCGTGGAAACCCGGGGTCGCAACCGGATGCCGCCCGGCGTGATCTTCGTGCCGTGGTTCGATGCCAGCCAGCTGATCAACAAGGTCACGCTGGACGCCACCGACCCGATCTCGAAACAGACGGATTTCAAGAAATGCGCGGTGCGCGTGGAGGCGGTGTGATGAGACAGCTTCTTTACGTGACGCTTGCTACAGCCGGTCTCTGCGCCGGACTTGCAGGGGCACAAGGCGTGCCTAAGCTTTCCGGCGCACAGCCCGACCCGATGAAATCGCTTCCCGCGGCCCCGCTGGAACGCTACGTAACCGACGACGTGCGGCAGATGCGCGCTTACCCCGAGCAGCCTCCGGTGATCCCGCATTCGATCGAAGGCTACCAGCTGTCCGTCAACGCCAACCGTTGCATGTCCTGTCACCGGCGGGAGAACGTACAGGGCTCCGGCGCGCCGATGATCTCGATCACGCATTTCATGACGCGCGACGCCCAGATGCTCGCGGATGTCTCACCGAGACGGTATTTCTGCACGCAATGCCATGTCCCGCAGGCTGATATCGACCCCGCCATCGGCAACACCTTCACCGATATGTCGGAACTGGGTGCGGCTGGCGCGGGGAGTGAATGACATGCGATGGATTCTGCAACCGTTTCGCTGGTTCTGGCGCATTCTTTGGACACCGGCCGCCACGCTCGGCCTTGGCTTCCTGGTACTTGGCGGATTTATTGGCGGCGTCGTTTTCTGGGGCGGGTTCAATACCGCTCTCGAAGTGACAAACACCGAAAAATTTTGCGTGTCCTGCCACGAAATGCGCAACAATGTCTTCGAGGAACTGTCGCACACGGTGCACTTCTCGAACCGCTCCGGCGTGCGGGCTGGATGCCCGGACTGTCACGTCCCGCATGAATGGACCGACAAGATCGCACGCAAGATGCAGGCATCAAAAGAGGTCTGGGGCAAGATATTCAGGACCATTAACACACGGCAGAAGTTTCTCGAACACCGGCTCGTGATGGCAAAACGCGAATGGGCGCGGCTGAAGGCGAATGACAGCTTGGAATGTCGCAATTGCCACGCCGCCGAAGCGATGGACCTGTCGCGCCAAGCCCCCCGCGCCGCCGAAATCCATACCACCTATCTGCTGCCTGGTGATCGGACTTGCATTGATTGTCACAAGGGGATCGCCCATGAGCTTCCCAACATGACGGGGATTGAACCCGGTTGGACCGTCGACGAAGACCTCCAGGGCGAAACGCAGCCAGGCCTGACGAAAGAAGAAGAAATCCAGAGTTTCCTGCAGGACATAAAAGGATAGCTTCAATCGGGAAGACGGGTCGCACTTGCACCGCAACGAACGGGATCAGAAACGCCAGTTGACCTCCCCGCGAAATCCCTCGCCGTGATGTAGCGTCTGCGCCAACTTGTAGGAGCAGACGAATGCGGAAGAGCCGTTTCACCGAGGCGCAAATCATCGGGATGATCCAAGGAGCAAGAGCGGGCATGCCGACGGCCGAAGTGTGCCGTCGCTACGGGTTGAGTCCGTCTAATCGCTGATCTTAAGATGGGTGGCGGGCCGGGGCTTGGCACTGGTGGGTCAATCTTCCTGAACGCTGTAATCGCGTGCGAAAGAAATGTTTCCCTATTATCCACGAGAAAAAGCAGGGCTTTCGGAAATGCTCAGCCTGCTTGCCTCGCGAAGGTCCCGGCTTCGCCATAACGTAGTCGCTTCCGGTTAGGAGAAATCAGCCAATTTTCTGGGTTCCCCCTGAAGCGGCGCGACTCCATGATCACCGAACTGAAGTCCGTCCGCGATGTCTGGAAGAAGATGCCGACCGAACGTCACGCGCGGCTCGTCCTCGAGAACGCCATCTGGGGCGATGATCGGTTCCGTCCACATTGCGGCAGCCTGAGCTCGCGCCCGCTGCGCGGGGCATCCGTGCGCCCCGGCCTGTATCAGTGCGTCGAGAGGGAATGCCGCAGCCAGTTCACCGTCATCACGAGGACGCCGCTCCACGCGACAAAGCTGGATCTTCGGACCTGGATCGCCGCGATGTTCCTCGTGCTGACCTCCTCCAAGGGCATCTCTTCGGTCGTGATGTCGCGCATTCTGGACGTGAACCAGAAGACCGCGTGGAAGCTTGGCCATGCGACCCGCGAGATGATAGATGATCGGCAGGGCATTGCCGGTCGACTGTCGGGAGGGGTCGAGGTCGACGAGGTCTTCGTCGGCGGTAAGCCGAAGTTCCGCCATGGGGTCAAGAACAAGCGGGGGCGAGGAACAGGCAAACCTATTGCGCTCGTTGCTGCGGCGCGAAACGGTCAGGCGCGAGCCGTGCTCATCCCGAATGCTCAAGGGCGCACCATGAAGCCCATCATCGAAGCCTGGATCGACCCGACCTCGGCGCTTATCACCGACAAGAACCCAAGTTACGGAAAGATCGGGGCATCTTTTGCCAGCCACCATACAATCCAGCACAACAAGCGCCAGTATGCGAACACGAAGACCGGGGCGCACATCAACACTGTGGAGGCCGTGAATGCGGTCGTCCAGCGAGCTCTGATCGGCGTGTATCACCGTCTGGGACGAAAGCACCTACAGCGAAACCTGGACGAGATCATCTGGCGGTGGAACCACAGGGCCCCGGAGAGCAAAGTTCGAAAGCGGAAGTCTTCATCGGGCCTCTCAACTGCCGAGACCACGACCGTATGGAGGCCCATCCCGGTTGTGGACCAGATGCGAGGCCTGCTCTGCGGAGCCGCCAGCCGCCAGATGAGACGCACACCGTCGTGGGGTCTTCGGTGGCCATGACCCCGTCAAGAAAAGGCTCGCTGGGGGCCAAACTGAACGCGACGCCCCGGAGCGATATTGTGCGTGCAGCGCACGCGCCTCTTTGCGGACGGCCCGATGCTGGCGTCTGTGATCGCCTCGCACGCAGCGAAGAATCGTCGCGTAGCCGATGCACCGCTCCATCCCGAGCGGGATGCAGGTGATGTAGGTCCCAAATACTCTGGAACCGGAGAAGTGATCAGAATGGCAGAAACGCCGCCGCCTGCGTTCACCTTCCTTGCGTTGCAGCGCGTCACAGGTTTTCTGCAGCGCCATCCTGTCGTTCACTCGGGATGGATATCCCGCGGGGTGCATCCGGAGTCGAGCACGACGGCCACCCAGTTCACGTCGAGCGACAGCCTTTGCTCCGAAAGCCATCTCTCTTGCAGCCGGTAGGCCGACAGCTCCTGTGCGGCTGGACAATACCAGTGTTGCGGCGCCTGCCGGTGATGCGTGAGCTCGTGCAGCAGCACCGCCACATCCTCGGCCTTTCGTGGGCTCCACGGCCGCACCAGTAGGATCTCCGACCGGTCCGGGTCGTAGAGACCGCGAAGACGTTCGCGCTGGAAACTCGCCGTCCCACCCTGGCGCGCCGCAGCCTCCCAAAGGCTGACGAGGCGGACGCGCGGGTCTGCATCGCGGCGTGGCCAGTCCGTCTGCGCATCGAGCCAGGCGTCGAGCGAAGAAACGAGCGTGGTCATGTTGTCCGAGTGCTGCCACTGGCTGGCCGACGCATGGGTTACGTTCTCGGCACGCGGCAGCGTCGGGCACAGGGTTATCAGGGCCATGGCGAGCGCCACGGCAAGACGGGAGCGGTGCATCGGTCCCTCCGGCAGGTCATTTTGAGATTTGGTGTTCCGATGCTACACTCGTTCCCGCATGGCTCCGAACGATCGCTTTTCAGGCTCGCGTGAGCTCAGTTCAGGCAGAAAGATGGGACGCAAGCTTCCTCCATTCGCAGCCGTCCGCGCCTTCGAGGCGACAGCGCGGCACATGTCGGTCAAGGCCGCGGCGGACGAGTTGTGCCTGACCCCCTCGGCGGTCAGCCACCAGATCAAGGCGCTGGAAGGGTTCCTGGACACGCTGCTCTTCGAGCGGTCGGGCAACCGGATCGCGCTCACCCTCACGGGCGAGGCCTATGCCGGAAAGCTGACCCACCTGCTGAATGCGTTCGTCGAAGAAACCGAGGCCGTGCGCGCCGCGCCGCGGACCCTGCGGGTGCTCTCGACACCGGGCTTCGCGGCGCGCTGGCTCGTCCCCCGCTTGCCGAGGCTCGCGTTCGCCCGCGACATCCGGCTGCGCGTCTCGAACGGCGCGCCGTCGCTCGACTTCGCCACCAACGACGCCGATGTCGTGATCCAATGGTCCGACCGACCGACCCCCGGCCTGCGCGTCGAGCCGCTGATGGCCTCGGCACGCTACCCCGTGATCTCTCCTGCCTTGCGGGAGCGCGAGAACGTGCGCCACCCGGCGGACCTGCTGCGCCTCACGCTTTTCTACGACGAGACGGACGATGCCTGGCCCGATTGGTTCGCCGCGGCGGGTATTCCCGGCGCGGACCTGCCGCCCGGGCCAACCTACCCCAACTGCGAGCTTTCGACGACCATGGTCGAGCAGCATCAGGGCGTATCGCTGGCCTACGACGCCGTGGTCCGGGGCACCATCGCTTCAGGCCGATTGCAGCGCCTGTTCGACGTGACAACCCTCCCAATGTCGATCTATGCGATCACCTGTCCCGAACCCCGCGCAGATGACGCGCGGATCGCCGCATTTCGACACTGGTTGCGCGCGGAAGCCGAAGCCGAGGGCGTCTTGCCAATTCATCGGACCCACGCAGCGGAGGGATTCCGCCAAGGGCGATCAGTCCTCTGGTGCAGCGTCGACCGAGCTGTTGCACGAAAGTCTGGCGCGTCCCCTGCTTTTTCTCGTGGATAATTGGGAAATGTTTCTTCGCAAGGCATATCCGCCATATGATGAACAAGGCCGACCAGACGGAGGCGTTATGAAAATCCAGATGCAAGAGGGCCAACCGGTGATCGACGCGGCCGACCTCGGGCCCCTGCTGGGGCTCGAACCCGCTGCGGTGCATGAGGGAATGCGACGCGGTGAGATCATCAGCCGGTACGAGACCGGACAAGACGAGGACGCCGGGCGTTTTCGGCTGACGTTCTTTTATGTCGGCACCCGCGTCAGGCTGACCTGTGCCGAAGATGGCACTGTGATTAGCCGCAGCAAAACGACAGCAGGGCAATGATAACGACACGATTGGCCGCTGGAGGTATCCGCCTACCGACCGTCTGCGCGCGGAGGCCCTGGAAGACGAAGATCACGCTGGAATTCTGTCAGACGCCATAATCGCCTCTGCATAAAATCCGATGCAAAGTGACGCGGACCGACTTGGCTATTCTCTCCGCGGGGTGCTGCAACCCTTGCATCGTCATGCGGCCCTTGACCGGTGTGAACTTGCCGATGTACCGCAGCGCCTTGCGCCGACAAACTATGCGCCTCATTGCGCGGCAGCCGCCCGTAAACCCTGAGGGTTAATAATCGACACATGGCGTGCTTTGTCGATATGGATCACGCCTGCTTTGCGTAGCGCGGTTAACTGGCGGCTTACGGTCTCCGTCGTCAGACCAAGAAAATCCGCGATATCCATGCGAGACAGAGTGAGGTCGAAGCTCTTCGAGCGATCTGCCTCCGACGGATGGAGGTGGCCCGCCAGCATGATAAGAAAAGACGCCACTTTCTCGGCGGCCGTCTTTTGGCCCAACGTCATCATCCAGTCGCGCGCTTGGTCCAGCTGCCGGAGCACCTGACGGTGCAGACGGTTTTGCAGCGCGGCCGATTCCGCGGTCATGCTCTTGAGCATATGGCGCGGGAAGGAACATAGTTCGACTGCTGATGCGGTCTCGATAAAAACGTTGCTTTCCGCGGCAAAGGGGTGGCCAAGAAAGTCTGGCGCGAATTGCAGCTCGACCACCTGCTGGCGTCCGTCAGGTAGCAGTTTCGACACTTTGACCACGCCATTAAGGATGTTTGAGCAATATTCGGTGTGTTCTCCGGGGGTGAGCAGAATGGTGCGCGCCGGATACCTTTGTCGGCTCGTCATCTTGCCAAGCCGCAGCAGTTCAGCCGGATCGAGCGCACCGCAAATGCCCCCGTGGCGGGCTTCGCAAGCGCGGCAGAGAACCGGGATGTCTGAATTATCAATTTCCAGTCTCATGACGTTAATCCCGCTTGTCAGGGCGATCCCGAAGGTTGCACAAGATTGATCTAACTATACTTAAGGGTTCAGGGGCTTACAAAGCGATTGTCTGCGGGGCGTCGCTGACAGGTGGAAAGCAATCTGCTGAAGGTAAGTAATTGAATCGCCGGACGTGGAACTCCGCGCATCAAAATATCGCTTGGAACATTGAGCTAAGGTAAACTCGACCTTCCCGAAGGGCGCCAGGTGAGCGTATCAAAGGAGAGCAGAGAGAACGCGCCCTGGAGATCGAGATGCAAGAAGGCCAACCATTGAGTCGCAGCAGAAAGACAGTGGAGCAAAGGTAATGGTGCAATCTACCGCCGAACAGAGGCGCGCTTGGCAAGGACCGGCGCTGTTCAGCTATGGGTTTCGGCCGTTTTTCCTGTTCGGGGCGGTTTGGGCGCTCTTGGCGATGGGCCTTTGGCTGCTGGTTCTGGAAGGTCAGATTGATCTGCCGAGCCGTTTCGATCCGGTGTCGTGGCATGCCCATGAATTTCTTTTTGGCTACCTGGGCGCTGTCTTGGCGGGATTCTTGCTGACAGCCGTGCCGAATTGGGCTGGCCGCCTTCCGATTATCGGCTGGCGGCTGGCGGCATTGTTCTCGCTGTGGTGTACCGGTCGCGCAGCGGTGTTTTTCTCGGCCGCTCTGCCGAGCGCTGTGGCACCGGTACTCGATCTGGCATTCCCACTGGTGCTGGGGGCGGTGATCCTGCGTGAGATTCTCGCCGGGCGGAACTGGCGTAACCTGATCGTGCTCGCCCTGCTGACAGTCTTTGCGCTGGCCAATGGGCTATTCCACCTTGAAGCGCTGCGTGGAGAACTGGCGGCACAAGGGTTCGGGCTGCGGCTGGGACTGGCCACGGCAATCATGATGATTGCGGTGATCGGCGGGCGGATCATACCGTCCTTTACGCGAAATTGGTTAGTGCGGGTCGAAAACCCAGCCCGACCCGCGCCACCGATGCAACGGTTCGATCAACTGACATTGCTTGTAAGTCTGCCTGTCCTTATTTTTTGGGTGCTGCTCCCTGAAGGAGTCTATACCGGCGGCGCGCTCTTGCTGTTTGGCTTCGGACATCTGGCACGACAAGCGCGTTGGCAGCCGCTGCAAACGACGCGTGATCCTTTGGTCTGGATATTGCATTTTGCCTACGCCTTCATCCCTGCTGGCGCATTTGCCCTTGGCTTTGTGCAACTTGCCGGAGGCACTGGCAGCGCGGCAGCGCAGCATTTATGGATGAGCGGCGCGCTCGGGACCATGACACTCGCGGTGATGTCGCGCGCGACGCTTGGCCACACAGGTCAGGCGTTGCGCGCGGATACGGTGACTGTAGCAATTTACCTCTGCATCATCGCAGCGACATTGACCCGCAGCCTCGCACCGCTTTGGCCGGAGCTTACCCGTATTTCGGGTCTGCTGTGGTTGCTTGCTTTCGTTGGTTTCGTACTGGCATACGGGCCAGCATTGTGGCGTCCGAAATCGGAGGTATCGTCATGAGTTGGCTAATCTTTGCAGGAGTTTTCGCGCTGTTTTTTGCGACCCATTCCATTCCAGTCCGGCCGGAAGTGAAGTCGCGCATCAGCGATCAGATCGGCGCGCGGAGGTTTGGTATCGGTTATTCGATCCTGTCCATCGTGATGCTCGGAATGTTGATTTGGGCTGCAGGGAAAGCGCCTTTCGTCTCGCTATGGCCGCAGATGGTCTGGCAACGGCATGTGGTGCATTTGGGGATGCTGGTAGTCTGTCTGATCATCGCCTTTGCGGCAGCGCGACCCAATCCGTTTTCCTTTGGTGGTACGCGCAATGAGGAATTTGACCCTCAGCACCCGGGCATCGTGCGGTTGACACGGCATCCGGTATTACTGGCGCTGGCGCTTTGGTCCGGATTGCATCTGCTGTCGAACGGAGAACTGGCACATGTGCTGATGTTCGGAGTGTTGGGTGGTTTTGCCATCGCAGGCCGGGCGCTGATCAACAGACGCAAACAGCACGAGATGGGGCAAGCACGCTGGCAGGCGCTAAACGCGGCCGTGAGGCAGGCGCCGCTTATCCACGCGCCCGGCTCCTGGGGTGGCGCTGTGTGGCGACTCCTTGCGGGAGTGGGCGGATTTCTCGCTTTGTTGGCGCTGCATCCGCTGGTGATCGGGGTCTCCGCGCTTTAGGCGATGGAGGATTGCAACCAGAAGTGCGGCTCTTAAAACCTGCCGCCTAAGAGCGAAGTTTCCGGCATAGGCTGTGGCAAAAACGGTTCGTTATCGCCCGTAACAGAAATGGTTGAGTGAAGTGGTCCGGCTTTTTCGGACCAGTCGTCCAAGGCGGCTCGATGGAGACGATCGGCTTTTAGTAAACCCCGATGCAGCGGGCCCGCCCCTCGCCAAGAGGCTGGATTTTTCCGCGCTAATCGAACCCGAGCATGTTGCCCACGACGCGGCGTAGTTCCTTCTGGATTGCCCCGATCCCGCCGCCGGTGTAATCGCCAAGCTCCTTGTAGGCCAAGGCATAGGCGTTAAAGACGTCGAGGTCGGTAAGGGGCTTTTTTTCGGCTAGTGCGCGGGTCAGGGCTCCAGCGATCCGGTCGGAATGGGGCTTGCCGGGCAGCATGACGCAGGGCAGGTCCTTTCGCCCGGGAAATAAATCGGCGATTCCGAGATCCTTGAGGTGTCGGTCCTCGACTATGTGATGACGATGCCAGCCCTTGTATTTACCGGCCGCCGCTTTGGATTTCCTAAACGCCTGAAGTGCATCGAATGAACCGATCAGCTGGTTTGCGGCGGTCTCGTAAACCTCGTGTGTGCCTTTGGGCGAACGCCAGGCAACCTTGTAATTGAGCCGGTTGAGAAGCTGTTTGATCGTGGGCTTTTGCTTCCAGCGAAAGAGCCGACGGAGACCTTTCCAGTTGAGCTTGGGAACCTTGGGAAACTTGGGTGGCCCGGTGATGCTTATGTTGCCTTCTTGATCCATGTCGAGGAAGGTCGGGTTCACGAAATCTTTGATGACCTCGTAATAGGCCGAATACATCTCGACCGTTTCAAGAAGGTGGCCGTCGTCGATGTACATCTTGATACCGTCCATCAGTCGTGGAGCGGTGACGGGGGTGTAAAGGGTGGGGCGAATGGTGTTGCCTGGGCCGTAGTAGAAGGTGATGATCTGGGGCTCGTAGCCATCGTCCTGGATCTGGTTGTAGGACTTCATCGCCCGCGCTTGTTGTTTGGCCAGTTCTTCGCTGTCGAAGATTTGGACAGCCCAAAGCAGGGTCTGCGGGGACGGAGCGCCCATCCGATTGCGCGGGATGCCCGCGACGATTTCTCGGCCCTTGTGACGCCAGATCAGCAACCATTCGGCCAAGACGACGCGAATGCTGATCGCCTCGGCCACCCTGTCGACATAGCGGGGGTGTTCCAGCGGCGATACATCGGTGTCAGCGATCACCGTGATGACTCGGGCGCCTTCGAATTTACCTTTCTTCTTGGGTTTGATCTCGATCCGGTTGGCAATTTGATGAAGGAGGCTCAAAAGCTGCGTTCGGGTCTTGGTCGCCAATTCGCATGTGTAAAAGCGCCCGAGAGGGTTCTTGGGGTCGGTCAGGGCCGCATGGAGCTTGGCCGCTTCGTCTTGCGTGGTGTCGAGAAAGAGCCCGATCAGGCGGTCGACGCGGCTGACGATGGCCTTGGTGTCGCCCGCGCGCACTGGCAGTTTCAAAAGTGACAAAAGCTGTGTCGAGGGCTTGTCGTACCCCTTGGCCTCTTTCCGGGCCTTCGCGCAAAAGCGTTGTTCGGCCACGCCCTTCGCCCCCGCTTAGCCGTCCTCGGCGGGTTCGAGCGGCAGCAGGGTTTCGTCGTTTAGCATACCGATCCGCAGGTAAGGCGGGGCCTCGGCGTCGGGCACGTCGGTCAGGCGGCAGGCACCTTCAACCGGCTCGACATGGACGCCATCGGTGGGAGCCGTGATGTCAGAGCGGCTTAGCAGGCCAAAGGTGAAGTCGGTCACTTTGTCGGACTCCTCAAGCACGTCTTTAGTGATCTCTTCGTCAAAGGCGCAGCGCCCGGGAACGATGATTTGGTTGTCGCTGACGAAAAGCTCTTCGGTCGAAAAGAGCTCTGCCCAATGGGCCGCGAGGCCGGGGGGCTGGGTCGCCGTGCCAAGCAGGTCCTCGACCATCCGGCGAAACGCGATGCCGCCGCCCATAGCCGCGTTGTACCGCAGGAAAAGGCCGATGTAGTAATGCCTGTGGCATTGTAGGTGACTGACCACGCGACCGATGACGAATTCGGCTCGGCGGGCCTGTTCGATCCGCTCGCGGTCTTCGTCCGCAGGGTGCAGCTGCGGGCGCACGGAACCTGCGATGAGCGACAAAAATCCGCCGAGCCGACGGAAAATTTCGGTGAAATCCGAATCGTCGAGGACGTTGGCCGCTTGGTCGGTTTCCTCGACCCCCATCCAAAGCGGTCGGAGCGCGGCTTCGAGCGACAGCGCCAGAGAGAGGTAAAGCCGGTCGTTCGACGGCGCTTCATTGGTATAGATCGCGTAGTAGTAGTTGAGGGTGGTAAAGATCAGGCCCAGCCGGTTTTCGGTAGCGTCGTTTAGGCCGTCCTTGGACAATTGCGCGTTGAACGAGGTCGCTGGCGGGTTGGCGTCTGTGCCGCTGATGCTGTCGACGTTAAAAATATTCGGCACGTCGAAAAGATAGCGCAGGGCGAGCCGCGAAAGGCTTTCGACGTCTTCAAGGGCTGTACCGTAGGCCGTATCGGTGGCAGTTTCGAGCGCCTCTTGCAGCTCGAGCAAAAGGCGGCGGTCTTGGAGGCTTTGTTCCAAAAACGAAGCGTTGGCCAAAACAAAGGCGCGGGAAAACAGGATATCGTCGATCTCAAAGATCACCATGGGACGGGTGCGCAGGAGCAGGAATTCGACGCAGAAGTCCTTGGCCAGGGCGTAGACTTTGAGGCTGATGGACCGGTCGCGGTAAGGATTGCGGATCAGGCGGGAGCGCTCCCGTTCCTCGTAGGTTTCCACGCTTTCCTTGACTTCGACCCGCTGCAGAGATCGCAGGGTGGCTGAGGATTTCTCGGTAGCTTCGCGGACCTGTTCAGCCGAAGATTGCGCGGTTTCGGAAAACGACTTGGCGACCGAGCCACCGAAGTTAAGGCCGACTTCGGCGCCTTTGATCGGGATCGACAGGGACAAACCTCCGTTCACAGTCCAGTTCTTGCTCCGGGTGGAAGAGCGAGTGATGTTGATCACGTCGCGATCGACTATAGTGCTTTCCGTAGTGTCGTTTTCCTCGACCTCATCTAAGGTCTTTTGTTCGAAGTGTTTGCGTTGCGAGGTCTCGATTGTGAGCCGCAGCTGTTCGCCCGGGGCCAGGGACACGGTGGTGGCTAACGCGGCCCGGCGGTGGGCTCGGAACCACCAGCGCTGTTCAAATTCCAGGTCGAGTGCTGTCATCACCGACATCTTGGCCGACCGCAGGCGGAAGCATCCTGAAGACGCGGCGGTAAAATCCTGCTCTTCGGGTTCTGGTGCCCGGAACTCGATCCTGGTCAATGGCAAAGGTCTGCGGAATGGGATCACCGCCTCGGGGCCGGTGTTCGGACCGGGGCCGGTGCAGGGATCGGGTTCCACGCTTTTGCAGGCTTCAGGGATATGGTCTTTACCCATGCAGGCTTCGTTGCCCCGGCGGAGCCAATCGATAATGCTTTGGCGTTCAGTCTTTGCTTGTTCAGCGATTTCCGCTGTCTCAGACATGTCGGCCCCCCTGACATCTTTGCAGATGGCCCAGCCTAGCACAGAAGCGGCCCAAGTCGAAAACTAGCCTGCGCCGCCCAAGTTCGGGTATGTGGATTTTGACCGGTTGTATCGGGCTCCCTACGCTCAAACCCCAGAAGTCGTGGTGGTGATGGAGGGATGCCTGATCCTGGGCGAGGGGATCAATCGAGTACAATCTTTTGCAATACAAGAGCCCAAGGGCGGCGGCGCGATTCCAGGGACCGAGCACACTTTTTAGGCCATCCGGCCGGACCAATTCCGCGCCTTCCTCGCGAGAATGATCATCATGGAACCCGACTATGTCCGCAGTGTCCGAACACCGGACATAACCCCCCTGACAGAACCTATGCGCCAAAAACGGTCGTTTTTGTCCGCCTGCCCTACCCAACCTAGGTGTGACCTTCACCGCTATCTGGCGCGTTTTCTCCGGCGTTATGTGGCACCGATGATGAGAGTGGAACGGGCGGCTTCGACCACATCGTCGGTGACGAGCGAGAGTTCGTTGATCTTCAGGATGCGCTCAATCTGGACGAAGAGCCGGTGCAGGAGGCGGAAGTTACCGCCAGTGATCCGGGCGATGGATGCGATGGCCTGATGGTCGGTGAAGTCGGCGTCGTCCAGCTGTAGGCCGAGTTTGCGCCAGTGACGGGTGAGCACGAAGGTCAGCTCGTCGCCCTTCAGCGTCCGGTAGTGATGGGCGAAGCCGATCCGGCCGTAGAGCTGCGGGTAGCGTTCCAGCTTCCGTTCCAGGCCAGGCATGCCGATCAAGATGACACCGATGCCGGTGCGGTCGAAGATATCGCGGATGTGTTCGAGGCTCTGGGTGGAGAGGCGCTCGGCCTCATCGATGACAAGTAACTCGATCCCGTCCTTGCCCACGGGTTCCGGAATGACCCGGTCAGGGTGGAGCGCCAGGTCGATGCATCCCTCGATGCGGGTTGAGCTGTCGCAGATCGTCACGGACATTGCGGACAGCCCATCAAGCCCGTCCGTTCTGTAATGGGACAGCCACCTTTGTGCCGTCCGGATAGGGACATCGGCCGCGCGGGCGGCAGCGATTAGCGAAACGCCCTCTTCAAGATGAGGTTGAAGAACGGCAAACCGACGCATCGCTTCATCCATGATCTGCCTCCCCCCGGTGTCCGCAAGGGGGTCGACCAGCGGACGATTTCTCGCCGCGGCAACCCTTCAACAAAACTGGCTCAAAGCGTGTCTCATATAAATGGTACGATATAAATTGCAATGAAGGGGCCTTATTCGTACAGTTCGGCCATGAATACCACACTTATCGGATACGCCCGCTGCTCCACCGACAGCCAAGACCTAACCGTCCAGCAGCAGGCTCTGGAAACTCTCGGCGTGGCCCCGGATCGCATTTACACAGATCACGGCTTGACCGGCACCAACCGCGCCCGCCCCGGTTTGGATCAGGCCATTGCGGCCGTGCGGGAAGGTGACACGCTTGTTGTGCCCAAGCTCGACCGGTTGGCGCGATCTGTTCCAGATGCCCGCGCCATTGCTGATCAGCTTGAAGCAAAAGGCGTGAAGCTTGCCTTGGGAGCATCTGTCTATGACCCCACCGATCCCATGGGAAAGATGTTCTTCAACATCCTGGCCACCTTCGCCGAATTCGAGGCTGATCTGATCCGTATGCGGACCCGTGAAGGCATGGCAATCGCGCGTGCCAAGGGCAAACTGCGCGGCAAGCAGCCAAAACTTTCTGAAAAGCAACAGCGCGAACTTTGCCGTATGCACGCTACCGGTGAGTACTCCATCAGCGATCTGGCAGAAGTTTTTTCCGTGTCACGGCCAACCGTTTACAGAACCCTCAACCGGCGCCGAACCTGATTTTCGCTGCGCCATGCGCGAACCGGTAAGATGCGGACGAAGCAGGCTTTCGCTGCAAGCGCGCCAAAGTCCGGTTTGGCGAACAGTTCAAAAACGGTTTTTGGAAATGAGAGCTACGGGTGCAGCTTGCCTCTATTAAGTGCAACACGACGCAACTCTGTTATCTTAGCCTGTCAATGAGCGTTCAAAACTGACCCTGGTTCAGCGTTTGATTTTGACCCGCCTATCGGATGGCAAAGCCCCCAGGCGGGCCGCCCTCATATAGCGAGTCCGTCTGGGGGCTTTGCTTGCGGCATGGTTATTTTTCTGTGCGACTTTTGCTCTGTGCGAAGCGGTAGGATCTATTACCGGTCTCGATGATGGCGCAGTGGTGCGTGACGCGATCCAACAGCGCGGTTGTCATTTTGGCATCGCCGAAGACAGCGACCCATTCCCCGAACTCCAGGTTGGTGGTGATGATGACGCTGGTTTTTTCGTAGAGCTTGCTGATCAGGTGGAACAGCAGTGCGCCGCCGGATTTCGGGAACGGGATATAGCCCAACTCGTCGATGATAACGCAATCCAGGGCCGACAGTTGCCGGATGACCTTCCCGGCATTGCCATCGGCCTGCTCCTTGATCAGGGCATTGATCAGATCGACCGCGTTGAAGAAGCGGGCCTTCTTGCCATTGTTGATCAAGGCGGTTCCAAGCGCGATGGCGATATGGGTTTTTCCCGTCCCGGTTCCGCCCACCAGGATGAGGTTGTGTGCCTCTTCGGTGAACTGGCCCGAGCAGAACGGTTCGATCTGGGTCTGAGTGACGGCGGCCGCACCGTAATCGAAGGTGGCGAAGTCCTTGTGATGGGGGAACTTCGCGATGCGCATTTGATACTGGATGGAGCGCACCCGCCGCTCTACAGTCTCCGCGTCGATCAGTTGCTTTATCGCTGTGGTCAGACTTGGTGGCTTGCGCGCGGACAGCAAATCATGGGCGCAAGCTGCCATTCCGTGCAGCCTCAGGGCGGTGAGTTGGTCGATGAGGGCATTCATGCCGCGACCGCCCCGGCTGCACACAGCGTCTCATAGCGCTTGCAATCGGCCTCGGGCCGAAGGGTCAGCTGCGGATAGGTATAGGCGTCGCTGAGCGGCGTGATGACCGGCTCCACCAACTGGTTGATCAGATTGATGATGGCGGGCAGGCGCAGCGTGCTTTGTTCCACTGCCAATTCGCAAGCCGTCTCGACCACCTCGATCCCGTGATCCTGGGCCAGCAGAAGCAGATCGACAAACTCCCGATCCCCACCTTTGCCGACCATGTAGTGCTCCCTGATCCGATGCATGGCATCGGGCAGTTGCCAGTCCACGAAGGGTGCCCCGTTGCGCAAGGCACCTGGCTTGCGATCCAGCAGCGGCACGTAATGCCACGGCTCAAAGTAGCTGACGTTGCGGGTGAAGCGACGCTTGTGCTCGGCGATGACATCCTGGCCCGACACCAGCACGATCCGGCCTGCATAGGCGCGCAGCGACACATGTTGCCCCGCGAACCGGGACGGCACGCTGTAGCGATTGCTGGCATATTGAACCAGGCAGGTGGAGCGAACCCGAACGGTCTTTTCCACGTATCCGTCAAATGCCCGCCCCAGGGGGCGCAGATCGGCGCGTTCGTCTTCGAACAGCTGTGCAATCGTGCGATCCGATTGCTCGGGATGGAGCCGGTTTGCCAATTCCTCACAGCGTAGCCGCAACCAATTGTTCAGCGCATCCAGATCATCAAAGGCTGGCATGGGAACAAACAATCGGCCTCGTAAAAACTGGACCTGGTTCTCGACCTGACCCTTCTCCCAACCCGACGCGGGGGTGCAGGCCACCGGCTCCATGACATAGTGGTTCATCAACGCCAGGAACCGCGGATGGAACACCCGGTCCTTCGAGCGCGAGACATAGGTCACCATCGTTTTGGGATTGTCGATGATCACCCGACGCGGAACCCCGCTGTAAAAGGACAGCGCCCGCACAAAGGCATCCAGCACCATTTCCTGGCTCTCGCCGGGATAGGCGGCGACAAAGGGCTTGCGGCTGTGGCAAAGGCGGAAGTGCGCAACCTTCACCTTCTGCTCGACACCGCCCAGGACAACCCGTTCCTCGCTCCAGTCAAATTGCAGCGCGTCACCTGCCGCAAAATGCAGCGGGATAAAAGCCTCGCCCGAACCGGCACCGGCCCGCTTCAGATCGCGGACAAATCGCTGAACCGGCGAATAGGAACCGGTATACCCTTCCGACACAAGCTGCTCATAAAGCCTCACAGCCGTCCGCCGCTCCCGGCGGGGCCGCTTCTGATCCTGATCGAACAGGTCCTGAAGCCGAAGATCAAACCCGTTGCACAGTTTGTGGCGAACCGGCGGGACCCGGCGCTGGTAGCTCGGCGGGCTCTCATCCTTCAGATACTTCTTGATCGTGTTGCGCGATAATCCCGTCGCCCGCGCAACAGACCGGATGCTGCGCCCTTCAACCAGCACCCACAGACGGATCTTCGATACACTTTCCATCAATAACACCTGCTCTTTCCTCCGCACTTTCTGTGCGGATGTTAACGAAAACAGGTGGGTCAATTTTACTCGCTCATAACCCACCTAAGTGGGTCAATTTCGCATGCCGATTCACAGGAAAGTAAGGGTTTCATGACGAGCAAAAAAATCCGTCCGCCGGAAGAGATGACGAACGCCTCGGAGGGTCTGAGGGTAGGGGTGGACGCAGCTGTTTCAGCTATCCCTGTAGTGGGCGGCTCGCTGACAGCTTTGGGTAGGCATGCAGTTCCCTCCGAGCGTGATCGCAGGACGGTGGAATGGCATTCGGATGTATCTGAAAAACTAAACGAACATGATGGTCGGATCATCTTACAGGAGCGGCGCCTGCTTGAACTCGAAGCCGGTACCACCGAGCAACTGAACGGAATTTCGACGAGACTGGAGATCGTCGAGCAGACCACGCGCCGCGAGGTGGTCCGCAACGACTTCAGTGACCTGGTTCTCCAACCCGGGCGCAAGCTAATAGATGAACGGAAATACGTCACAGCACTTGAAATCTTCGATGCAGTGGAGAGCAGTGGCCCTTCAATTCAGGATGATCCTGAGTGGCATGCGAAAATCGCTTCACTCAGGGGGAATTGTCATATTCACCTCGGGCAGGAAGATCAGGCGAGCGCTCTGTTTCTTCGTGCCTATGAGCTCGATCCGACATCTTCGAAAATTCGCAGCAATGCCGTCACGGGTTTCCTGATCCGCGAGGAGCTGCAGACTGCGGTCGAGCTCGCTCGAGAGCTTCTGAATGAAGACCCGGAAACGCCGCACCATTGGATAAATTATATCCAGGCGAACAGTGCCATCGGAGCCGACCTTTCCTTCTTGGATGACGTGCCGATCGCTTTTCGCCATGACGAACAGGTAATGCTAACCACGCTGAACATCCTCCGGGCTCGTGGTGATGCTGGTTGGAAAGCGAAGGCGCGCGATACGATCGCGGCATATCCAGACTCGCGACCTGCCAGGCGCTATGCCGCTGAAGCTGTTCTTGATGAAGCTGTTGAGGTTCTGCTTTCGTCATCTTCCAGCATGGCGCAGGTCTCCGATGTCCGGCGCCGCGCCAAGCAGGCTTCCGAGGATCTCGCAGATCTTTGGACGACGTTACTCGAGACTGAGACACCTGCGCGCCGAACACATATCTCACTACTTCAAAATGCCATTACAGGATTTCGGATCGCGAGCCTGCCCGAACGAGCGATGGAACTGATCGAGCCGATGATTGATGCGCTGATCGATGATGAAGCCAGCCGAACAGTTGTCGCTGCAGTGGCCCTTGATCTTGGGCGGAAAGATATATTGGAGCGCATGTTCGAACTTTCGTTTGAAGACAAAGCGATCATGCAATTGGAATGGGCCATCCGCGAGCGGAATTGGCTCGATGCCATATCCATTGTCCAGAGGAAATCAGAGGACCTTGAGCGTCCTTCGGAAATCCCGATAGACACCCTTCTTGAGGTACTTCGCGCAATTGAGGCTTCTCAGTCGGATGGTGAGGAAAAGATCCGAGCTATCGCCGAAGAGCAGCAGGATGCCGCCTCGTTGCTGACGATCAGTCACCTCTGCGAGCGCGCTGGCATGGAGGAGATCGCTGCGAAGTTTGTTCGGCGAGCCTTGGATCTGGGTCAGCCAGACGGCAGATTCCTCAGGTTCCAACTCGCAGAAGCAGCAGCCAAGCTGGATTGGCAAGATGACGTCATCGACCTTCTTGATGGACACATAGATCCTCAGCTGCCCGGGCACGAGCGTTTTCGACTGGCAGTTGCACATGCTCGCGTATCGAAACCGCGACAATCCGGAGAGACCTTCTTCTCTAATCTACGTCGTCACGCTGAAGGCGACGCAGATCTGCAAAGAGCTGGAGGCCACTTTTTCGTTGCCCTCGGAAAACCGCGCGAAGCCGTCCCTTGGTTTAGACGAGCTCTGGACCTCGAGCCTAACCGGGCACACCTCATTCTGGCGCTTTGGCAAGCTCTCGTCCGATCCAACCAGAAGCGACGGGCAGATGAACTTCTTGATGAGTTCGCCGTCGAACAGCTGGAGGGAGAGCCGAGCGACCAGCTCAATCTAATCCAACTGCTGTGGCGACGCGGACGCGCCGATGTGCTCGATCATGCCTATGAGATCGTCACGCGGAATGAGGACGATCCAGAGGTTTGTCTGGCATTCTTCGGATTGATGCTGATGGATGCGTTCGATGAACGCGCCCCAGAGCTCCCTCAACACAATGTTGTCGAACCAGGAGCATGGGTGCGCCTTACGCGGCCCGATGGTGATCCGTTCGAATTCATCGTGGCGAACGAAAAAGACCAGGCTCGACAGCACTTTGACTCTTCAAATACCATCGTTGCTGCGGCGATAGGCCAGCCTGTCGGAAGTCGGTTTACGACCGATACGGGACTCAAGCCGTCTGAGTGGACGGTGGCGGAGATTAAACCGAAAGCACTCCACCTATTCCATAGACTGTCGACCTCTTTCCAGGCTCGCTTCCCGGACCAACGGGCCTTCCAGTCGATGCGCATAATCAATGATGATATCGAGCCAATACTCGATGTCATTCGCCAGAGGGGATCATTCTTCGAGCGGCTCTTCACAAACTACCGGGATCATCCGCTCCCGCTCGGGGCTCTGGCGCAGATGTCGCCCGCGAGTTTGCCGGAAATCGCCTTCAGCCTCGGACAGTCTGGCAATACCCTCTTCATTGCGACGGGCCATCCGCATGAACGTAAGGCGGAACGGGTCCATCTCGGCAAAGACGCACGTGGTCCGCTCGTGCTCGATAGTATCACGGCGTGGGTGCTCGCAAAGCTGGACCTTCTTACCTGTGTGTCGGACACGTTTGGATGCGTCCTGATCCCGGTATCGGCGGTCGATGAGTTACGCGGCTGGGCACAACGCGCCGGCGAAGCCGGAACAGAAGCGATATCCTTGCACTCTGAAGGAGAGAACATCGTCCGCACAATACACACAGAGGATGCTCGCAACTCGCTGCGGAATGAAATCGACGATGTTGTAGAAAGGATTGGCGCCAGCGTGACTTCGGTGGGCATAGGAATGCCCCAATTCAAAGACGCACAGGTTCGTCAAATGGCCGATCTTCTCGGTAACCAGTTCGACACCATTTCCGTGGCAACTCGAGAGGGAGGAACAGTGTTGTCCCTCGACCTTCGGTTCCGACAGGTCGCATGCGAGATCGCAGGTCTGCACGCGGTCGGGATCGATGCGCTACTGGACCAACTGCTCGAGGTCGATGCAATCGATACAGAGTGCCATGCCATGGGTATGATGGATCTGGCTATGCAAGGTTGTGGTATCCTTTCGGTCAATCCCGGGCTTTTGTTGGCAGCTTACCACGCTGATCAATCAGCCACGAAGCAAGGATTTCGCTCTCTCGTAAGATGTCTGGGCGGCCCAAATGCCGAACCGAAAAGCCATGTCGTCGTTGCGTCCGTCTTTGCGGGGCTCGCATTTCAAGAATTATCGACACTTGAGGCGCAATCTGCCATTGGTCATGTCCTTCGTGCGTTAGTAAGACTGGAGGGCATTTCAGCAAATCAGATCGTCGAGGCATTCTCTGCCAGATGTCATGACTATCGCGTTCGACGATATGCAGGGCAGTGGGCTCGAGGTCATTTCCTGAACTGCAATTCTAAACCCGCTGAGCAATGATCAGCTCGCATCCGAAACTTAGATCAGTCACCAGACTTCTTGCGGGGAATTTCACGTAAAGTCCGAGACCAGGTTGCAGGGAAGATAGTGATCTTAGCTCGAGCGAAATCCAAATTTTCTCATATGCGCATTTAGGCTCCATGTGCTCCCTTTTCTCTCCCTGAGCTCTCAGGAATTTTTCTTGGCAGCTTTGGTAAATGATTTTGAATGAATTCAGCCGGATCGAAGTTCAATGCATTCAGCCAGATACAAAACTCAATAATATCCAGACGCCGTTCGCACAGCTCAACCTTTGCCACATAAGAAGGAGGCTTACCCAGGCAAGCTGCCAAGTTCTTTTGTGATAAACCTCTTTGGACGCGGAGTTCGACCAATGCTCTCGTCATTTCTCGATACTCCTTTGTGTGTTGTGTGCCCGCCATGGTGCCTCTCTGGCTGTAGACACACCCGCGTACCCCATGCTACTGATCACTCCCAAAATGGGAGCGCAGCATGAATAGTCAGGATCTTGTTTGTATAGATCTTCGGTGGCGAGAGAACGGATGGCTGGAAGCCATCAGGCTCCGTCTGGCAGGTTGGCTTCCCCAGCATCTTGTAGCGAGCGGCTTGGAGAGTGGAGTGTTTGAAAAGGTTCAAGCGCGGGACCAACACCCTATAGCCTTGTCTACTCGAGGCTTGGCCTTGACTGACGCGGGCATACACAGCTTCACAGATGAGAATTGTCGGCAACTGGCCGAGGTTCTCATGTTGCGTGGATATAGTGAGGCTTGGCTCCAACCCGAAAGTGATGAGATTGTTCGTTGCCCCAACGCTCTCTTGCAAGCGACCTATCGGAAAAAGTTGTTGCTGTACCTACGCTTATGCCTGCACGATCCTGACGACAAAGATCTACGGCTCCACCTCTGACAGGCGATTTCGAATTCTGACGAAGCTCAGCTGCGGCATGAAGATTAAGATTTGCGTAGTGATCGATCTTAATGCGCCACTCGAAGAAGACTGAACAGGGGCGAACCAACCGAAGATCCAACCATGCCGGACGATAGCCAAGCACCCATAACATCGCCCATCCAGAGGTCACCCGAGGACCTGCTTGCTATGCAGCGGACCCGCGACGCCGCACAGCGGCTTGATGATGATGCACGCGCTGTCATTAGCTGGCTGGATGCGGAATTCCCGGGTCTGGTTATCAGCATGGAACTGCAGCGACATCATAGCTGCGAAGACTACGAGATAGCACATGTTGAACCACGGGTGACGGATCGCCTCAGGCGGCATGAAGCACGCGATGCCGCGGAAAAGGCGCTCACGGCACTCGGATGGTCCCTCAAGCCCGAAGGGCGCGATGTCCGTTCAACCTTCCATCGCCCGTCTCAAGCGCAATCCGCTCATGCCCGCCTGACAGATATCGCCCGCGTTCGTAGAGCGGTGAAGCAAGCGAACACCACAAGAGCCAGCCATTGTCCTTCATCGGCGCGCCAAGAGTGAGACCATGGATGCGGTCGTAGAGAAAATCGCGATCCTGGACTTCGAGGCATCGAGTCTGTCGGAAGCAAGCTGGCCCATCGAGATCGGACTCTCGTGGCTCGAGCGCGGAGAAGTGCGCACCTGGTGCTCCCTCATACGCCCGGCTCCCAGTTGGGCGATAGACGACTGGTCACCGCAGAGTGCATCTGTCCACGGCATTTCCGTGTCCGAGCTCATGGATGCGCCGTCTGTAACAGAAGTGGCCGAGGCCTTTTTCAAGATCCTCGGAGGCCGCCGACTCGTCTCTGACGCCCCTGAGTTCGAGACACGATGGCTGGACCGCCTGCTCCGAACCGCCGGGCGTGCAGAGAGCCCTTCGGTCGAAGATTTCGACGACGCATCCTTCGCGATGTTCGACGGATACGCTCTGGATCTGCTCTATGAGACCGTAGAGCGGCGCCCCGCCCCTCATCGCGCGGGGCCGGACAGCGCGCGATTGGCGCGAGGCTGGCTGAAGGCGGCCGAGCATCAGGTAACACTTGCAATGGAGGGCAGGACCGCATGACCGAGATATTCACGATCGAGATCATCGTCGCGAGTGGCCTGCTCGGCGTCAGCGCCCTGGTGACGATCGCCAGCATCATCATGATGCGTCCACCGAGGAACGAGCGACCGAAAGTCGACCTCGATGCATATATTCGCGATGCGCCCTACCACCGGCTGGAGGGCACTGGGATCAAGGTTGGCGACGCGACCCCGATCAGCTGACAGTATCCCCGAAACCAGAGAAATCTTGCCAGATCTCTGGTTTGCCTTCATAGTGCCATCATTTCGCATTCAGGATGCGCGTCATGGCACAACTCACCGTTCGAAATGTCGACGATGCGATCGCCGCCGCCCTCAAGGAGCGCGCGGCGAAAGCGGGGCGATCCGCAGAGGCGGAGCATCGCAGGATCCTCGAGGAAGCCCTCCGCCCCGGACGAAGGGCCGACTTCTTCGCCGAGGCGCGCACCAGGCGCGTGAAACTGGTCCCAGGGGCCCCGACCACGACGGAGATCCTGCGCGCGGATCGTGATCGAGACGAGGCGTCGTGACAGCGGGCGAGAGCTTCGTTGTCGACACCTCCGTCGCGATCAAGTGGATCGTGGACGAAGAGGACAGCGACAAGGCAGAGCTCCTTCAGGGTGCCGATATGGTGGCCCCTGCCCTCTTTCGCATTGAGGCCGGCAACGTCCTTCGCACCCTCGCGGCGAAACATATCCTCGCCAACGATCGTGCGATCGACCTCTTTCTGTTTCTGCAAACAGCCCCGGTGACAATCATCGACGCCGACGAGCTCCTGGAGCGACGTGCCCTCGACCTCGCGCTGACGCTCAAGCACCCGATCTACGATTGCGTCTACCTCGCGCTTGCCGAGCGCATGGACCGCCGGCTCATCACCGCCGATCGCAGGTTCATCAAGACCCTTTCCGGCACCGAGCATGCGGCGCGGGTTCTTGCCTTGGAGACCCTGGGGTCAGCCGCGTCGGGGGAGGCCCGCCTTTGAGACGCCTTCCGCCGCGAGCAATATTCATTTCAGCAACGATTTTTCGAGTGAGCGCATGAACCCGACAGACATCTTCGAGGCCCTCGAGGCCATCGCCAAGGCTCCCTTCGATCCGGCGGAATTCGGGTTCTCCTTCGCCGAGGCGACCGACAATGCCCAGGCCACGGTCTCGAAGCTCCGCGGCGGGTCACTAAACAGGTCGGACATCGAGGGCGGTGTCCTGATGAACCTCAAGTTCCATTACGCCCCGGCCGACGCCCTGGGGGTCGAGGCCACCCTCGATGCGCTGAAGGGCAGCAAGCGGACCGCGAAGCACAAGCCGGCGATCCTGATCGCCACCGACGGCGAGACAGTCGCAGCCGAGCACTGGAAGAGCGGCGAGCGGCTGCACTGCGCCTTCTCGGAGATCGGCGACCATTTCGGGTTCTTCCTCCCCGCCGCCGGCAAGGACCGCTATCGCCCGGCCGAGGAAAACCCGGTCGACGTGAAGGCCACGGGCAAGCTCGCGAAACTCTACGATGCGCTGGTAAAGGCGAACCCCGACTGGGCCACCGATGCCCGGCGCCACGACATGAACCAGTTCATGACGCGGCTGATCTTCTGCATGTTCGCCGAGGATGTCGGGATCTTCCCGGAGAACCAGTTCTCGCGCGCGATCTTCACCCATGCCGGCGACAAGGGTGAGGAGGCCCACGGCGTCCTGATTTCCGCCTTCCAGGCGATGAATCTGCCCAAGAACAAGCGGACCGACCTCCCGGCCTGGAGTCACGACCTCGAATACGTCAATGGCGGACTCTTCGCCGGCACGATCGACGCGCCGCGCTTCGATGTGATCGCCTTCCGCTACCTGCGCGAGGCCTGCGACCTCGACTGGAAGGAGATCAACCCGGACATCTTCGGCTCGATGATCCAGTCCGTGGCCGACCCGAAGGCGCGCGCCGAACTCGGCATGCACTATACCAGCGTGCCAAACATCATGAAGGTGCTGGGCCCGCTGTTCCTCGACGAGCTCGATGCCGAGATCGACAAGGCCTGGGACCGGCCGAACGGGCTGCGCAAGGTGCTGGACCGGATGTCGGCGATCCGGGTGTTCGACCCGGCCTGCGGCAGCGGCAACTTCCTGGTCGTCGCCTATCGTGAGCTGCGCGCACGCGAGATCCGCATCCTGCGGCGCCTCGGCGAGATCGAGGGCCAGACCCAGATCCAGATGTGGTCGCAGATCCCGATCACGAACTTCTACGGTATCGAGATCACCGACTTCTCGGCCGAGACGGCGAAGCTCGCCATGTTCATCGCCGAGTATCAGGCGAACGCCATGTTCGGTGAGGCCTTCGGGCGCAAGCCGGCAGCCCTACCGCTAAAGGTAGGGGCCAGCATCAGGAATGGAAACGCCCTGCGGATAGACTGGGCTGATGTCTGTTCACCTCTCGTGGATGGCGAGGTTTTCATCGCTGGGAACCCACCCTTCTTGGGCGGACGAAACATGAATGCAGACCAGAAGGCTGACGTTGCCCACGCCTTCCGTGACTTTTCCGGAAGTCATAAGGCGCTTGACATGGTCGCGGCATGGTATCTGAAAGCTTCGGAATACATTCGAGGAAAGCGCGCAGCTGCAGCTCTCGTGGCAACCAATTCGATCTGCCAAGGCGCCTCCGTGCCCGCACTTTGGCCGAAAATCTTGGCAGACGGCCTGGAGATATCGTTCGCACACAGGACCTTCAAATGGAGGAACAACGCATCCGCAAATGCGGCGGTTATGTGTGTTGTCGTCGGTTTGAGAAACTCATCAGGCAGACCGAAATGGCTCTTCGATGAGACAGTCCGAAACGCAGCGGCAAACATAAATGCCTATCTTCTGGATGCTGACGACTCCTTCGTTACCCCCGAGCGTATTAGTATCTTCGGACTACCGGAGATGCTTTTCGGAAACATGCCTCGAGACGGGGGGCATCTTATCTTGGATCAATCAGAAGCAGAAATGCTGAAAAGCTCCGGATATGGCCATCTTGTCCGGCGCTACATGGGGTCGGAAGAAGTAATCAAGGGAAAGGAGCGGTGGTGCCTCTGGATCGAAGATCACCAAGTCGATGAAGCCCGCACATCGAGCTTCATCTCCGAGCGCCTCGACGCGGTAGCCTCCAACCGGCTGGAGAGTCCCGCAACCTCTACTCAGGATTTTTCAAATCGCCCTCACCGATTTGTCCAGATTCAAGGTGTCGCACGCGATCATTCCATCTTGGTTCCCAGCGTCAGCTCTGAAAGGCGGCCATACCTTCCGGTCGCGCGTTTTGGAGCCGACACGATCTCGTCGAACCTGAACCAGGCGATCTACGACGCTCCAGAATGGTGTATTGCCCTCATAGCATCTCGTATTCACCTCGTATGGATCGCGACGGTTTGCGGGAAGCTCAAGTCCGATTTCCGCTACTCGAACACCCTGGGTTGGAACACCTTCCCGGTCCCGGCCTTCACCGAGAGCCAGCTCGAGGCGCTATCCCAGTCCGCCCGCGCGATCCTCAAGACCCGCTACAAGCATCATCCGGCAACGATCGCGGATCTCTATGATCCCGACAAGATGCCGGAGGATCTTCGCGCCGCGCACCGGGCGAACGACGACCTGCTGGAGAGCATGTATATCGGTCGGCCGTTCAAGACCGACACCGAGCGCCTCGAGCATCTCTTCAAGCTCTACGCGGCCAAGGTGAAGAAGCTGAAGAAGGAGGCCGCGTGATGGTCGATCTGGTAAAGGTCGCCTACGGGCGCACGGGCACATCGAAGACGACGAATGCCATGGGCATGCGGCCGATGCAGGCCCGGGTCTACGAAGCCCGCGGCGCCCAGTTCATCCTCCTGAAGGCGCCACCCGCCGCAGGCAAGTCCCGGGCTCTCATGTTCCTCGGACTCGACAAGCTTGAGAACCAGGGTGTCCGCAAGGTGATCGTTGCCGTGCCCGAGACCTCGATCGGAGCCTCGTTCCGGTCGACCGACCTGACCTCGCACGGCTTCTTCCGCGACTGGCATGTCGAACCGCGCTGGAACCTCTGCGTCAGCGGTGCCGAGGAAGGATCGAAGTCGCAGAAGGTGAAGGCCTTCCAGGAATTCATGGCCTCCGACGACGAGGTGATCGTCTGCACCCACGCCACCTTCCGGTTCGCCTACGACGCCATCGAGGCCGCGACGGGCGCGGAGGCCTTCGACGACTGCCTGATCGCGATCGACGAATTCCACCATGTCAGTGCCGGCGACGACAACAGGCTGGGCGAGATCCTGCGCCGCCTGCTCGTGCGCGAGAAGGCGCATGTCGTGGCGATGACCGGCAGCTACTTCCGCGGCGACAGCATCCCGGTCCTGCGGCCCGAGGACGAGGCCAAGTTCCGGTCGATCACCTATTCATACTACGAGCAGCTCGATGGCTACGAGCACCTCAAGTCTCTGGGGATCAGCTACAGCTTCTACCGGGGCAAATACATCTCGGCGATACCGGACGTTCTCGACAGCGACCTCAAGACCATCGTGCACATCCCGCACCGCGGCTCGGCCGAGGCTTACGGCGAGAAGAACGACGAGGTCGGCCGGATCATAGACGCGATTGGCGAGCATGTCGGCCGCGACGAGGAGACGGGCTTCGACCTGGTCCGACGGAAATCCGACGGGAGGATCCTCAAGGTCGCGGACCTGGTGAACGACAACGAGGAGCGTGGCGGCGTGAAGGCTGCCCTGACCCGCGAGATCACCGGCCCCGACGGTCGCCGCGACGACGCGGCCGACCGTGACAAGGTCGACATCATCATCGCGCTTGGAATGGCCAAGGAAGGCTTCGACTGGCCCTGGTGCGAGCACGCCCTGACGATCGGCTACCGCTCCTCACTCACCGAGATCGTCCAGATCATCGGCCGCGCCACTCGGGATGCCACGGGCAAGGCGCACGCGCAGTTCACCAACCTGATCGCCGAACCCGGCGTCGAGACGACGGTCGTAGCCGACGCGGTCAACGACATGCTGAAGGCGATCTCCGGCGCTCTGCTGATGGAACAGGTGCTCCAGCCCAACTTCCGCTTCTACCGCCGTGAGGACGGTGACATCCGCGAACCCATCGAGGTCGACGACACGGGCACCGTCCATATCGGCATCAAGGGGCTGATGGAGCCGCCGACGGACCGATCGAAGGCGATCTGCGAGAACGACATGCAGGACCTGATGGCGAAGGCCTGCCAGGCCATGGATCGCAGAACCGTCGGCGACGACATCGCCCCCGAGGTCGCGACGCAGATGGTGCTCACCGACATCATCGAGAAGAGCTACGAGAACCTCTCCGCCGACGAGACCGAAGCTATCCGCCAGGACCTGGCCGCGCGCATGAACATCGCCAACCTCGCCCGGCGAGAGGCCGAGAGAGAACAGGAACAAGCAAAGGCCGGCGGCGAGGACACCGAGGAAGACGAGATCGAGAGCGCCCCCGACGGCATGAACCTGATCAACCTGGTGAAGAAATTCATCAACGTCCGCGAGCTCGACATCGACCTGATCGACGGGATCAACCCGTTCCGCGAAGGCTTCGACGTCGCCTCCAAAGCCCTCGACACGCCGCTGCTGAAACAGATCCAGAGCGCCATGGTCGCACAGCGCATCCAGATGACCGAGGACGAGGCGCGCACGCTCTGGCCGCGCATCAAACGCTTCCGCGAGGCCGAAGGCCGCGAGCCCAACCCGCACGCAGCCGATCCTTTGGAGAAGCGCATGGCCGAGGCCCTCGCCTACATCAGGTCCAAGAAGGCGGAGCGGTTGCGCTCGGCCGCCGCGGAGTGAACGCATGCCGCGGCCCACGCTTGATGAGATCTTCGACGAACCGGACGAGTTCGGCCTGCTCGATGTCCGGCTGAAACCGCGCGGCACGCGGCCGCCGGAACTCGAGCGCGATGCCGGTCTGGTGCGAGAGGTGAACGACTTCTACGACCGGCACGGCCGGCTGCCGAACGAGAATGCCTCTGATCACGACGAAATGCGGCTCGGAACGATCTGGAGCAGCCTCGCAGGACGCGCCGACCCCAACGTCTTCGAGGACGTCGACCGCAATGGGCTCCTCGCCATGGCACCTGTGGCAGAGGCCCCTCCAGTGCGGGACTGGCGCGATGACCCGCTCGAGGACGAGATCCCTGAAAGCCTGGACGACATCTTCGACGAGGACGATGGGGACGTCTCCGAGGCCTTCACCCGGATCCAGAACGTCACGCCCGTCGCGGAGCGCCACCTCCCGGACCACCGTGCCGAGTTCTTCCCCTGTCCCGACTTCGAGGTCTTCCAGCCGGCCTTCGAAGAGTTACAGGCCGAGCTTGAGAACGGCATGCGAGAGGCGACGGCCGTCGGATCGCGCGAGGTGATCGACGTGCAGGAGGGCGGCTACTTCATCCGTAATGGCCTGCTCGCCTACATCGCCGAGAAGGCCGAGATGACCGCGCGCGGTGGCAAGCGGGATCACCGCCTCCGGGTCATCTTCTCGAACGGGACCGAGAGCGATCCTCTGATCTCCTCGTTCCGGAAGGCGCTCGCCGCGGACCCGACAGCAAGGGTCATCCATCGTCCCGGCATTGGCCCGCTCGATCCGGACTGGGAGGCCGACCAGCTCGACCTCACCGGCACGATCTACGTGGCGCGCAGCCGCTCCACCGAACCGGCCATCGCCGAGGTGCGCGACATCCTTCTCAAGATCGGCGTCACCACCCAGGACGTGCAGCGGCGCGTCGCTGACGCCCGAAACGACCCGACCTTCCTGCTCGCTCCCGTCGACATCGTGGCAACCTACGAGCTGAAGAACCTCTCCAGGCGCAAGGTCGAGGACCTGCTGCATCGCTTCTTCGACACGGCCCGGCCGCGGGACCTCTGGATCAAGGACCGGTTCGGCAAGCGCATCTATCCACGCGAGTGGTTCTATGTCCTGCCCGAGCACGTCAGCCAGGCAGTTGCCGCAATCCAGAATGGTCAGCTTCACAAGCTGAAATACGACCCGTTGAGCCAGAAGATCGTTAGACGAATTTGATAACCAAGCAGCGGTTTACCGGAACGAACGCTCAAACGCCAAAACTGATAGTGTGCTTCTGCCTGCTCAAGAAGAATTCGCAAATTATCGAGGTTTCCTTGGGGTCGGACTATAGCTCACAGGTTCCAGGGGCAGTTCCATGCGTTCGACAGGTATACCAAGTTGCACGGCGTTTCCGAGAATCGTCTTGAGATTTTCGAGCATGGCACTTTCTCGTCTCTCAAGTTCGACGATGTATGCCCCCGGGTCTTTGGGCAAATGTATTTTTGATAATTTATTTTCATCTGCGGTTTCTTTAATGCTGAGATCTTTTTTACGATCTGCATACGCCTTTCGCACCCTTGAGTTCTTTTTTAAGGTGGAAATGGAGTGCGGCAGGCCAAGCCTATCTTTTACGCGCTTATGGACACGCTCCCAAGTAATTCGGCGCATCTTTCGAATCTGGGCTTCAATTTCGGTTAAATCGCGATGAGTTAGATGATAGCTCATCAGGCATCTTTTAGTTTTCAAAAAGACATTCTTGGTTTCGCTTTTTCCGCGATTCAAAAGCGCGCACGCTGTGACTGAAATCCATCAGGCCAGGAGCACCTGAGTTTCGAATTACGGCGCCTTCATTCTCTGACTTTATCATCATACTTAATAGCATCTCGCCGTGCTTGAGTTGCGCTTCCATCTGCGCCTTCATACGTGGGTTAACTTTACGCCCATTAGCATCCATTGCCTTCAGGTTTTCTACAGACTTCCGGCGGCGCAAAATGTCAGCTTCGATGTTTGCCGTTTGGTCCATGTTTCCCACCACGCAAACGAGCCGGGTGCAGGTCGTGCAAGTCATGGCACGGCTGCATGGTTCGTAGGTGAGGTTACCGACGCAGAAGCCAAACGGCGTGCTATGCACGTTTGTTCGGATCGAAGCCTCGAGGAGGTCCATGTCCGTGCCATCGCCGTCGCTTACGATCACTGGCACACTTTGCGCTACCTCGCTGTGTACTCCGCGCGCCATGATTTGGTCGACAACATCGAGAATATCTGTATGGTCGTAGTCTCTGTTTTGCATGACGCTCTTTCGTCCACTCCAATATGCGATGTGAGCTTGCGGAACGTTGGCACGCTGAGCGATAGTGTTTAGGTAATGTCTGATCTGATGAGTTGTGATCCGCGGAAAGGACCCATCAGGCAGACGAACCCCAAGACGTTCAAAAATTGAGGGTTGACCAGGATTCGGCGACAGGGCCGCCCCAATTTGTTTCTCGGTGAGCATCTCGATTTGTGTTGGATCAGTTGCCCAATTGCCCAACTGATAACGATTGAAGACAAGCAGCGCATTGCTATACTTCACTCCACTTCTTTCTGAAAGGATGGGCCATCCATTCGGCCTCTGCGCGCGCCACCAATCTTCGACACTGAAGAAATCATAGACACCATTTCGCAGACGGCGAAATGGGCGAAATTTTTTGTACCTTTGAACGTCGCGCTCGAATAACTGAAGAATCTCGGCCGTTGTGATTTCGCCGCAGTCGCGCACATGAGACAGGGCGCAGGGTAGTGGCATCACGCCTGGGTTTTTATCCATCCACTTGGCAAGTTCACGCGCCGTCGCGGTATGAGTTCTCAATCGAGACAGAGCTTCGATAGCTACAGGAACCATTTCAGCGGGCACGAACTTAATCATCGGCGGCCCCCCCTTCGAAGGCCACCAACGTAATCCGAAGCGGAAGCGATTGTCTTTGTGAAATGACTGCTCAGCCGGAACGTCGTATTCTCCAGGCCTTTCAACGATCTCTACTTGCTCAGGCAATATCAGGGCTTCTTCCATCCTTGAGGGCGCACAACAGAGCAAGGCAAGAACAGATGTGATTACTTGTTCATATGGTGTCTTGGCGCGATGGAAAGCCTCGGCAATAGCGCAGACCTCATCGTGAGTCAGATTGCGCCGCGCCTTTACATTTTCCAAGCGAGATTCTTTAGCGCTCGGAATACGGTCAAACTCCCAGTCTTCAAGCTGGGGAGCGATGCCGGCCTCTGCCCATATACGGGCCAGCGTTCGGAGTCCGTAGGCGATCGTGGTTTGCGTGTCCTGTGCCAAGTGGGAAGGGATCGCCCGAGTAAGGTGGTCAATAGTCAAGGCGGTGATATCACCATTGAGCTGGTCTTCTTCCATTACCCGGAAAAGATATTGTCCTGCCCTGGCAATGTCTCTGTAAGCGCTCACTCCGTTGGGTGCATCGCGCGTTGCCCAGAGTTTCTCTGCCACTGCCGCCTTCACGGCATCCCCAAAAGGCTGGGCCATCGGTTTTTTTTTGGTGCCAAGAGGACTTTTGAGGGATTTGAAGGCAATGCATGCATTTCTCGCCCGACCCGCCGAGACCAGCTGCGCTACATTCCAAGACAGGCTCTCGAAGTTGAAGTCATTTTTGGACGCGAAGATGGGAAGCGAGCGGGCGTTTGCTACGAACCGTTCACAGGCAAGCAAGCGCTTAGACTTAAAATCGTATACTTCAGCCACGGTGCGTCTCCTGAGCTTCATGGGCGGCACGAACTGCGGCGACCGTGCCTTCAATTTGGCGGAGCATCATGCTGTCGCCCCGCCCGGCGGCGAGCTGGTGTCGCTCTTTGAGGCGGACGAGAAGCGGGCGTAGGTCCGCTGATGAGGAAAGGTTGAAGTTTGGGCAAGTGAAGCATGCGTAGGGTGCATCGAGGCTTTCAACCGCAACACAACCTCCTTCTGCACAAGCGCCGAGTGAAGGGGCCCCTTCGTCTTCAACGTCGAAAATGATGCCCGTGAGATCAACTTCGTCGACCGCATCCTGGGAGATAATCTCTCCCAAAAAGCGACCCGCCAAATGGGTAAGATGGCCATCGAGCAGGCTGCTCATCAGCTGGAAGTGTTGCGTCGCGACGGTCACATATGCCTCGCAGCTCAATTCGCTTTGGTGCTCCAACCAGGCAGCGATCGCTGCCGCCGGCGCGCCTTGCATCGCCATTTGTGTGCCGACCGTATGACGCGCACGATTTGGCGTAGCTCTTAGATCCCTGCCGGTTCGCGGTGAAATGATGCCGAGACTGCGAATGATCCTTTGATATCTTACGTTAAGCGTATCTGCATTCGGGTGACCGGCATACCCCTTAGACCCCATGATCGCCGTGTGAGCTGACTGGCTCGGCGGCCTCTCCCGCGGCATTCTCCGTTCGAGGGTTGCGTC
>NZ_JBHUMP010000017.1:0-67158 GCF_042685005.1 Sulfitobacter aestuarii | reverse complement strand
CCAGGGCCGCCGATGCCATGCGCGAGCTCGGCGCTTGGTTTCTCTTCTTGCCGCCCTACAGCCCCGATCTCAATCCCATCGAAATGGCATTCGCCAAACTCAAGGCCCTCATCCGGCGAGCGGCTGCGCGAACCTACGACGATCTCTGGCGCGCCGTCGGTCACGTTTGTGAACTCTTCACTGACGAGGAATGCTACAACTTCTTCAAGGCTGCTGGATATGAAACCGATTGAACGCAACACGCTCTAAGTTATTGCTTTTTTTGCGAAACTTAAAGTGAGCTTGTCGCTTTTCATGTTGCCTTGCATGTCTTGGGAATGGCTGAAAACAATCGCGGGTAGGCGCGATGCGCTTACGCATTTGTGGCTCAAATCATTACGAAATTGAAATTCAGTTAGAATTTTCCACAAATAATTTTACAATACTGCTATCTGTCAAGCCTCTTTGTATCAGTTTGAAATTGAACCTTCTGCGAAGAACGCCGGGTGGACGGGCCGACATGGACCGCGCCCCGGCGGGCAGAAACCTGCGAAAAATGATGTTACGCAACTGGAACCGGCCACGTTCCTGCGGTCGGTTCCATGCGAAAAATATTGAAGTAGCGAGGCTTGACGCTGTCAGGCCGCGGTGGTCGTCGGTCTCAGGAGCAGGGCCTCATGCGCTTTCAGGCTCCCGCGCGCGCTGCCGCCATAGCTGTCGAGATCTGCGCGCAGCTGCGGGAACAATGCGAAAATCTCTTCGCGGGCGAGATCGTCGACATTGCCCATGCCAATGGCACCGGGATGGAAGCTCTCGCTCTCCACGCCTTCCGCGAAGACGATCTCATGCTGGTCGAAGAGCATGTGAAAATATTCGACCTCGGCGGTATCCACCTGGCGGATGGTGCTGTCGTTGATCAGATGCTTGGCGGGAACCAGTACCTCCACTATACCAAAATGCAACTCCGCACGCCAGCCGCGCAGCATCATGCGGTGCTGCGGCGATACCAGCAGATCGCGACGATTGCCGAGCGCACCCGCACGGATCAGCACCGGCGCCAGATGGCTGACGCCGCGCACCCTGGACCCGGCGATCCAGCGGATCGGCTGCAGACCGTGGTCCACGGTCTGGATCAGATCACCAACCTGCAGATCCTCGATCGCAACTTCGCCCTCGGCGGTGGCAATGCGCGTGCCACGGACGAAACAGACGGTGTCGTATTCTTCAAAGTGTTTCCTGTCGAGATTCTGCGTTTTCGAATTCAGAACATCATGGTCCTTGCCGCCATCGACCTTGTTTACATCCGCATTTTCGCCGATCCAGACCGTGTCGTTGCCGTGCTCCGTCTTGATGTTCTTGCCGGTGAAATTGTCACCAATTCGCAGCTCGTCGTCGCCCTTGCCGGTATGTATATTGTGGATTTCAGCATTATCGCCGATGCTGATCCGGTCATTTCCGGTCCCGCTGTGCAGGTTGTGAAGATTGGCATTATCACCAATTCTGAGTAGATTGTCGCCATTGCCAAGCTGGATATCGCCAGAATTGAAGTTGTCCCCGATCAGGATTCTGTCATCGCCATCCTTCGACCCAAAAATTTTCTGCAGCTTGGCATTATTTCCGATCTCAAGCGCGATCCCGGCAGATTTATCGGCGTCGAGCGATATGTCAGACAGATCGACATTGTCCGCAATGCTGATATTCGGGCTCAGGTTTTCGCCGAATTTAACATTGAAATTATTGTCGTTGCTTTCGTTGAACTCAACAGAAAAATCTTTTGCTGCGCCGTCGCCGGAAACGAAGGTGACCTCCTTGTCGGCAGAAGCCGAAACGACGAAGACATCCCCGTCCTTGACCTCGATCGTCGAACCGGCATGAATCTCATTCGGGCCGAGCGGCTTGGTCCCCTTGGCAACGATGATATAACGCGACATGAACCCACTCCAGATTACCTGACCCTTACCTAGCAAACTTCCTTAAAATTGTAAGTGTTAACCGCGAAATGACAGGGACCTTGTCGCATTATAGCTGCATTTTGGCCGAAGTTTTCTGAGCGACGCCGATCGGGTCCACAGGGCCGCCCCGCTCGGCAGGCTCAGCGCGCCACCACGATGTCAGCGCGCAGACCACCGAGCCGGGTGGATTCGCCCAGGCGCAGCACGCCGCCATGGGCGCGGGCGATATCCGTGGCGATGGCAAGGCCAAGCCCAACACTGCCGCCGCGATCCTGATTGCGCGCCGGGTCGAGCCGCGAAAAGGGCCGCATCGCCTCGCTGCGCCGCGCCTCGGGAATCCCCGGCCCGTCATCCTCGACCCGCACCCGCAGGGTCTTGTCCGTCAACAGCACCGACACTTCGGCGCGCGCGCCATACCGTACGGCGTTGGAGATCAGGTTGTCGACCGCCCGGCGAAAAGCGGAGCGGCGCAGCGTGACCTTGCCATGCCCGTCGCCCTCGGGCGGCAGCAGGGTCACGTCCCGCCCGGCGCGCTGCGCATCGGCGACGATCTGCGCCATCATCACATGCGGATCGACCACTTCGGGCTCACCCTCGGCAGCGCCCTTTGCGAAGTTCAAAAATTCATCGAGCATCCGCTGCATGTCATCGACATCCTCGCGCAGCGCCTCGGCCTCCTCATCCTCGAGCATCGACAGGCTGAGCCGCATCCGCGTCAACGGCGTGCGCAGATCATGGCTGACCCCGGAAAGCATCAGGGTGCGCTGCTCGATCTGCCGTTCGATCCGGCTGCGCATGTCCACGAAAGCAGCACCCGCGGCGCGCACCTCGTCGGCCCCGGCCGGAACATAGGGTTCGTGCCGTCCGCGTCCGAAGGCCTGCGCCGCCCGCGCCAGCCGCTTGATCGGACGCAGCTGGTTGCGCAGGTAGACCGAGGCGATGAGTGTCATCAGGATGCCGAAGAACAGCGTGTAGACGAACATCTGATGCGGGTTGGCGGCCGAGATCCGGCGCCGGTCGAAATCGATCTCCAGCGCGCTCAGCGGATGGTCGATGAAGAGCCGCACCGCGCTGCTTTCGCTGAGATCGACCGCGCGAAATCCGGGCAGCTCCCCGGCCAGCAGCGCCGACAGCACCCGGCCCGAATAATCGTACCAGACCATGCGGTTCTGCTCCGGGATATCGGCCTGCGCGATCGACGTGACCGCGATCTCCAGCTGCCCGGCACGCGCCTGCACGGCCGCCGGGATCTCCCCGGGCTCGGACAGAGTATCGACCGTGTCGAGCACCAGCGCCAGCTCACGCAGCACCGTGTTGGTCATCTGCGTGGTGACACCCTCGAAATGGCGCTGCGCGAAGATCACCGTGACCACGAGTTGCAAAAACACCACGGGCAGTAGCAGGATCAGCGCCGCCCTCCCATAGATGCCGCGCGGCATGTAGCGTTTGAGCCAGGCTGAGAACATGCGCTAGACCTTAGCCACCGCCCTGCCCCAGCGAAAGGCCAAACCATGTCCGCACCCGATGACTTCGATCCACCTGTCGGCCACGCGGAAATTCTCTCGCCGGGGCTGCGTCGCATCCTGGCGCCCAATCCCTCGCCTATGACCTATCGCGGCACCAATACCTATCTGATCGGGCAGAGCGAGCTGGCGGTGATCGACCCCGGCCCGGATTCGGCGCAGCACCTCGCCGCGATCCTCGCCGCCGTGCAATCCGGCCAGCGCATCACCCATATCCTGGTGAGCCACACGCATCTCGACCATTCGCCGCTGGCACGCCCCCTGGCCGAGGCCTGCGGCGCCCCGGTGCTGGCCTTCGGCGGGGCCGAGGCAGGGCGTTCCGCGATCATGCAGCGCCTCGCAGAGAATGGCGCCGTCGGTGGCGGCGAAGGGGTCGATCGGGATTTCGCACCCGACATTGCCTTGCCCGACGGCGCCATCATCGAGGCCGAGGGCTGGCGGATTGAAGCCCTGCATACGCCGGGACATATCGGCAATCACCTGTGCTTCGCCTGGGGGGACATCTGCTTCACCGCCGATCACGTGATGGGCTGGGCTTCCTCGCTGGTCTCGCCTCCCGAAGGCGATCTCAGCGACTTCATGCACTCCTGCGAGCGGCTGCAGGGCCGCGCCTGGCGGCACTTTTATCCAGGCCATGGCGCTCCGATCGACGCCCCGGCTGCGCGGCTCGACTGGCTGATCGCCCACCGCCGCGCCCGCGAAGCGGCGATTCTGGAAGCGCTCGCCCGCGGCCCGGCCGACGCCGCCAGCCTCGCCGCGGCAATCTACACGGAGACCCCCACCGCCCTGTTTCCCGCCGCCCGCCGCAACGTCCTGGCGCATCTTATTGACCTTATGGGAAAATCCCGGGTCTCCTGCCGCGGCGCCCTGACTCCCGAAGCGGTTTTCTACCGGCACTGAGACGATCTTCAAGTTTTTTCCAGAATTCTCGAAAATCCCTCTGGACGCCCCAGATTCCCATTGCTATATCGCCCCTACCGTTCCGGCGTAGCTCAGCGGTAGAGCAGTTGACTGTTAATCAATTGGTCGTAGGTTCGATCCCTACCGCCGGAGCCAAACTCCAACTGAGAGGTTGGAAATAATCTATAAAGCGCTCTACTCGGGGCGATTTTCGCGCTTTCGACACCGGTTTTGCCATGCGACATCTGATGCCGCACTGAACTGCGCCAAAAATTAGCGCGCATGGCGTTGAGTGACCGCCTCTCGACTTCCCCTTGAAGACATAGGGCAAAGCAGCCCAAACCGCAGCGAAATGTCAATTGAAGACGCCGTTCCGAAAGTCTCACCGACATTGATGCCGCAGCAGGCCATACGCTCTTTGAGCCAAGTGCGAACCGGGGTTGCATGCTCAGGACCGCAACTTGCCACCCCCGCTGCCCTTACCGGTCACGCCATGCTCCGCAGGTCCGTCGCATCCCGCGCCAGGGTTTCGATCGCGGCCCAGTTCTCGGCGGCGACCAGATCTGCGGGGGCCACCCAGCTGCCGCCTGCGCAGAGGACGTTTGACAGCGCGAGGTAGCTCCCCGCATTGGCTGGATTGACCCCGCCTGTCGGGCAGAACGTGACCTGCGGCAACGGCGCGCCGATTGCCTTCAGCGCAGGGACACCGCCGGAGGCTTCGGCCGGGAAGAACTTCAGCATGTCATATCCCCGCGCCAGAAGGCGCATCGCTTCGGTGGCGGTGGCCGCTCCCGGCAGGAGCGGCAGGTCCTCCTCTTCGCAGGCCGCCAGTAATTCATCGGTCGCGCCGGGGGACACGCCGAAGGTCGCGCCCGCCGCCTTGGCGGCGCGGACATCCTCGGGCGCGATCAATGTTCCGGCCCCCACATGTCCGCCGACGACCTCGCTCATGGCACGGATGGCTTCGAGCGCGGTCGGCGTGCGCAGCGTGACTTCCAGTGCGGGCAGGCCACCGGCCACCAGCGCTTCGGCGAGGGCGCGGGCATGCGTCACGTCTTCTATGACCAGGACCGGAATGATCGGCGCCAATGCGCAGATCTCACGGGTACGTTGGCTGGCGTCTTTGGGCGAAAGGGTCATGGCATCAACCTCCGAAAATTGTCGCGCCGGTGGTGGCAGAACCGACCGTGTTGCGGAACATCGCGAAAAGCTCGCGCCCGGTTCCCGCGGCATTCGCCGAAAGGTCGGGCGTGACGACGGCCCGATCCAGCACATCGGGCGTCAGGATGTCGAGCGTGCCTTGGGTCGCGTCGATCCGCATCAGGTCGCCGTCCCGAAGCCGGGCGATCGGCCCGCCGTCCACCGCCTCGGGACATACGTGGATCGCAGCGGGCACCTTGCCGGAAGCGCCGGACATGCGCCCGTCGGTCACGAGCGCCACCTTTTGGCCCCGCCCCTGCAGGATCGACAGAAGCGGCGTCAGGCTGTGCAATTCGGGCATGCCATTGGCTTTGGGCCCCTGGAAACGGACGACGACGATCACGTCGCCAGTCAGTTCGCCTGCCTTGAATGCGACCTTGACCTCGTCCTGGTCATGGAAAACGCGCACCGGCGCCTCGACAACCTGATGCTCGCTGGCCACGGCGGATACCTTCATGACTGCGGTCCCGAGCGATCCCGTCAGGCGCTTGAGGCCGCCGGTGGGCTGGAACGGATCGCGGACAGGGCGCAGGATCCTGTCGTTCAGGCTTTCGCCCGGCCCTTCCCGCCAATCGAGTTCGCCATTCGCAAACACCGGATCCTTGGTGTAGTGCTCGAGCCCGACACCGGCGACCGTTTTGGTATCCGGATGCAACAGACCCGCGTTGAGCAGATCGCCAATCATGTAGCCGAGCCCCCCGGCGGCATGGAAATGGTTCACATCGGCCAACCCGTTGGGATAGACCCGCGCGGTCAGGGGCGTAATGTCGCTCAGTTCCGAGAAATCCTGCCAGTCGAGAATGATCCCGCCCGCGCGGGCCATCGCGATAAGGTGGATAAGCAGGTTGGTGGACCCGCCGGTGGCATTGAGGCCCACGATCCCGTTCACGAAGGCACGTTCGTCGAGAATGTCGCAAACAGGGGTATAATCGTTGCCCAGCGCAGTAAGGCTGAGCGCGCGTCTGGCGCCTTCGCGGGTCAGCGCGTCGCGCAGGTCGGTATTGGGCGTCACGAAGCTCGCACCCGGCAGGTGCAGCCCCATGAACTCCATCAGCATCTGGTTGGTGTTGGCCGTGCCGTAGAAGGTGCAGGTGCCCGGTCCGTGATAGGCGGCCATCTCCGCGGCCATCAGCGCATCGCGACCGACTTCACCGGCGGCGAACTGCTGGCGCACCTTGGCCTTTTCGTCGTTGGACAGCCCGCTCTCCATCGGCCCGGCAGGCAGGAAGACCGCAGGCAGATGCCCGAATGCCTGCGCCGCGATCACCAGCCCCGGCACGATCTTGTCGCAGACCCCAAGAAACACTGCGGCGTCGAACGTGTTGTGGCTGAGGGCCACGGACGCGGCCAGCGCGATCACGTCGCGCGAGAATAGCGACAGCTCCATGCCGGCCTCGCCCTGGGTGATGCCGTCGCACATGGCGGGCACACCGCCCGCAACCTGCGCCGTGCCGCCCGCCTCACGGGCGGCCTCGCGGATCAGGTCCGGGAAGCGCTCGAACGGCTGATGGGCCGAAAGCATGTCGTTATAGGCGGTCACGATCCCGAGGTTGCCGACGCTGGTGGTGGCAAGCCTGTCCTTGTCGGGACCGGAGGCGGCATAGGCATGTGCCTGCCCGCTGCAGGACAGATGCGCCCGGGCCGGGCCTTTCGCGCGCGCGGCCTCCATCGTCTTCAGATAGGCCATACGGCTCGTTTCGCTCCGGGCGATAACTCGGTCCGTGACCCGTCTGACGGTGTCGTTCACTGCGGTCATCTTGGCTCTCCTTTCGCGCGACGCACACCCGCAGGGCGCGTCGCCGACAATGAAAAATCCGGACAGGGCATCGGTCCTGTCATCATAGCTGCATTTACCGCCATCGGCGTCCGTCACGGTGCAGCAGCATCAACGCATCTTCCGGCCCGGAGCTCCCGGGGTCATAGGGCGCCGGCGCCTGGCGGTCCTCCTCCCATCTGCGGATGATCGGATCGACCCAGGCCCAGGCGGCCTCGACCTCATCCCCGCGCATGAAGAGGGTCTGATCCCCGCGAATGACATCCATGACCAGCCGCTCGTAGGCGTCCTGGGCCTCTGCATCGGCGCCGAGCGCCTCGGCAAAGGTCATATCGAGCGAAACTTCGGCCATCCGCATGCCGCCGGGCCCCGGCTCCTTGATCGTGGTGCGCAGGGTGATGCCCTCATCGGGTTGCAGCCTGATGATCAGCGCATTGCCGCGGCGACCTTCCATCTTGGGGAAGATCATATGCGGCGGGTCGCGAAACATGATCGCGATCTCGGAGGTGCGCGCGCGCAGCTTCTTGCCGGTGCGCAGATAAAAGGGCGTCCCCGCCCAGCGCCAGTTGCCGATATTCACCTTCATGGCGACGAAGCTTTCCGTCAGGGTCTGCGGATCATTGGCGTGATCGCGATAGCCCCCTTCGCCATTTCCTGCACGGTACTGCCCCCGGACGATATGGGACGGCTCGACAGGGTCGAGCGCCTCGATCACCTTCACTTTCTCGTCGCGCACCGCGTCGGGCGTGAACCGCGATGGCGGCTCCATCGCGGTGAGGCACAAGAGCTGCATCAGGTGGTTCTGCACCATGTCACGCATCGCGCCCGAACGGTCATAATATTCCCCCCGCCCCTCGACGCCGAGGCTTTCGGCCACGGTGATCTGTACGTGATCGATATGCGTGGAATTCCAAAGCGGCTCCCATAGGGAATTGGCAAAGCGGAGCACCATCAGGTTCTGCACCGTCTCCTTGCCCAGGTAATGGTCGATCCGATAGATCTGACCCTCGTCGAAGCCACGCCGCAGATCCGCGTTCAACGCCCTTGCCGAAGCAAGATCGTGTCCAAAGGGCTTTTCCACGACGATCCGGCTTTCGGGCGTGGCAAGGCCATGTGCGTTCAGATTGTCTGCGATTGCTCCGAATAGCGTAGGCGAGACGGACAGATAGAAGGCGCGCAGGGCATCGGGTCGCAAATGCTGCCCCAGCTCGCGCCATCCCGCATCACCCACGGCATCCACGCGGACATAGCGCAGCGTTTCCAGAAAGGCGGCGATCTCCGGGCCTTGTTCAGCCGCTTTCGGAGCGAATTCCTCAAGACTGTCGCGGATCAGCTGAACAAACGCCTCCTGCGTTGTCTCGGAGCGCGCTGCGCCGATGATCCGGGCGGCAGGCTGCATCTGCCCCACCACGAAACGGTGGAACAGGCCGGGAATGATCTTGCGCCGCGCAAGATCCCCTGTCGCGCCGAAGATGACCAGGTCGAACGGATCGACGGGAATGACGCGCGACACCATGGCGTCAGCCTGCCAGCCGCTGCGGGGCGGCGTCGTACAGAAGCCTGCCCATGTGTTGACCCGTGTCGATCATCCGGTTGGAGAAGCCCCATTCGTTGTCATACCAGCTGACGACCCGGACCAGCCCGTCCGCCGTCACCGCCGTCTGCGCCGCGGCAAAGCACGAGGAATGCGGATCGTGGTTGAAATCGATCGAGACGAGCGGATCCTCCTCATAGCTGAGGATGCCCGCCAGCCCGTCCGACGCCGCGGCCCGCATGACATCGTTGATCGCCTCCCGCGTGACAGGCTCGCGCGCCATGAAGGTCAGATCGATCAGCGACACGTTCGGCGTGGGCACCCGCACGGCTGAGCCTTCGAGCCTGCCTGCGAGCTGGGGCAGGACCAGCGAGATGGCACGCGCAGCACCGGTCGAGGTCGGCACCATGGACAGCGACGCCGCCCGGGCGCGGTAGAGATCCTTGTGGCTCGTGTCGTGGCTCGGCTGATCGCCGGTAAAGGCATGAATCGTGGTCATGTAGCCGGTCTCGATGCCGAAGGCTGCGTCCAGAACCATGGCGACGGGGGCGAGACAATTCGTGGTGCAGGACGCGTTCGAGACGATCACGTCCTGCGCCGTGAGATCGCCGTGGTTGACCCCGTAGACCACCGTGCGGTCAGCATCCTTGCCGGGGGCCGAGATGAGGACGCGGCTGGTACCGTTCTGGAGGTGCAACGCCGCCTTGTCCCGATCCGTGAACAGCCCGGTACATTCATAGGCGACGTCCACGCCCTGCCACGACAGGTCGGCGGGATTGCGCAGCGCGCTCAGGCGGATGCGGTGGCGACCGACATGGAGCTCTTCTCCCGAGATCTCGACCGGCACATTCAGGCGACCGTGGACGCTGTCGTATTTCAGCAGATGGGCCAGCGTTTCCGCCGGTGCCAGGTCATTGATCGCAACGACCTCGATATCGCACCTGTCGGTCTCGATCAGCGCACGCAGAACACCGCGCCCGATGCGCCCGAAGCCATTGATCGCAATTCTGGTAGTCATCTCATCTCTCCTTTGAAGCAGCGGTTTGAACAACGGGCCAGCTACGCTTGTTAGCGCTAACATGAAACTCCGCAAATTGATACAGGTAGTCCGGAAGAAAAGTCATCTCAGATTTCCCCGGCCCAGGGTGGATTGGCCCCGGCGCGCGACACCGTGATACCGGCGACTTTCGCGCCATGTTCCATCGCCTCGCGCAGGTCCTGCGCCGACAATGCGCCCAGCGCGTCCTTTCGCAGCTGACCCTTCTGCGACAGTTTCGCAAGAACGCCCGCGTTGAACGTATCGCCAGCGCCCACCGTATCGACGACTTTTGCCTCGGCCGCGGGCACATGCACTTCCGCGCCATCCCGCAGAAAGCCGGTCGCACCTGCGCGACCACTGGTCACGATCAGCACAGCAGGTCCGCTATAGCGCAGGACCGCGACCCTGTCCTTCAGCGATTTTGCGTCGGGCACCAACCAGGTAAGGTCCTCGTCGGAGAGCTTGACGATATCCGCCTGCGCCAGCATCTTGCCCAGCCGCGCCCGATAACGCTCGACATCCTCGATAAAGCCGGGTCGGATGTTTGGGTCCAGCATCACGGCGCGCATCGCGCCTTCTCGTGCCAGCAGGTCGGCATAGGCTTCCGCCGCGGGTTCGCAGGCAAGGCTGATACCGCCAAGGAACAACGCGGTTATCTCCTCCGGCAAGGAGGGCATATCGCCTTTGGTCAACATGCGCCCGGCTGAATTCTCGTCAAAGAAGCTGTAGCTGGCCTGCCCTTCGATCAGCTGCACGAAGGCCAGCGTCGTTGGTCGGTCGGACCTTATCGCGAGACTGGCGTCGACATGGCTGGCTTCCAGCGCTTCCGCCAGCTGCACACCGAACATATCGGTGGAAAGACCGGTGAGCAGACCCGCGCGCACGCCCAGTCGGCCCAGCGCGATGGCAGAATTGAAGACCGCGCCCCCGGGACAGGGGATGAAACCGCCCTGCCCCTCGGTCGTCGTGGCTGGGATCATGTCGATGAGCGCTTCACCGCAGCATAAGATCATATCATCCTGCTTTCCTGTTCAAGAAACTGCGCAAAACCGAGCGGACGTCGCCGGACCAGACCGCCTCGATCTGGCGGGCGAAAGCGCGCGCGAACCTTTCCTGCTCCCCCAGCGTGCCGAAAACCTCGGTCATCGCTAGAAACGCCGCCGGTCTCTGCCGCGCTGCGCGGGCCGCGTCACGCAGTGTATCGGCGCGCGGATCGTCGAGAGTTGCGCTTTCCGCGCAGTACCGGCACCAGAGCGCCACCTCCAGCGCAAGCCCGTCGAGCGGACGCCCCGCCGCCAGCGCCTCGGAAATCGTGGGCAGGATGAATTTGGGCTGCCGGTTCGACCCGTCCTGGCAGAGACGCGCGATGGTGTCGCGCACTTCCGGATTGGCAAAGCGGTCGAGGCAGGTTGCGAGATAATCCCGATAATTCACGCCGGGGATCGGTGCGAGCAAAGGTATGACCTCATCGCGCATCAACTGTCCGATCCAGTCCGCGATATCGCGGTCGGCCACTGCATCATGCACGCAGTCAAAGCCCATCAGCGCCGCCGGATAGGATAGCGCCGCATGGCTGGCATTGAGGATGCGCAGCTTCATCGTCTCGAAAGCAGCGATATCGTTGACGAACTGCACGCCGACCTTTTCCAGGGCCGGGCGGCCCAGCGGAAAATTATCCTCCATCACCCATTGGGTGAACGGCTCGCAAACGACGGGCGCGGCATCCTCGACGCCGAAAATGTCGGCCACCATGGCGCGCTTGGCCTCTGATGTGGCGGGGGTGATGCGGTCCACCATCGAATTGGGAAAGGCCAGTTGATCCATGATCCAATCATGCAACTCGTCCGAGATCAGGGCCGCCAGCCCGGCAAGCGCCTGCCGCGCGACATGGCCGTTCTCGGGGATGTTGTCGCAGGACAGGATGGTGGGCGGCGGATGCCCCTTCCCCTTGCGCAGGCGCAGACCGGCCAGCAGGATGCCGAAGACCGTGATCGGCGCGTCCGGCATGGCCGCATCGTGCCGGATGTCCGCATGCGCGGCGTCGAATTGCCCCGTTACGGCGTCGATGAAATAACCGCCCTCGGTGATCGTCAGCGACACGATGCGGATCGCGGGATCGGCGATCCGCTCGATGATCGCCTGCGCGTCGATCGGGCAGAAATCAATCATCGCGCCGGTCACGCGCGCCGCGTAGGTCTCGGGGCTCAACTCGACCACGGTATTGAGCCAGTCCTGCGGCGCAAGCGCGGCGCGGCGCGCGGCGTCAAAGGGCATGATCCCGGCTCCGACGATGGCCCAGTCATGATCGATCCCCAGATTGAACAGCCGGTCCAGATAGGCCGCCTGGTGGGCGCGGTGAAAATTGCCCATACCGATATGCAGGATGCCCGGCGACAGGTCGGCACGCTCATAGGAGGGTACCGCTACGCGCGGCGGAAGCTGCGAGAGCGTCGAAAGCGAAAGAGATGTCGTCATATCAGCCAACCCAAGTTCGGGGTTCTCCATCTGTCGCGTCATTCGATCCGCAGACCTTGTGCGTTGAACCTGTGGATCTGTTCGGCGCGCGGCGACAGGTGGATCGTGTCCCCATGGCGCAGGGTTACTTCGCCCAGCGCCCGCACCGTGAGCGTCTCGGTCAGGCCCGTGTTGTGGACGTGAAAAAAGGTGTCGGAGCCAAGGTGCTCGGCCACCCCGACCGTGCCCTGCCAGGTTCCGTTTTCCTCGACCACGTCGATATGCTCGGGCCGGATGCCGATGGTATGGGCGCCGTGCCTGTCCGCTTCCTCGCCTTCGATCAGGTTCATCTTCGGTGAGCCGATGAAACCCGCTACGAATGTGTTGCGCGGTGTGCGGTAGAGCTCCAGCGGGCTGCCAACCTGTTCGATGTGGCCCGCCCTCAGCACCACAATCTTGTCGGCCATGGTCATCGCTTCGACCTGGTCATGGGTGACGTAGATCATCGTCGTGCGCAGGCGTTTGTGCAGCTCGCTGATTTCCAGCCGCATACCGACCCGCAGCGCAGCGTCGAGGTTCGACAGCGGCTCATCAAAAAGGAATGCCGCCGGTTCGCGCACGATGGCACGGCCAATGGCCACGCGCTGGCGCTGGCCACCCGACAGCTGCCCCGGTCGGCGGTCCAGGTAATCGGTGAGGTTCAGAGCCTTGGCCGCGGCGTCAATGCGGCGCGACTGCTCATCCTCGGAAACGCCGGCCATTTTCATCGGAAAGGCAATGTTTTTGCGCACCGACATATGCGGATAGAGCGCATAGGACTGGAACACCATTGCCAGTCCACGCTTGGCGGGCGGCACATGGGTGGCGTCGTTGCTGTCGATGCGAATCTGCCCGCCCGTGGTGTCCTCCAGCCCCGCGATCAGCCGCAGCAGCGTTGACTTGCCACAGCCTGAGGGGCCGACGAAGACCGTGAACTCCCCGTCGACGATGGTCAGGTCCAGCGGCGGGATCACCTCCACATCGCCGAATTTCTTGGAGACCTTGTCCAGTGTGATACGTCCCATTGTTCCCGTGTCTCCCTATTTGACGGCGCCGAAGGTCAGGCCGCTGACAAGTTGTTTCTGGCTGAACCAGCCGAGGATGAGGATCGGCACGATGGCCATGGTCGAGGCCGCGCTGAGCTTGGCGTAGAACAGGCCCTCGGGGCTGGAATAGCTGGCGATGAAGGCGGTGAGCGGGGCCGCCTTGGCCGCGGTCAGATTGAGGGTCCAGAACGCCTCGTTCCAGGCCAGGATGAAGTTGAGAAGCAATGTCGAGGCAATCCCGGGCACCGCCATCGGCGTCAGCACATAGAGGATCTCTTCCTTCAGGCTCGCGCCATCCATCCGCGCCGCTTCGAGGATCTCGCCCGGAATCTCGCGGAAATAGGTGTAGAGCATCCAGACGATGATCGGCAGGTTCATCAGCATGAGCACGATCACCAGCCCGGTGCGGCTGTCCAGCAGGCCGAGTTCGATGAAGATCAGGTAGATCGGATAGAGCACGCCAACGGCAGGCAGCATCTTGGTCGAGAGCATCCACAGCAGGATGTCCTTGGTCCGTTTTGAGGGAACGAAGGCCATGGACCAGGCGGCGGGCACGGCGATCAGGATGCCCAGGATGGTCGAGCCGCCCGCAATGATCACCGAGTTCCAGAGGAACCGCGCGTAATTCGAGCGCTCCATTACCGTGGCGTAATTCTCCAACGTCCAGTCGAAGGCGATGAAGACGGGGGGATCGGCGATCGCCGTGGCCTCGGTCTTGAAGCTTGTCAGGATCGTCCAAAGGATCGGAAAGAAGATCAGCAGACCTACCGCCCATGCGGCTGCGGTGTTGATGATCATGCGTTGCTTGGTTACTGCGCGCGCCATGATGGCCTCCTCATTTGTCGAGGTTCTTGCCAACCATGCGCATCAGGAAGATGGCGATGATGTTGGCGAGGATGATGGCGTAAACGCCGCCTGCGGAGCCCAGCCCGACATTCTGGCTTTCCAATACGCGCTGGTAGATCAAATAGGTCAGCGTACGGGTGCCGAAGGAGCCTTGGGTGGTCACGAAGATCTCGGCGAAAATGCCTAGTAGAAAGATCGTCTGGATCAGCACCACGACGGTGATTGCCCGACCCAGATGCGGCAGGGTGACATAGGCGAAGCGCTGCAGCGGTGTTGCGCCATCCATTTCGGCGGCTTCCAGCTGTTCACGGTCCAGCGACTGGATCGCCGTCAGCAGGATGAGCGTCGCGAATGGCAGCCATTGCCAGGACACGATCATGACGATGGATTGCAGCGAAGCCTGGCTCAGCCATTCCAGCGGTGCCGCGCCGAAGAATTTCCAGATATGCGCAAACAGGCCGTTCACGGGGTCCATGAACATGTTCTTCCACACCAGCGCGGACACCGTGGGCATCACGAAGAAGGGCGAAATCACGAGAATGCGCACGACACCCTGCCCCCACATCGGCTGGTTCAGCAGAATGGCCAGCAGGACACCGAAAACCACCGTGATGAGCAGCACGCCGCCCACGATCGCGAGGGTGGCCCAGACCGAGGGCCAGAACGCGCTGGAGGTCACGAAACGCACGTAGTTGTCAAAACCCACCCAGCCCAGGTCACCGCCCCGCAGGGGCAGATATTTCTTGAAGGAAAAAAGCAGGGTCATGACCAGCGGGACGAGCATCCATCCCAAGAGCAGGATCACCGCGGGGGCCAACATCAGGCGGGCCGCGGATCGGGAGTTTTGAGTTGCCATGGCTGATCTCTCCTGTTGACTGCCCGACGGGCTGCCTTGGATCAAACGAGGGTTTCGCGAAGAAGAACAGGGGTGGACCTCGGGCGGCGCGGCCTGCGCCGCCCGGATCACCTGGTCAGTAACCGGCGGCTTCGATCTCGTCGAGCGTCAGCATCTGCGCCTTCTCCAGCGCCTGTTCGACCGTTTGCTGCCCGGCCAGCGCGGCCGAGATTTCCTGACCGACCTGTGTCGCGATACCGGCGAATTCGGGGATCGCGACGAACTGGACGCCGGTATAGGGCACGGGCTTGACCGAAGGGTCGGTCGGATCGGCCGCGTTGATCGAGCTGAGCGTCATCTCCGCCCAGGGCGCGGCTTCCTGATACTCGGCGTTCTCGTAGAGCGAAGTGCGGGTGCCCGGCGGCACGCTTGCCCAGCCCTCTTTCTCGGCGACGAGCGCGGTATAGTCCTTGGAAGTGGCCCATTGGATGAAGGTCTTGGCCTCATCGATGGCGTCCGAGCCTGCCGGAACGGCCAGCGACCATGCCCAGAGCCAATTGCCGCGACGCCCCAGCCCGTTGTCCGGCGCCAGCGCGAAGCCGACCTTGTCGGCAACGGTCGAATCGTCGGGATTGGTGACGAAGGACGCTGCCACCGTGGCATCGATCCACATGCCGCATTTGCCCTGCTGGAACAGCGAGAGGTTCTCGTTGAAACCGTTGGTCGACGCGCCGGGGGGACCGTAATTCGTCATGAGGTCCATGTAGAAATTGACCGCCGAGGTCCATTCCTCACCGTTCAGCTCCGGCTGCCAGTTCTCGTCGAACCAGCGCGCGCCGAAGGAATTGGCCATCGCCGTAAGGAGGGCCATATTCTCGCCCCAGCCCGCCTTGCCACGCAGGCAGATGCCGTAAACCTCGTTCTCCTCGTCCGTCATCGCCGCGGCGGCTTCCTTGATGAAGTCCCAGCTCGGCGCCTCGGGCATTTCCAGACCCGCCTGCTCCATCAGATCCGTGCGGTACATCACCATCGAGCTCTCGCCGTAAAACGGGGCCGCGTAGAGCTCGCCATCCACGGTCAGTCCGTCGCGGATCGCAGGCAGCAGGTCATCCGCCTCCCAGGCTTCGGGCATGTCATTGAGCGACACCAGCCAGTCTTGCTGACCCCAGATCGGAACCTCGTAGGTGCCGATGGTCATGACGTCGAACTGACCGCCCTTCGCGGCCACGTCCTGTGTCACACGCTGGCGCAGAACGTTCTCTTCCAGGGTGACCCATTCCAGCTTGATATCCGGGTGCTCTGCCTCGAAATCGGAGGCAAGGCCCTGCATGCGGATCATGTCGCCGTTGTTCACCGTGGCAATCGTCACAATCGTCTCGGCAAAGGCGCCGCTCGCGGTCACGAGGGCCATGGCGGTGGCGGCATAGAGTGATTTGATATGGGACATCCGTTCCTCCCTAAACGTCCGTTGTGAGGAAGAACCTAGCGTCTTTTACTACGCGAAGTCAATTTTAGTTTTACGCGCGTAAATATTCATAGTTTTTTCGCGTATCGCTCAATACTTAGGCAGAGTCGCGCATGACCAGTTTTCCCTCGAACAATGTTTCCAGCCGCGTCGCAGGGGCTTCGCTCGTCTCGATGATTCGAAAGAGCGTGCTTGCCGCGCGTTCGGCGATGGCGGCGTAATCCTGCGCGACAGTGGTCAATGAGGGACAGGTGAACCGGGAAAACGGATGGTCGTCATGCCCGGCGATGCGCAGGCTGCAGCCCTTGCCATGCCCGACCTTCAGACCGAGGTTATACGCGGCCGCCAACATGCCGATCGCAAGCCGGTCGTTGCTGCACAAAATCGTATTGGTCGGGAAGATGCTCTTGCGCAGCATCGCCCCGCCTTCCGTCAGACCAATTTCCTCGAAATCCCAACCCTCGCCCTGCGCCTGGAAGATATGTGCAGTATACCCGTGCTGCGCCATGCTCTCCTGATAGGCCTGCCGCCGCTTGAATGCATTGGGGTTGGACGGCGTTTCCATTTCGAAGAAACAGGGAGGCTCGCCGCTGCGGCACAGATATTCTACGATCAGGCCGACGCTCTGGAAATTATCCGTCCCGATGAAGGCTTCGCCCGTATCGCTGATATTGGCGTCAAACAGTACCAGCGGGACGTCACGACCGATCTTCTCGATGGCCTTGCGGTCCGACCCACGCCCGAACGGGGCAAGCAAGACCCCGGCGGGCTTCAGCGATCTCAGCGAGTCCAGATTTTCAGCCTCAAGCTCCGGCTTGCCATGCGAGCTCAACAGGATCGGACTATAACCCGCCTCGATGCAGGTTACTTCGACGGCCCGGCCGATCTCGTTGAAGAAAGGGTCGGCTAGATAGGGCAGGATGATCCCGATATTGCGCGTCGTCTGCCGATTCTGGTTCATCGCATAGACGTTCGGACGATAGTCATGCTCATCCAGCGCGATCTCGATCCGCTCTCGGGTCGACTTGCGGACACTGTCGGGGTTGTTGAAATATTTCGAAAGCGTGGGACGCGAGATGCCACTGACCGCGGCGAACTCTTCCATGTTGCGAATCTTCTGCTTTGGCATCCGCCGCCCCGCCTCCGGAATTGATACGCGCGTAAAATTTATTCTTTACATACTTGCGGATCAAATGCGAGGTCAAGCGCCCGCTCCGGCGCATGGGGAGGCGATATGAAGTACGCGGCTCATAAATGCAGACGACGAAAAATCCGGCCGCAGCCGGATCGGGAGAACGCTTTCGCGGGGGCAAGTGGCGGAGCGACAGGGATTCGAACCCTGGAGACGGTCTCCCGCCTACACACTTTCCAGGCGTGCGCCTTCGACCACTCGGCCACCGCTCCGTTGCGGCGGTTTAACTTGCGCCCGGGCCGGAGTGCAAGAGCTAATCAACCGTCAAGATGCAGATAAACGCGCCGCGTGTCGGCGCCCCTGTTCTCGATCCGTCCGAGGCGCAGAGCGCCGATCTCGCCGGTGCGCTCCACATGGGTGCCGACACAGGGTTGCAGGTCGATTTCCGCGCCCTCATCGCCGATCCGTACCAGGCGGATCTTGCGCTCGCCACGGGTCACCGGGGTGGCGAGGGAACGTGCCAGCCGCGGCTGCGCGGCGAGGTCCGGACGGTCGATCCAGAAGTCGCCGACCCGGCGATCGGCGGCGACATGGGCGTTGAGCGCGTGTTCCAGCGCCGCGCGGTCCGGCGGGGGTTCCGGCATCTGCAGATCGAGCCGCCCGTGCGAGGCCGAGATCTGCCCGCCGCTCACCGGATGGGGCAGCAGCATCGACAGCAGGTGCAGCGCCGTATGCACCCGCATGTGACGGTGGCGGCGTTCCCAATCGAGGCTCTGGCTCAGCAGCGCGCCGACGGGCGGCAGCGGCTGCGGTTCTCCCGGCACCAGCACCACGCTGTTCTCCGGCCCCCGCACCGCGGTCGCGATGGGCAGACGGACATTGTCCCAGGCAAGCCAGCCGCTGTCCCCGGGCTGACCGCCCCCGGCAGGATAGAACAGCGTCGCATCGAGGATCACGCCGCCCTCCCCGGTGTGGCCCTGCACCTGCCCGCGCGCCTCGCGCCGATAGGGATCGGTGCGAAACAGCAGCTCGGTCATGTCGTCCCGGAGCCCTGCAGAGCCTCGGGATTGCGCAGCCAGATGTCGCGCTGTGCGAAGGGGATCTCGATACCCTCTTCCGCGAAACGCTGCGCAATGGCGTGATTCACGTTGTTCTTCACGTCATTGGTGAAATTGACATCCCGCAGGATCGCCCGGATCTCGAATTCGAGCGCATCGGCGCCGAAACTCTGGAACACCACCGTCGGCGGCGGGCTGGCGAGCACCATCGGCTGGGCCTCGGCAATCTCCTTGAGGACCGCCTCGACGTGCCGCGTGTCGCTGCCATAGGCAACGCCGACCGCGACGATCAGTCGGCCCACCGTATTGCCGCGCGTAAAATTGGTCACCGTGCCGCTGACGAGATCGGCATTGGGCACGATCACATCGGTACGGTCGAAAGTCTCGATCCGCGTCGAGCGCACGGAAATGTCGCGCACATAGCCCATCTGTCCGCCAACCTCGATCCAGTCGCCCTCGGAGATCGGCCGTTCGATCAGCAGGATGATCCCGGAAACGAAATTGGAGACGATGTTCTGCAGGCCGAAACCGATCCCGACGGAAAGCGCACCGGCGACGATGGCGAGCGAGGACAGATCGATCCCGGCGCCGGTGATCGCCAGCAGCGCCGCGAGGAAGATCCCGACATAGCCAAGCCCCGAAACGATGGCATTCTGCCCGCCGATGTCGATACGCGTCTTGGGCAGGACATTGTTGCGCAGCGCGCCCTGCAGGATTCGGGTGATCACGTAGCCGAGGGCGAAGATCACCGCGAAGGTCAGGAAATCGGTCGGCGAGATGCGGCTTTCGCCGATGGTGAAGCCGCGGCTGAAAGCGCCCCAGAGCTCGGTCAGGTCGGTGACCCGCGCGCCCCAGGCCAGCGCCAGCAGCGGCATCACCAGCAGCAACAGGAGCAGGCCGAACAGCACCGGCATCAGCGCCTCGCGCGCGGCGATCCCCTGCCCGGTCACAGCGCCATAGACATCCGCCAGGAAACGCTGCAGTGCCATGACAAGGCCCAGAAGCGCCAGCGACACGATATAGGGCTGCTGCAAGGCCTCGCCGGCAGTGAAATAGCCCGCCGCCATCAGCAGCGGCGCCAGCACCGCAACGAGCATCGCGCCAAGACCGAGACCGCGCACCACCCGGCTCAGCGTCGAGATCCGCGTCTCTTCCACGGGGCTGCCCGGCGTCGGTTCGTCACTGTAGGAATGCAGGATCTTGCCAAGCCCGAACAGCGCGAAACTGGCCAGCAGCGCCGGCAGGAAGGACACCACGATCCGCGACGCGGGTTCGGAATCAACGAAGCTCAACATGCTCGACAGAACCACGTCGATGATGATGGCGCCGGTGATCAGGCTGACGAAGAACCGCGCCTGTTTGCGCTGCCTTTGGGCGACCGGCAGCAATGCCTCGTCGTCATCACGCGCAAAGACCCGTTCGGATATCCAGCGAAAGCCCAGCATCAGGCCGCCGATGAGCGGGATCAGCCTCAGAAGCTCGTCGCCGCGCGGTCCGAGATATCCGGTGATCCGCGCCGCACCGACCAGCGCCAGCAGGCCGCAGAATGGCAGCAGGATGCGCAGCAGCGAGACCACGAAACGCCAGATCCCGATGCCCCGCGCGCCGTAGCGCCGCAGCCGCCCAACGATGGCCGCTGCCCAGTTGCGCCCGCGGAACAGCAATACCAGCCCCGCCAGCGTCAGCATCACCACCACGGGCAGATTGCCGCGCAGCGATTGCCAGTCGCCCGAGCTTTTCTGATCGGCCGCCGGTTCCCAGACCGCGCGATAGCCGCGCATCAGGTCGGAAAAGGCAGGCCCCCAATTCGCCGGGTTGAGCGGTGACGGGCTCAGGCTCAACAGCGCCCTCGCCTGGCGTTCGCGCATGATCTGGTCGATCTGCCGGATCAGCCCGTCAGCCTCGAGAAAGGCCGCCTCGGCGGTTTGCACCGGTGCCAGTAGCGTGTTGAGCTGGTCGGTGAGCTCCTCGCGTTTGGCCGCAACATCGGCGGGCTCCTCCGCCCCCTCGCCTTCGGGCGCGACACCGAGGGCAGCGATCTGCTCGCGCAGCATCTTGATCCGGTCGGCATTCTGGCCACGGGCCACCTCAAAGCGGCTGCGATAGGCGGCGATCTCGGCGCGCAGCGCTTCGAGCGTCTCCTCATCCACCGTCTCCGCGGTGATCTGCTCCTCGGCCTGGCTTGCCAGCCGGTCCCAGCCCTCGCTTTCGATATCCGGCTGCGCAAGCGCTGCAGAGCCGAAGGCGAGCGTCATCGCCAGCACCAGAGGTGCCATAAATCGCATGAACATGGGCATCAGATGTCTTCGAATACGCCGGGGATCGATGCCGGGGCCCGGTCAAGCCAGCCCGGCGTCGGCAGGTTCTTCTCGCGCAGGAAATCGGGGTTGAAGAGCTTGGACTGATACCGCGTGCCGAAATCGCAGAGCACCGTCACGATCGTGTGACCCGGCCCCATGTCCTTCGCCATGCGAACGGCGCCCGCGACGTTGACGCCGGAGGAAGCGCCAAGGCAGAGGCCCTCGTGTTCCAGCAGGTCGAAGACCACCGGCAAGGCTTCCTCATCGGAGACATTGTAGCTGAAATCCGGGGTGAAACCTTCAAGGTTCCTGGTGATGCGCACCTGACCGATGCCCTCGGCGATCGAACCGCCCTCGGCAATGAGCTCTCCGGTGGTGTAATAGCTGTGCAGCGCCGCGCCATCGGGATCGGCCAGGGCGATCTTCACGCCCTTGGGCTGCAGCGCCATGGCGACTCCGGCGAGCGTGCCGCCCGACCCCACCGCGCAGCAGAACCCGTCGACCTTGCCGTCGGTCTGTTGCCAGATCTCCGGGCCGGTGGTCTCGATATGGGCCTGCCGGTTGGCGACATTGTCGAATTGGTTGGCCCAGATCACACCCTCGTTGGTGGTCCGCGCCAGCTCGTTCGCCAGCCGCTCGGAATAGCGCACGAAGTTGTTGGGATTGCGATAGGGCGCTGCGGGCACCTGTACGAGCTCGGCCCCGGCGAGGCGCAGCATGTCCTTCTTTTCCTGGCTCTGCGTCTCGGGGATCACGATCACCGTCTTGAAGCCCATCGAGGCCCCGACCAGCGCCAGGCCGATGCCGGTATTGCCTGCCGTGCCCTCGACGATGGTGCCGCCGGGCTTGAGCTCGCCGCGCGCGATCGCATCCTGGATGATATAGAGCGCGGCACGGTCCTTGACCGACTGGCCGGGGTTCATGAATTCGGCCTTGCCGAGGATCTCGCACCCCGTTTCCTCGCTGGCTTTGCGCAGCCGGATCAATGGTGTGTTTCCGATGGCCTGTGCCAGGTCTTTCGCGACGTGCATGATGGCTCCCCGTGTCAGCTTGCCTCTGATGTAGCTTTCCCCCAGTCCAATCTCAAGCGTTCCCGGTGCCGCGCCAGCCAATAGGCCGACAGGACCAGCGGCGCATCGGCGGCTTCCCTCGCGTCACACAACTCCATCAGCGCTTCGAAGTCGAACAGATGCGAGCGGATATCCTCGTGTTCGCCATCCATACCGCGGATGCCGGTCACGTCATCGGGCAGGTCCGTCAGGCCGAGAAAGATGTGAAAAAAATCGGTGGCACTGCCCGGCGAGGCATAGACCTCCGCGATGTTCTCAAGCCTGTCGAACCGCAGCCCGGCTTCTTCGAAAGCCTCGCGGTGCGCGCATTGTTCGGGAGTCTCCCCCGGATCGACACGTCCGGCCACCGGCTCGAGATGCCAGAGCGCTCGATCCCCGCGCGCCAGCGGTCCCATGCGCATCTGCTCGACCAGCAGCACCCGGTCGCGGCCCGGATCATAAGGCAGCACGATCGCCGCATCGGTGCCGATGAACACGGCGCGTTCCACCGTCTCGGACATGCTGCCGTCAAATCGCTCATGGCTGAGGTGATATTCATCGAGTGCGAAAAAATTCGCATATACCCGCTCGACAGAGGCAATCTCGACCCTGCCCTGCAGCGTGCCCGCGCCATGGCGGCTCTGCCGCGCTGCAACCTTCGCCGCCGCTCGGGCGCGGATCATCGGGAACATGCGCGCCACTTCTGCGCGGTCGCGCTTGCCGAAATAGCCCATCACCTCGCGCGCCGCATGACAGCTGAGTGCCGCCCAGTCGCGCTCCCACTGCGCCAGCGACCAGGGCGCCGCCGGATGCCAGAGACCGGGCTGCGGGAAATAGACCTCCGCACTGCTGCCATCGGCAAGGCGCACAAGCGCCAGATCATAGGCAAAACCGCCTTCGTAGAAATCCAGCCGTGCTACCTGCTCCGGGGTCAGCCCGCGCAGCAGCACCCCGTCGGCCCGCCCGCCCGGCTCTGCCACGATGGTCGGAAACGGCCCTTCCGCGACACCATAGATCGCGTGATCGCCCAAAGTCGCCTCATGCAGGTCGAGCCCCTGCACATCGCATCCGAGCACGATTTCCAACAGCGGCAAATGCCGCAATGTGCCGTAGAAAAACAGGTCTTTCATCGTCTTACCGCCAACGCTTATCCGCATATTCGGCCATCAGGCCGCTGATCACCCCGCCCATTATCAGAGCGAGGGCGACAGGCAAGGTCAGTATCTGCGCGCCGAATTTCGCGGCGATCTGCGCGACGGCGGTGACGGCCTCGAAGACATTGTCATAGCGGTTGCGCATCGCAAGCCGCATCATCTCATGGATCGCCTGCACGCCGAGCCCCCAGATCAGCAGCACGAAGACCCCCGCCAACCCGTTGTGGATCGCCGCGGTGATCCCCCGCCCGACCCGCGCACCCATGACGATCCAGCCAGCGCAAAGACCGATCAGCATGTTGACCTGCGTGAAATAGCCAAAATCGGTGCTTTCGGGCCAGAGCGGCTTGATCATCCCCGAGACGACGAAGGCGACAAGCGCCAGGCAGACGGCGGCCGTCAGCCGCGCGGCGGTGGGCATGGAACGTATCCTCACGAACTCGACGACCCTCAAACGGGTCGGCGCACCGTAATCTGCGTGACGTCGCAATTTCCACTGTCAAATGTCGCCGCGCAGGAAGTGAGGTAAAAATTCCACATCCGCCGGAATCTCTCGTCGAACCCGAGCTGCCGGATCTGGTCCCAGGCGGCGTTGAAGCTTTCATGCCAGTGCCGCAGGGTGATGTCATAGCTCTTGCCGAATTCGATCGAGCGATCGACGACCAGCCCCGCGCGTTCGACCTGCTGTCGCAGGATCGCCGGGCTGGGCAGCATGCCACCCGGAAAGATGTATTTCTGGATGAAATCCACCCCGCGCTTATAGACATGCCAACGCCGGTCATCGACCGTGATGATCTGCAACGTCGCCGCGCGCCCGGGCTTCAACCGCTCGCGCAATGTCTCGAAATAGACCGGCCAGTACCGCTCTCCGACAGCCTCGAACATCTCGATACTGACGATCCCGTCATAGAGGCCACGCTCATCGCGGTAATCCTGCAACTTGAAATCAACCTGCGCGGAAAGTCCTGCTTTTTCAATACGCTCCCGCGCATAGTTGATCTGCTCCTCGCTGATTGTCAGCCCGGTCACCCTGAGCCCCCGTTCACGCGCCGCATATTCGGCGAAACCGCCCCAGCCGCAGCCGATCTCCAGAAGGTGATCGCCGGGCCGGGCGCCCATCTGATCGACCATGGAGGCATATTTGGCAATCTGCGCCGCCTTCAGCGATGCCTGCGCGCCTTCTGCGAAAAGCGCGCTGGAATAGGTCATCGTCTCATCCAGCCAGAGGCCGTAGAATTCATTGCCCAGATCGTAATGATGGCTGATGTTCCTGCGGGCCTGGCTGCGGTGATTGCGTTGCAGCCAGAAGCGGAACTTCTCGTAATTGCGCAGCAGGGCCATGCCGGGAAATCCGTCATAGATGTCCTCGTTATCGGCATGAACCAGATCCATGAACGCCTGCAGATCCGGCGTGCTCCACCATTCATCGAGATAGGCGTCACAAAAACCGAGATCGCCCTCGCGGATCAGCCTTGCGAAAAGATCGCGGTTGTGGATCTGCAGCTCGGCCACCGGTCCCGGCGCCGCGCCCTCGGCGCGAAAGCGGCGGCCGTCCGGCAGGACGAAATCGACCCGGCCATGCTGCAGCCCCTGCGCCCGGACGAAGACCTGCGAAAAATAACGGGGCAGATCGTCCTGTCCCTCGACACTCGTCAAAATCATGCGCCCTCCCGTCGCCCGTCACCCCCCGCTCCGGCAAGTCTAACCGGGCCCGGGCGATAAACAATCTTCAAAAATCACGGTCCTCATAGGCGGCAAGCGCCTCTGCACGGCCCTCTTCATGGGCAACGACGGGTGCCGGATAATCGTTCTTCGGCAACATCGTCCAGTGATGCGGGATCGCGTCGAAAAAAGCCAGCGCATCGGCATGCGGTTCCTCGTGACCTTCGGCAATCCAGCGCTCCACATAGGCCCCGTCGGGATCATATTTCTCCTGCTGGGACAACGGGTTGAAGATGCGAAAAAACGGCGTCGCATCGGGGCCGGACCCTGCCGACCATTGCCAGCCCATGGCGTTGTTCGCCGGGTCCCAGTCGATCAGACATTCCTCGAACCATTTCTGCCCGATCCTCCAATCGGTCATCAGATGCTTGCAGAGATAGCTGGCGACGATCATCCGGGCACGGTTGTGCATCCGCCCCGTGACGTAGAGTTCGCGCATCGCCGCATCGACGAAGGGAATGCCGGTGCGCCCCTTCTTCCAGGCCCGGACTTCCGCCGCCCGGGCGTCATCCTTCCAGGGAAAACTTCCCCATTTCTCGCGCCAGTTCTCGCTCAGGATACGCGGGCTGTGATACATCAGGTGATAGGCGAACTCGCGCCAGACCAGCTCCTTGAGGAATGTCTCGGCACCGCGTTTGCCCTCTTCCATGGCGCGACGCCCGGCATGCCAGCATTGATGCGGGCTGATCTCGCCCAGGCTGAGATTTTCGGAGAGTTGCGAAGTGCCGTCCTCACCGGGAAAATCCCGGGTTTTGTCATAATCCTCAATGATATGCGCGATGAAGTTGCCCAGGCGGGACTGCGCCGCCTGCTCACCGAGCTGCACGAAGGGCCGCACGATCGCGGCCCCCCGGTCCATCGCCGCGCCCATCTCCCAATCCTCGAGCGCATCGCTCTCTGGCCATTTCTGGGGCGCTCTGATTTCCTTCGGCGTGCTGCGCGGTTCGGCGACGTCGCGGTTCTTCACCGCGTTCCAATAGGGCGTATAGACCTTGTAATAGCTCCCGGCCTTTGTCTCCACCTCCCAGGGCTCGAACATCAGATGCCCGCCGAAGCTGCGCGCCTCGATGCCCTCCTCCTGCAGCGCCTCCTTGATGGTGCTGTCGCGCTCGATCTCCGCAGGCGTATAGGCCCGGGTCCAGTAGAGCGCCGAGGCGCCGGTCTCTTTCAGCAGCGCGCGCAGCACGGCGAGCGCGTCATCCTCGCGCCGCAGGATCAGCCGCGATCCCTTTTCCCCGAAGCTCCGTGCCAGTGCTTCGATCCCGAGACCGAGGCGCCATTTCGGCGCTGCCGCCAGGGCCGCAACCTGTTCGTCATGGATGAACAGCGGGATGACCGGCCGCGTGCTCCCGCAGGCCGCGCTCAGCGCCGCATGATCGCTGAGCCGCAGATCGCGGCGGAACCAGAGCAGGATCGGGGAGGTGTCGGACATCTCAAACCTTGTGTCAAAATCATCCCTTCAGAGATAGAGCGGCGCGATCCAGATCAAGTTCCAACCGCAAACACATGCGTTACCGCCTTAACATCACCTCACAAGCCATTGCTTTGCCTCAGGTTCAGAGAACGTCATCCAGCGCGTTCAACAACGCTTCGATCTCTTCGCGGCTGGTGTAATGGGTGAAGCTGAGGCGCAGAACGCCCTTGTCGAGATCCACCCCCAACGCCTCGAGCGCCCGGACGGCATAGAAATCACCGCCACCCGCCATGATCCGCCGCTCCGCCAGCGCCGTCGCGACCTCCGCGGCCGGGCGGTTCAGCGCTAGCGCCACCGTGGGGGCGCGGTTCTCCGCCCGGTCGGGGCCGATCAGGCGCACCGAATTGCGCGATTTCACCGCGTCGAGCAGCGGTTGAAGCAGGCGCGTCTCATGCTGGCGCATCAGGTCATGCACGCCATTGGCCCGCGCCGCCGCCTCCGTGCCTTGCGCGCCGCCATGATGGGTATGGAGCGCATCGATATAATCTGCCATGCCGGCACAGGCGGCGATCTGTGCGTGATCCGGCCCGGCCGGGGTAAAGCGTTTATAGAGCGCATCGGCGTTGAAGAAATGCCCCTGGTTGGGCAGCAGTTCCGCCAGCGCGCGGCGGATCACCATCAGCCCCTGATGCGGTCCGTAGGTCTTGTAGGCGGAGAACAGATAGATATCCGGCCCGAGCGATCCGACATCGGCAAAGCCATGCGGCGCATAGGACACGCCATCCACGCACACGAATGCTCCCGCGGCATGGGCCAGCGCGGTGATTTGGGTGACCGGATTGGTCTCGCCGACCACGTTGGAGCAATGCGGGAAGCAGACGAGACGCACGTTCTCGTCGAGCAGGTCTTCCAGCGCGTCGAGCTCCAGATGCCCGCTCTCGGGGTCGAGTTTCCATTCGCGGATCTCGATGCCGCGTTCGGCGAGGCGGCGCCAGGGGCCGCTGTTGGCCTCATGGTCCTGATCGGTGACCACGATCGCCCCCCCCGGCTGCATCATTCCGGCGAAGGCCTGGGCGAGCACATAGGTGTTCTGCGTGGTCGAGGGACCGAAGCTCAGCTCGTCGGCGGCCACACCGAGCAGCGCCGCCATGCGCATGCGGGCCTCGTCCATCTCCTGCCCGCCGAGGCGGCTGGCCTCGAAGGCGCCATAGGGCTGCACCTTGCGCTGGGTGTAGAAGCGAAAGAGCCGGTCGATCACCTGTCGGCAGGTATAGGAGCCGCCGGCATTCTCGAAGAACGCCTGTCCCTGCAGCGCCGGTTCGGCGAAGGCCGGAAACTGGCTGCGCACGTAATCGATATCCAGCTCATTCATCACTCATACTCCCTGACAGAAAACGGGCGCCCCCATATGAGGAGCGCCCGCCGATAGCCTGACATGGTGTCGCGATTACTTCAACTCGGCCCGTTCACTTTGCAGCCCGCGGAAGATGCAGAAACACATCAGCAGCAGCACCACGGTGAACAGAAGTCCGGTCGAAATGACCATGGACTGCAGCGCCGCCAGCCCGCCGCCGATCAGCAGCGCGATGGCCACGGCGCCTTCGAAGATGCACCAGAACACCCGCTGCGGCACCGGCGCATCGACCTTGCCGCCCGCGGTGATCGTATCGATCACCAGGGAGCCGGAATCCGACGAGGTGACGAAGAACACCACCACAAGCACGATGCCGATGAAGGAGGTGATCGAGGCCAGCGGCAGCTGGTCGAGCATCCGGAACAGCTGCAGCGGCAGCTCCGCATCCTGCGCGCCGGTATAACCGTCGTTCAGCACCTGGTGGATCGCGGTGCCGCCGAAGATCGACATCCACAGGATGCAGACCATCGAGGGGATCAGCAATACGCAGATGACGAATTCGCGCACGGTCCGGCCGCGGCTCACCCGGGCGATGAACATGCCGACGAAGGGTGACCAGCTGATCCACCAGGCCCAGTAGAAGGCCGTCCAGCCCTGCGAGAAGTTCACATCCTCGCGGCCGAAGGGATTGGCCAGTGCCGGAAGATATTCGACATAGGCCACCAGCGAATCCCAGAAGAAGGTCAGCAGGAATACCGTCGGCCCGACGATCAGCGTGAACAGCGCCAGCAATGCGGCGAGCCCCATGTTGATCTCGCTGAGGATCTTCACCCCGCCATCGAGGCCGCGCAGCACCGAGATCAGCGCCACCCCGGTGATCGCGGTGATCAGCACCACTTCGGTCGTCTTGCCGATCGGCACGCCGAAGAGTTCGTTAAGCCCGGCGTTGGCCTGGGTCGCGCCGAACCCGAGCGAGGTCGCAAGACCGAAGAGCGTCGCGAAGACCGCGATCACGTCGATCACATGCCCCGGCCAGCCCCAGACTCGCTCCCCGAGGATCGGATAGAAGGCCGAGCGGATGGTCAGTGGCAGGCCCTTGTTGAAGGTGAACAGCGCCAGCGCCAGCGCGACGGTGGCATAGATCGCCCAGGGGTGCAGCCCCCAGTGAAAGATCGTCGCCGCCATGCCGAGGCGCACCGAACCCGGTTCATCACCGGCCATCCCGGCGAGCGGCGCCCAGTCGGTGCGCAACCCGTTCTCGAGACTGGTCTCCCCGAAAGCGGTCGAGAAATGGGTAAGCGGTTCGGACACGCCGTAAAACATCAGCCCGATGCCCATGCCCGCGGCAAAGAGCATCGCGAACCAGCCCATATAGGTGTAATCCGGCGTCGCCTCGTCACCGCCGAGCCGGACCGAGCCGAAGGGCGAGACGATCAGCATCAATGCGAAGATCACGACGATGTCGGCGGCGCCGATCAGGAACCAGTCGAAATTCTTGGTGGTGAAGTTGAACATGGCAGTGAAAGCCGCCCCGGCCTGTTCGGGCAATGCGATCGTGTAGAAGACGAAGGCGACGATGGACAGGCCTGAGATCAGGAAGACCGGGTTGTGGATATCGACGCCGAAAGGGCCGATCTGGGTTTCCAGGTTGTCCTGTCCGATCTCGTAGTCGGTATCGATCAGGTCGGACGTCCCCTCTGGCGCAGGGATCCCCTGCGAGGATGTGTCGGTCATCTTGTGCCTCTCTGTTGAGGAACGCCCGAGCCCCGCACGGGGCGTCGCGCGCTCCGGTTCTCTATGTGCCTCTCTGGAGGATAGCACGGCCGCTGTACAGGACAACAAACCGGCAGGAGGCAGAAAACGGGAGAAGACCCGGCAGGTGTGCGGGCCTGAAGGTGGCAGCCCCCGGCGGGAAAAGCGAGGCGCGGCATGGCGCAGCCGACACGCCGGGGGCCTCTCATGCGGCACGAGATTGGGACAGGCGGCGCCCGCCTGTTCCCTCGATCAGGCGTTGACGTCCACGACGACGCGACCCTTGACCTGTCCTTTCAGAATATCCGCGCCGAGCCGTGGCAGGTCCTCGAGCGTCGCGGGCTGAACCATCGCGTCAAGCTTGTCCATCGGCAGGTCGCGGGCAATGCGCCGCCAGGCCTCAAGTCGGCGCTCGTAGGGTTGCATGACCGAGTCGATGCCGAGCAGATTGACACTGCGCAACAGGAACGGGATCACGCTGCCCGGCAGCGAGGCGCCCCCGGCCAGACCGACCGCCGCGACCGAGGCGCCGTATTTCATCTGCCCCAGCACCCGCGCCAGCATCGCACCACCGACCGCATCGACGCAGCCCGCCCAGGTCTCGCCCTCGAGCGGGCGTTTCACCGTCTCGTTGATCTCCTCACGCGGCACAATCCGGCTTGCGCCCAGCGAGGTCAGGTAATCACCGGTCTCCGGCCGCCCGGTGACGCCCGCCACCTCATGCCCCAGATTGGCAAGGATCGCGGTGGCCACCGAGCCGACGCCGCCCGCCGCGCCGGTCACCAGCACGGGACCGTGCCCCGTGGCCAGGCCATGATCCTCCAGCGCCATCACCGCCAGCATCGCGGTGAAGCCGGCGGTCCCGACCGCCATCGCCTGCCGTGTATCGAGCCCCTCGGGCAGCGGCACCAGCCAGTCGGCGCGCACCCGTGCCTTCTGCGCATAGCCGCCCCAATGCGCTTCGCCGACCCGCCAGCCGGTAAGCACCACCTTGTCACCGGCCTTGTAGCGGTCGTCTTCCGACGCTTCGACAGTCCCGGCAAAATCGATCCCCGGCACATGCGGATAATGGCGCACCAGCCCGCCGCCGGGCCCGATGCAGAGTCCGTCCTTGTAATTCACCGTCGAATATTCGACCGCCACCGTGACCTCGCCCTGCGGCAGATCCTCCAGCGACAGATTATCGACGGAAGCGGCGGTCTTGCCGGTTTCCTCGTTCTTGGTGACGACCAATGCCTTGAACATATCGTTTTCCTTTCCGGGGATGTGTCCCGTTTCACTTGATCAGTTTCAGGCCCAGAATTGCGCACGAACCAGCGCGGCGCGGTGGCCCTCGGCGGTCTCGACCTGCAACTCGGTTCCCGCGTCCCAATGGGAGGCATCGACCATGCCGATCGCCACGTTGACACCGAAATCCGGCGACCAGGCCGCCGAGGTCACCTGCCCGACCCGCTGGCCCGCGGCGAGCAGCGGCCAGGCCCGGTCGGAGCGGGGCAGATCATGCCCAGCGATCTCGATTGCGCGGATCTGTCGCGTCGGGCCGGTTTCCTGCGCGCGTAGCAGCGCGTCGCGACCGATACAATCCGCCACGGCCTGCGGTTGGCAAAACTTGCCGAGTCCGCATTCGAAGGGCGTATTATCGCCCCGCATGTCGTTGCCATAGCTCAGCAGCCCGCCCTCGATCCGCTCGATCAGGTTGGGACAACCTGCCCGGACCTGGAGATCCCTCCCGGCCGCGAACAGGGCGCGCCAAAGCGGCATGCCGATATCACTCCCCTCGACATAGATCTCAAAGCCGCCCTGCCTGGAATAGCCCGAGCGCGCCACGACCAGCGGCCGGCCCTCGAAGGTGAAACGCCCGAAATGAAAGAATCCCAGATCGCGCACCGCATCGCCGAAGACCCGTTCCATCAGCGTGTCGGACTGCGGTCCCTGCACGGCAAGCGGGCTGACGTCGGGTTCGCTGACCTGCACGTCAAACCCGCCGCCCTGAGCGATCCCCTTGACCCAAAGCAGCAGGTCGCTGTCCGCGATCGAGATCCACCAGCGGTCGTCCTCCAGCTTCAGCGCGACCGGATCATTGAGCATGAAACCGGCGTGATCGACAATCGGCACATAGCAGCAGCGTCCCTCGCCGACCTTGCCGAGATCGCGCGGCGTCAGCAATTGCATCAGCCGCCCGGCGTCGGGGCCCCGCAGCTCGATCTGACGCTCGCAAGAGACGTCCCAGACCTGCACATGCCGCTTGAGATGATGATAATCCGCCTCGACACTTTCGAAGACCGAGGGCAGCAGCATGTGGTTATAGACGGTATAGGCCGTGATCCCGGCGGCCTCGACCCCTTCGGAAAAGGGCGTGCGACGCAGACGGCGCGATGTTGCTAGCGATATCATGGTTCAGCCCTCCGGCATCGGACACATCAGGTTAAATCAAGGTGAGAACGGCCTGCCGGGCCCGGCGCTGTGCCGTGGCCCGACCGCCGCGGGACATGGATCACGCCGCCGAGCCCTGCCAGTCGATGGCGCAGATCTCCGCCGACTTGCCGCCGAAATCCCAGACCCGGCCGTAATCGCGGACCTTCGACTTCACGCCGCGCGCGGCGATGATATCCGGCCCCATCCAGTATTTCGAATTGGTGATCGTCACCGGCTGATCGGCTTCGTGACCGCCGATCATCTCGATCTCGCCGTTGATCTTGCGGCCGATGTTGATCACCCGGCGGCGGCCGTCGCGGATGATCTCGACCGGCGCACGCTCGGCGCCGATGATCTCGCTGACCAGCATGGTGAAAAGCCCGGTCGTGCCCCCTGCCGCGCCGGAGAAGATCTGCAGCAACCCGTCATAGGCGGCCTCGCTGGCACGCTCGTCCACATAGGCCGCGACGCGCCAGTTGCCTTCGCCCATACGTCCGGGAATATCGACCAGGAGGCCGATGTTCAGCCCGGCCAGATCCTCGCCCTCGAAATTTCCCTCGTCGATGACGATGCCCATCCAGGCATGGCAATGTCCCTCGGTCGGCGGATGGGCACCCAGCGAGACGACGCAGGGGCAGAAGACCTCGCAGGAACAATTCAGAAACAATTCCCCCTTGATCGCCCAGTTCTTAGGATCCACAGCCCGGTTTCCCATCTCATCCTCCTGTCAGAAACGGCCAGCCCGCCACGACGAAAGCGCCGAGGATCAGGGCCAGGCCCATTGGTTTTATCACATGGCCGCCGATCTGCGGCAGCTTTTCAAGCACCATGAACAAGGTCGCGAGACCCATCCAGGCGAGGTTCATCACACCGCCCGCGAAGCCGAGCAGCATGAAGCCCCAGCAACAGCCCGCACAGAATGCACCGAGCCACGCGCCCATGCGCAGCCCGCCCGCGAAACCGGCGCGCCAATGACCAAGGAAATACATCATCGGGGCATGGCAGACGCCGTGACAGACCTGCTTGGCACGGCTGAACTGGTAGAGCCCGACCGAGGCCAGCAGCGCCGCCGCCAGCCAACGCGAGCGCGCGATGCCGAGCATGTCGATCACCCCGCCATGCAGCAACAGCAACTGCAAGACCGTGATCACCGCCGCGAAGATCAGCCAGATCAGCCCATACCCCGAAAGCACGCCGAGCCATCCGCCCCGGCTGCCATTGGCGCTTGCAATCAGATCCTCGTAGGCGCGCAGGGTCGGCACCAGACTCGGCAGCATCATCGCCGCCATCATCACCGCCCACATCGCGAACAGCGGACCGAAACGCGCGATCGGCATGTCCATGTCCATGCCCGGATCCATCCAGCGCATCCGCTCTGCCATGGCCCCGGGGCGGCCGAGCAGGTCGAGATCCATCTGCATCGCCATGGCATAGAGAAGCCACCAGGCCGCCAGCACGGCGCCGAAAAATCCGAGCCAGAGGGTCGAGCGCAGAACCGAATTCATTTCCCAAGCCTCCCTGCCGACTCGATGCTTGCGGAAGTATTGTCAGACAATTAAAGTTCCGGCAAACATTAAATGTAAGACATATGAAAAACGACGCCTCCCGCCCTTCCGATCTCTCGACCCAGATCGCCGCCGCGCTACGCGATGAAATCGTCGAGGGACGGCTCATTGTCGACGAGCGGCTGCCCTCGGAAGCCGATCTCGCCGAACAGTTCTCCGTCTCCCGCCCCACCGTGCGCGAGGCGCTGAAGCGGCTCGCGGCGCAATCGCTGATCCGCACCCAGCGCGGCGCCAGCGGCGGCGCCTTCGTCAACCGGCTCAGCTTCGAGGCCGCACAGGCCCAGCAGATCACCACCTCGACGCTGCTGATCTCGATGAACGCGGTCAGTTTCGAGACCGCCTGCGAGGCGCGCTACGCGCTTGAACGGGCCTGCGCCCCGCTCTCCGCCGCGCGGCGCAGCGCCGATCATCTTGCCACGATGCGCGCTGAAATCCACCGTCAGGGTCAGCCGGGGCTCAGCGACGAGGCCTTCTGCGCCTCGGACGTGGCCTTTCACCGGGCGCTGGTCGATGGCACCGGCAATCCGGTGCTCAGCTATCAGCTCGCCGGCGCGGTCGAGGCGATGCAGCCGCTGATGAACATGATCACCTTCACCGCGCGCGACCGGGCCCGGATCATAGCGCTGCACGGCGACATCGCCGATGCGCTCGCGGCACGCGATGGCGCGGCTGTCACCGGCGGGTTGAGCGCGTTGGAGACCGAGACACAGGAGCTTGCACAAAGCGTCTTCGCGGCCCGCGCGGCGCGCCAGCCTGCGGGATAACGCGATGCGACCGTTTCAGGTCAGGCCGGATTCGCGAAAATCTTCTGCAAAAGACCTCAGATACCCCCTTTTAATGCCGCCCGCCCCGGCCTATATTCGTCTTGTCCTTCGGGACTATGGACATAAACGCGCTCGTAATAAGCGGATCGGACCCGGGGGCGGTACCCGGCGACTCCACCAATCACCGTTCATTTGGCGGTCATGGGGTCGAAACAGGATCGACGAACGTCTAAAGGTGTTGCTTTGTCTCGGTGAGTTACCACCGTTATCGGTACAAAATGTACAATTGCAAATGACAATCGTGCTCCGGTTGCTCTGGCTGCGTAAGCAGTTAGAAATACCGAAACTTAAGCCCTTGGGCCTAGCAGCTTAAGGCGGGGTTCGCAGGCACCTGGCAACAGAAGCCTGCACTTTCCATTCAACGCAGAAGATAGTTCACCGGCGGCCGGTTCAGGCTTGCGCTGCGATGCTCGCAAGAAAAACACCTCCCTTGCCGTTGATCTGACAGGATTTCTGCCACCATCTCCGCTGATGACAAACCGTCGCCGCACGGAGCGGCGGTATTGACCGGCATGCGTCTTTCATGACAGAATCTCCCCATGGGGTCCGTCGCGAACGCCCCGTGAGGCGTCAGCCAGAGGTTCGCATGTTTCCCGAGCAAGAGGATACATGCCATGGCTGCCCCCGATGAAATCACCGTTCCGCAATTGCTGCGGCTGATTGGCACGCCGCGCGCGCCGGTGATCGTGGATATCTCCACCGATGCCGATTTCAACGCCGATCCCTTCCTGATTCCCGGCGCCTTCCGCCATCCCCATGAGGATCTCGCCGGGCTATTACAGATTCTGCGCGGACGGCGCGTTGTGATGGTCTGCCAAAAGGGCCTGAAGCTGAGCCAGGGCATGGCGGCGCGGCTGCGTGGCGAAGGCATCGCGGCGGAATATCTCTCGGGCGGCATGTCTGGCTGGCGCAAACACCCGGAGGCCCCGCGCATCCCGGCCGCGGCCCTGCCCGAAAAGGTCGATGTCGCCACGCTCTGGGTCACCCGGCACCGTCCAAAGATAGACCGCATCGCCTGCCCCTGGCTGATCCGCCGCTTCGTCGATCCCGGGGCGCGGTTTCTCTACGTGTCTCCCGGCGAGGTGATCGGCGTGGCCGAGCGCTTCGGCGCGACGGCCTTTGATGTCGAAGACGTTTTCTGGTCGCATCGCGGCGAAAATTGCAGCTTTGACACGATGCTCGACGAATTCCACCTGCACACAACGGCCCTCGACCGTCTGGCACTGGTGATCCGCGCCGCCGATACCAACCGTCACGACCTCGCCCCCGAAGCCGCCGGGCTGCTGGCCTTCTCGGTCGGGCTGTCGCGGCAATATCGCGATGACCTCGCACAGCTTGACGCCGGGATGGCGCTTTATGACGCGCTCTATGCCTGGGCGCGCGATGGTCAGGGCGAAGGGCATGACTGGCCGTCCGGGCGGGCCGGATGACCTCTCCGTCTCGTGCCGAATTGTTCCGGGTCTTCGGGCGTATCGGGTTGCTCTCCTTCGGTGGCCCGGCGGCGCAGATCGCGTTGATGCACCGCGAGCTGGTCGAGCTGCGCGGCTGGCTCTCCGAAACCGTCTATCTGCGTGCCCTGTCGCTGTGCATGCTGCTGCCCGGGCCCGAGGCGATGCAGCTTGCCACCTATGCCGGATGGCGTCTGCACGGAATTGCCGGCGGGCTGCTGGCCGGGCTGCTCTTCGTCGTGCCCGGCGCGCTGGTGATCGCGGCGCTGGCCTTTGCCTATGCCTATTTCGGACAGCTCCCTTCGGTGCAGGCCGCGTTTCTGGGGATCAAGGCGGCAGTGATCATCGTGGTGTTCCAGGCGCTGCGCAAGGTCGCCGCCAAGGCGCTGCATGGCACCGAGGGCTGGACGCTGGCCCTCGCCTCCTTCCTCGCGCTGTTCGTCATCGGCCTGCCCTTCCCGCTGATCATCCTCGCCGCCGGATGCTGGGGCATGATGCGCCGCAACGGCCCGCCCCTGGCGCTGGAGGCCGCAGCGGACAGGCCGGCCCGCAGCCTGCGCAGCCTGACGCTCTGGGCCGGGCTCTGGGCGGCGCCGCTGATCATTCTCTGGGCGCTGGGACAGGATTTTCTGCTGCAGCTTGGCCTGTTCTTCTCGAAACTGGCGCTGGTCACTTTCGGCGGCGCCTATGCCGTGCTGGCCTATATGACGCAGAACGTGGTGCAGGATTTCGGCTGGATCAGCACCGATCAGATGATCGACGCGCTCGGTCTGGCCGAGACCACGCCGGGACCGCTGATCCTGGTCACCGAATTCGTCGCCCTGCTGGCCGGTTTCGCGCAATCGGGCGTCACCGGCGCGCTCGCAGCCGGGATGCTGGCGCTCTGGGTCACCTTCACCCCCTGCTTCCTGTGGATCTTCCTTGCCGGTCCCTATCTTGAGCAGATTTCCGCGCAGCCCCGGCTGGCAGGCGCCCTGCGGGCCATCACCGCCGCCGTCGTGGGGGTGATCGCGAATCTCTCGGTCTGGTTCGCCCTGCACGTGCTGTTCGATCAGGTGAAACCGGCTGTGTTCCTGGCCCTGCCCGCCCCGGTTCCCGGCAGTTTCAACGTGACCGCGGCGGCGCTTACCCTGGGCGCCGCTTTGCTCATGCTGGGACTCGGGCGCGGCTTCGTGCCCAGCATGGCCCTGCTCGCTCTGCTGGCGCTGGCACTCGGCATGGTTTAGCCATCGCGCCCCCTTTCCTCTCCCTGCAAATGGGGTATGTTGAAAGGGTCAAAGGGAACCCGGAGAGTTAGATGAGCCGCAGCATTGATTATGGCAACCTGATGCACGACGCCATGCGCGGGTTGATCCGCCAGGTGCTCAACGATGTTGCGGAACGCGGCCTGCCGGGCAATCATCACTTTTTCATCACCTTCGATACCTCCCATCCGGATGCGGAACTGGCCGACTGGCTGTCTGACCGCTACCCCGGCGAGATGACCGTGGTGATGCAGCATTGGTATGACAATCTCGAAGTCGGCGAAGAAGGCTTCTCGGTCACGCTGAATTTCGGCGACGCGCCCGAACCGCTCTATATCCCCTATGACGCGATCCGCACCTTCGTCGATCCCTCGGTTGAGTTCGGCCTGCGCTTCGAGCAGCAGGAATCCGAGGAGGATGACGAGGACGAGACCGAGCTGACCCAGGTGCATGAGCATGAGCTCGAAGTCTCCGAGACCCATGGCAAGGATGCCGAGATCGTCTCGCTGGACAGTTTCCGCAAGTAGCCGCCCGGCTCCCTTCCGCTATTTTCGCTCAAGAAAGGTCGAGATGCGCCGCACCTCGGCACCGTTGTGGATGCTGAGAAAATCGAGCAGGAGACCGCCCTCGGTCAACGTCCGGTCGAATTGCTGCAAATCGTAACCGCCCTGTGCATCCACATAGAGCGAGAAGACCGTCAGCGTGTCATCGATGATCCGTGCCCAGACATAGGGTTCGCCCTTCATCGGGTTGAGCTGTACCGCGTTGCCGAAAACATCCTGCCGCATCGCCGCGGCATAGACATCCTCCCGCGCCGTCGGCCTGAACTCGATCCGATAGGATTTGGACTTCGCCCGGCCATCGACCTGGCGTGTGACCGAGGTCCAGGCCACCGCGAAGGAATCCTTGCCGGTGGGAAAGATGCTCACGCTCATGTCGCGGTCGCTTCTGCTGCCGTCCGAGGAGATGATCTCCGCCGTGCCGACGTAATCGCCGACGAACCGCGAGATATCCGCCGCGGCCGGCAAGGGCGCGGCCGCCAGCCATAGCGCCGCCAGCAGCAGCGTCACGAAACCTCTGCAGCGCATCTTTTCCATCCACGTCCTCCCGATAAAGCCACCTCTTCCGCAGGGCCGGGGCGGCGCACTTGTCACGTCATTGCCGCGCAGCATAGCACGGCGAGAAGCGCCGCGTCAGTCCCGTGATCCCTCTCCCGCATGGCCAGTTGCTTCGGACCGGCCGCGAGGCTAAACCGCAGTAAACCCAAATTCACGGAGCCCCCGATGTCCCAGACCCGCACAGAAACCGACAGCTTTGGCCCCCTCGAGGTTCCCGCCGACAAATACTGGGGCGCACAGACCCAACGTTCGATCCTGAACTTCCCCATCGGCTGGGAAAAGCAGCCCATCGCCATCGTCCGCGCGCTCGGCGTGATCAAGAAAGCCTGCGCACAGGCCAACATGGCGCAGGGCGCGCTCGATGCGAAGCTCGGCGACGCGATCGTGCAGGCGGCAGGCGAGGTTGTCGAAGGCAAGTTCGACGACAATTTCCCGCTCGTCGTCTGGCAGACCGGGTCCGGAACCCAGTCCAACATGAACGCCAACGAGGTGATTGCCAACCGCGCCATCGAGATCCTCGGTGGCGAGATCGGCTCGAAAGACCCGGTGCATCCCAACGATCACTGCAACATGGGCCAGAGCTCCAACGACACCTTCCCGACCGCGATGCATATCGCCACGGCACGCACCGCCCATGACGTGCTGCTCCCCGGACTGCAGAAGCTTCATGCAGCTTTGCAGGCCAAGGTCGAGGAATTCGACGGCATCATCAAGATCGGCCGCACCCATACCCAGGATGCGACGCCGCTCACCCTGAGCCAGGAATTCTCCGGCTATACCCATCAGGTGGCGATGAGCATCCAGCGGGTGCGCGATGCGCTCGGGCGGATCTACGAGCTTGCGCAGGGCGGCACCGCTGTCGGCACCGGACTCAACACCCAGAAAGGCTGGGCCGAGACCGTGGCGCATAACATGGCCGAGATCACCGGCCTGCCCTTTGTCACCGCGCCCAACAAGTTCGAGGCTCTGGCCGCGCATGACGCGATGGTCGAAATCTCGGGCGCGCTGAAGACCGTCGCCGCCTCGCTCTTCAAGATCGCCAATGACATCCGCCTGCTCGGCTCCGGCCCGCGCTGCGGACTTGGAGAGCTGATCCTGCCGGAGAATGAGCCCGGTTCCTCCATCATGCCCGGCAAGGTCAACCCGACCCAATGCGAGGCACTGACCCAGGTCTGCATCCATGTCATGGGCAATGACGCGGCGGTCGGCTTCGCCGGCAGCCAGGGTCATTTCGAGCTCAATGTCTACAAGCCGATGATGGCCTATAACGTGCTGCAATCCATGCAACTGCTGGGCGACGCCTCGGTCGCCTTCACCGACAATCTGGTCGATGGTCTGAAGGCCGATGCCGACCGGATCGAGAAGCTGATGCGTGAATCGCTGATGCTGGTCACCGCGCTGGCGCCCGAAATCGGCTATGACAATGCCACCAAGGTTGCCAAGACCGCGCATAAGAACGGCACCACGCTGAAGGAAGAGGCGATCGCCCTCGGCTTCGTTGATGCGGAGACCTTCGAGCGGGTGGTGCGCCCCGAGAACATGATCGGCCCAAAGGGGTGAGCAATCCGATCAACCTCAACAAGGTGAAGAAGGAACGGGAGCGCCAGGCACGGCGCGCCCGTGCGGACGAGAATTCCGTCAGCTTCGGGCAGAGCAAAGCGCAAAAGGAACTGCTGGAAAACCGCGCTGACCAGGATGCGCGCAAGCTCGAGTCGCACAAGCGCGAGGAATGAGCGCCCGGCCCGTCAAACATTCGGTGACCCTGCGGGGTCACCGGACCTCGATCTCGCTGGAAGATGATTTCTGGCGGGAACTGCGCCAGATCGCCGAGGAAAAAGGCCAACCGATCAATGCCTTGGTTGCCGAAATAGACGCGGCACGCGGGGTCGAGGCCGGGCTGGCCTCGGCGATCCGGGTCTATGTGCTGCGCACGTTAAGGGAGCGTTTACCTGCGCGTGATTGATTGAGCCATGTATGAAACATGCTCCCTCTCCCCTGTCGCCACAGGCCTGGATCACGACGATGTTCAGTTCGCGTGCCGCCTGCTCCGGCGGCGTGATCCGCCGGAACTTGCGTGACATCGAACGTTATGTCGGAATCGCCGCTTTCGAAGCCGAATTGCGCCGTCGTGGCTTTCACGCCATGGAAAACGCCGGGCAACTGGTCATCTTCTGCAACCAGGAGCCCATACGTTTCGTCCTGTAAACGTTTTCTTTGCAAGAAAACGACCCGGAATTTCTCGAAAATTCCGAAGGATCACGCCACCGAAGCGCGATAGATCTTGTCGATATTCGCCCCGAGCGCGGTATTGAACTCCGCATCGCTCATCTTCACGTTCAGCCCCTCGGTCAGCGCACGGCTGAAGCTGGCAATCATCGCGCTGTTCTGGCTCAGCTTCTCGCAAGCTTCCTGGGTGGAATAGCCGCCGGACAGGGCCACCACGCGCAGCACGTTGGCATGCTCGGCAAGCGCATCGTAAAGTCCCGGCACATCCGGCAGCGTCAGCTTCAGCATCACCATCTCGCCTTCGGGCAGCGCGTTGATATGCTTGTCGAGCTCCGCGCGCAGCATCTCTTCCGCCTCGGCCTTGCTCTCGGAATGGATATTCACTTCCGGCTCGATGATCGGCACCAGACCGGCCTGACAGACCGTCTTCGCCACCTCGAATTGCTGCGCCACGACCTCGGCAATGCCGCTCTCGTTGGCTTCCTGAATCACCGAACGTTCCTTGGTGCCGAAAATTCCGGCTTCCTTTGCCCGCGACAGCAGTACATCGAGTTCCGGCATCGGCTTCATCATCTGAACGCCCTTGGCGACGTCTGCGAGACCCTTGTCGATCTTCAGGAACGGCACGACGCCGCAATCTTCCCAAAGCAGACGCGCCACCGGTTTGCCGTTGATCTCGCTATCCATGGTCCGTTCGAACAGGATCGCGCCGATGACCTTCTCGGAGGTGAATTCATCGGCCAGGATGATCCGCTTGCGCATGTCGTGCACCGCCTGGAACATCTCTTCCTCGCCCGAATAATCACCCGGCTCGACACCGTAAAGGCTCAGCGCCTTGGGGGTCGAACCGCCCGATTGATCGAGTGCCGCAATGAACCCCTTGCCGCTTTCGATCTGCTGTTTCTGTGCGTTGTCGATACCCATTACTGGCCCGCCTATGTCTGATTCCGTTTGCCTCAGTATCTAGAACAAAGCGCGCAGCGAAGATAGAACCTACCGCCGCTCAAAACGCAGCCAGATACCGCTTTGCGCGCGTACCGTCAGATGCGCCACCGGTACCGGCACCTTGCCCTCGACCGGGAGAACACGAAAATCGCGCAGGATCCGCGACAGGATCAGCACCCCTTCGATCATCGCGAAACCGGCCCCGGGGCAGACGCGCGCACCGCTGGAGAACGGCATATAGGCCTCACGCTGACATTTGCGTCCATTCTCGCTTTCCCAACGGGACGGATCGAACCCATCGGGATTATCCCATAGCCGCGCGTGCCGGTGCAGATGCCAGGGGCTCAGCACCAGCTGCGCCCCCTTGGGAACAACGCGTTTGCGAAAATGCTCCGGGCAGGCCGTCTGTCGCACCATCATCGGCACCGGCGGATAGAGCCGCAAAGCCTCGCGAAAAACATCACGCGACAGACGCAGCTTGGACAGGACCGCGAAATCCTCCCCGTCGATCACCTGCGCCTCCGCAGCCAGCCGGTCCTGCCAATCGGGATGGGTCGCCACGAGATAGAGCGCCCAGGCGAGCGCCGAAGCGCTGGTCTCATGCCCGGCGAGGAAGAAGATCGCCACCTGGTCGATCATCTCTTCAACGTCGAACCGCGCACCGCTCACCGGGTCCACGGTTGTCATGATCTTGGTTGCGAGATCATCCGGCGCCTGCCCGGCCTCGATCTCGGCCATCCGCTGCAAGGTCAAATCACCGATCAAACCGCGGATACGTGCGGCGCTGCGCCGGGTTCCCTTGCGAAAAAGCCGCGGCATCCAGCGCGGCAGCGGGACGAAAGCGGCAAGGTTCAGGATCGGCTGGCTGCGTTGGTAGGTCTTGAACTCCCGGAAAACATCACGCGCCAAATGGTGATCGATGGGAATGGAGAACAGCGTGCGAAAAATCACATCCGCCGCGGCATGGCTGGTTTCGGCCTCGACCTCGACCGCCTCGCCCGAGTAATTCTCCAACCGCGCCGCTGCCGCCTCCGCCGCCGCGTGAATGGCCGGGAATGTCTCGCGCAGGCGCCCGCCCTCGAAGGCAGGGTCGATGATCCGACGCTGGCGTTTCCAGGTCTCGCCATTGGTCAGGAAGACCGAATTGCCCAGAAGCGGGCGAAGCCCCTCGCCGATCCTCTTGGATTTGGGAAAATCATCCGGCCGCTCCTTCAGCACGACGCGCAGCAACTCGGGGTCGTTGACCAGGTAGCTGCGAAAAAACGGCGTCCGGAACTCGGCCATCCAGGCGCGATAGAGCCGTGCGGGCTGCGCCGAAAGAATATCACTGCGAAAAAGCCGCGCGTAGCGCCAGAGCGAGACCTTGTCGGCCCGGCTGGCGGGTTTCGGCGGTTGGCTCATGCGGCGATGGACGTGTGGCCGCTGACGACATGGTCGATCCGCGATTTCGACGGGGCGCGATCCGCATAGCGCGCCGCCAGGCTGAGCGGTCCGGCGGTGATCTGGAAATAATCGTAGTCACGCGGCCGGTCGAAGGCGCAGAGATATTGGAAATGCAGACGAAAAAATCGCCAGCGCAGGGCTTTCCAGCGCTCTGCCGACAGGCTCCGGGTAAAGGCCGCGGAAAACACCAGCGGCCAGCGCTTGTCCGGCGGCGCGACGCCGGAGACAGAGACCGGATCGCAGAGCGCGAAGGCACAGCCGTCGCCCGGCGCGGTGACATCGACCCAGGCAAGCTCGCTCCGCGCCGAGAGATAGCGCAGATCCCCGCGCAGCCGCGCAGCCTCAGGCAGGAAAGAGACCATCGGAACGACCTGCCCCAAAGACAGGAAAGCCAGTTTGGGACCATTCTGCGACACTTTTCCGGCACGGATCAGATCGGCCAGCACCGAGACCCCGATATGCGCGCCGGAGGAATGGCCCACGATCAGCACCTCGTCGACCTCGCTCTGCAGGGCGGCGGCGATCGTGGCGCCGAACTCGGACATGCGGTCCTCGAGCTCTGCCGGATTGGCCCCGCGCGTCGCAGCGGCGTAGGCGTAATCATGCATCAGATAATATGCGAAAAATTTCCCGTCCTTGCGTCTGAACCATTCGAGTATGGCCCAGCTCACCGGGAACATCACCGCCAGCAGGACCAGAATCGCGCCCCAATCGGGCAGCGTCGGGAGCAGCGTCGCGACAGCCGCGCTGATCATGCGCCCGAGACCGAAGCCGACGCTCAGCGCCAGCGCAAGTTGCAAGAGCAGCATGGCGACCGGGTAGAGCGCGGCGATCACCGGTCCCTTGCGCAGCCGCATCAGCCGTGCCAGCGCACCGGTGGAGATATAGATCGAGGCCGTGCGAAAAAGCTGCGCATATGTGGCCGGGATCGAGCCCTTCATCGACGCGCGCACGATATCGGACCAGACCAGGACCTCGACCTCGGTAACAACTTCAACATTATCGATCAACGCATTGACCGACCAACCATAATTTCCGTCGCCGCGCTTCGGCTTCAGGGCAATTTCATAGCCGGAGATCGCCGCCTGCGCCGCGCCCTCCCTGCGATATAATTCCCGGTAGCGTCGCGGATGGATCGGGTCGTAGCCGGGAATATAGAACACCCGGCGCCGCCTGATCCGGCCCGCATGATCGTTTCTCACACTCATGCCAACCCTCTTCTTTGGCATTCTCTAGCCATGTTTTGGGGCAAGAGTAAGGCGTCAGCCGAGGGTCGCGAGCGCCGGGAAGGTCTCCAGCAGCCAAAAGGAAAAGGTTGTGAAGGCCCCGGTCAACAGCGCCAGCCCCACGAGCAGCAACAGCCCGCCCATGATCCTCTCGATCAACTTCAGATGCCGTTTGATCCGGTTCATCAGCCCCATGGCGCGGGTGATGAACATGGCGGCCAGCAGGAACGGAATCCCGAGGCCCGCGGCATAGATCCCGAGCAGCAGGGTTCCGCGCGACACCGATGCCTCGGAAGCCGCCAGTGACAGGATCGCGCCGAGCTGCGGCCCGATGCAGGGCGTCCAGCCGAAGGCGAAGGCAAGACCGAGCACATAGGCGCCGAACGACGAGCCGCCCTTGTCGCCGGCATCGAGCCGAGCTTCCTGATCGAGGAAGGGGATGCGGAAAACGCCGAGGAAATGCAGCCCGAAGATCATCACGACGATGCCTGAAACCTGGGCGAAAAGCACCTGATTTTGCAGGAAAAACGCGCCGAAAGCCGAGGCGGTGAAGCCGAGCAGCAAGAAGACGGTGCTGAGCCCCATGACGAAGAACAGCGCCGCGATGACCGCCCGACGCCGCGCCGCAGTGACGCTCGACATGTCGCCCAGCGAGACGCCGCTCATATAGGCGAGATAGGGCGGCACGATCGGCAGGACGCAGGGGCTGAGAAAACTGATGACCCCCGCGAGCAGCGCGATGGTCATGGCGGGCATCAACCCGGCGTCGATAAGTTCAATTCCAAACATATCCGACACATAGACGGGTTTTCACATGGCGTCACGCGACCCTTGGTCACATCCCTGTGGACGGGGTGAAACAAAGTTTCTATCTCGGGATCATGGATGAACATGATCTCGACGCCACCGGGCTGCTCTGCCCGCTTCCGGTTCTGAAGGCACGCAAACGGTTGCAGGCGCTGGCCAAGGGCGACGTGCTGAAACTGCGTTCGGATGATCCGGCGGCAGTGATCGACGTGCCGCATTTCTGTGCCGAAGCCGGTCACGCGCTGCTCAGCAGCGAGAGCGAAGGCGCGGTGCTGCTCTTTGCGATCCGCAAGGGCGGCTGAAACGGCAAGGGCAGGTCCGAAGACCTACCCTGCCCGATTTTCACGATTTCCGGTTCAGTCAACCGCCGAGCGACCACCAGCCCTTGCGCTTGGATTTCGGCTTTTCGACAGGTGCCTCGGCGACAGGCTCTGCCGTGTGCGGGGCGTCGGCGGCATTGGCTGCGGGCTGTTCCTCGCTCGGCTGTTCCGCCCCGGCGGGCTCGACCTGTTCCGTCGGCTGTTCCACCTCGGCGGGCTGATCCTGCTCGGGCTCGGCGGACTGCACCGCTTCCGACGATGAATCAGCTTCAGCAGGTTGATCAGCGGTCGCCGATTGTTCTGCCGCTGAATCCGGCGCGGCAGGCTCGGGCCGCGCCGCCGCAGCTTCCGCCAGCGGCGTTTCCGCGTCCTGCGCAGAGATTAGGCCCGGCTCTTCCGGTTGCGGTGTCGGGCTTTCAACCTGCGCTGTCGGCTCCGTCATCGTTTCGGGCGCCGGTTCGATCTGAACCTCGGCCACCGGTTCCGGCGTTGTCGCCGCGGGTTCATTGGCTTCCGACGTTTCCGCCTTCTCTGCTTTCGGCTTGGCCTTGGCGCGCGAGGCGCGGGGCTTGGCGGGTTTCTTCGGCGCGGGTTCGGCGGCCTCCTCGCCCTCCGCTGTCGTCTTCTTGCGGCTTCGTGAGCGGGTCGACTTCGGCTTCGGCGTTTCTTCCGCAGCTGCCTCGCTTTCGAGCAGCGCCTCGGCATCTGCCGTGCCGGAAACCTGGGCATCCTCGTTGCCCGCCAGCTCGGCCTCCACCTTGGCCTTGTCGGCGGCACTGCGCGAGCGGCTGCGCGTTTTCGGCTTGGACTTGACATTGTCCTCGTCCGGCGCGGCCGTGTCCTGCGGCGCTGCGGCCTGTCCTTCGCCGTCATCGGCAGGCGCGCTGCGGTCCTCTTCGGCCCCCTGCGCCGCGGTCTCCGCATCGGCGCCGTTCTCGACATTGTCGCCGTTCTGCGCATCGCCGTTCGACTTGCCATTCCGGCTGCGGCGGCGGCGGCGACGGCGTTTCTTCGGCTTGCCCTCGCCGTCACCGTTCTGCTCGTCGCTGCCCTGTGCCTCGCTCTCGCTGACCGAAGCAGTCTCTTCTTCCGCCTCGTCCTCGTCCGCGTCGATCTGGTCCATCAGCGAGGTATCGACCGAGACCACATGCGCCACGGGCGGCACCACGCGGGTCGCGGTCTTGAGCTTCTCGAGGGTGAAATCCGGGCTGACGAGCGCCGCATCCCCTTCGATGCGCACCGAAAGACCGTAGCGCAGCTCGATCTGGGCGACATGTTCGCGCTTCTGGTTCATCAGGAAATTGGCGATACCGACGGGGCAGCGCACCAATACTTCGCGCGAGCGTCGGCGGGTGCCCTCTTCCTCGATCTGGCGGATGATCGACAGCGCGAGACTGTCATCCGAACGGATCAGGCCGGTGCCGTGGCAGGCCGGGCAAGGCTGTGTCGTGGCCTCGATCATGCCGGGGCGCAACCGCTGGCGGCTCATCTCCATCAGGCCGAAACCGGAGATCCGGCCGATCTGGATGCGGGCGCGGTCAGTCTTCAGCTTGTCCTTGATGCGCTTCTCGACGGCGGCGTTGTTCTTGCGCTCGTCCATGTCGATGAAGTCGATCACGATGAGCCCGGCGAGGTCGCGCAGCCGCAGCTGCCGGGCCACCTCGTCGGCGGCCTCGAGATTGGTCTTGAGCGCGGTCTGCTCGATCGACCCTTCCTTGGTGGCGCGGCCGGAGTTCACGTCGATTGCAACCAGCGCTTCGGTCACGCCGATCACGATATAGCCCCCGGAGGGCAGCTGCACCGTCGGGTTGAACATGCCGCTGAGATAGCTTTCGACCTGGTAGCGGGCGAAGAGCGGCAGGCTCTCGGCATAGAGTTTTACGTTCTTGGCATGGGACGGCATGATCATCTTCATGAAGTCCTTGGCGATGCGATAGCCGCGCTCGCCCTCCACGAAGACCTCGTCGATGTCGCGATTGTAGAGGTCGCGGATCGAGCGTTTGATCAGGTCGCCTTCCTCATAGATCTTGGCCGGTGCAATGCTTCTCAGCGTCAGCTCGCGGATCTGCTCCCAGAGACGCTGGAGATATTCGTAATCGCGCTTGATTTCCGCCTTGGTGCGCTTGGCCCCGGCGGTGCGCACGATCAGGCCGGCACCGCTCGGCACCTTGATCTCGCTGGCGATCTCCTTGAGCTTCTTGCGGTCCACGGCATTGGTGATCTTGCGGGAGATGCCGCCGCCGCGCGCGGTGTTGGGCATCAGCACGCAATAGCGACCTGCAAGGCTGAGATAGGTGGTCAGCGCCGCGCCCTTGTTGCCGCGTTCTTCCTTGACGACCTGTACCAGCAGGATCTGGCGAACCTTGATGACTTCCTGGATCTTGTAGCGCTTGGGGCGCGGCTTGCGCACCGGGCGGATGTCTTCGCTGTCATCCTCGTCGGCGACGGATTCGATGCTGTCATCCTTGACCGCGGGATCGGATTGATCCTCGCCATAGCTCTCATCGTCCTGGCTGTCGGCATCTGCGGCGGCGGCCTCGTCGGAACCGGCGTCGGCATCGGATGCATCAGGGTTCTCCGAATGCTCCGGCCCTGTCGATCCCTCAGCGGAGGCAAGCTCCTGATCATCGTCACCCGGCTCCTCGACCGGGGTCTCGGCCACCCGCTCCATCGGCGAGGAACCTTCCTCGTCGTTGCTCAGATCGACAGTCTCCATGCCGGCGATTTCTGCGCTGGCGGTGGCGTCGTCGCTGCTGACCTCCTCGGCCCTCGACTTCGAGCGGCTGCGCGTGCGCGTGCGGGCGTTGCGCTTCGGTTTCTCGTCGTCATCTTCCTTGGCGGCCTGCGCCTCGGCATAGGCGCGCTCTTCCTCGAGCAGGGCCTGACGGTCGGCGACGGGAATCTGGTAGTAATCCGGGTGAATTTCCGAAAAGGCAAGGAAACCGTGGCGGTTGCCGCCGTAATCGACAAAGGCCGCCTGAAGCGACGGCTCGACCCTGGTTACCTTTGCGAGATAGATGTTGCCAGCAAGTTGGCGTTTGTTTTCGGATTCAAAGTCAAACTCCTCAACCTTGTTTCCGTCGACCACGACAACGCGAGTTTCCTCAGCGTGGGTGGCATCGATAAGCATTTTCTTAGGCATAGATCCATATTGCACATGAGCGCCCGCAAGGACCCTGGGGGTGCCTCGCATTGCGGTATGTGTCTTGTCAGGGCGAAAGGCGACGCGGCAGCGAGGGGGGCGTATGCGGCCCCGGTCGTTCTGCTCCTGGCATCTGCGCGTGTCATCGCGGTTCTTCTCCGACCGGGAAACCCGCGATATCCCGCGTTTCCGGTCCATTAAATGAGCTGCGCTTCAGCAAGGCTTGCAGCCAGGCAAAGTATCAGCGGTTCGTCGGCCGTTACCGGCCCAATCGGTCTGACCTGCACCCGCTTGGGGGCCCGCAGCTCAGCGAAACTGTCAATAAGGGTGCATCGAGCGACTTTGCGCCGCATAACCCCATCTCTCTAATTAAGAGCTTTCCGGCGGCAATGACAATGGGCAATCGCGGCAGTGCTGCCACCAATTGCGTAAAACTCTTGCGTTTACTTGACAATATCACCCGACGCCGGGACATTTCGGGAAACCCTGAGCCTTTTGGCCAAGGGCCCATACGATCTTCCCGATCATCACCGAAGGACCTTTTGATGCGATATTTCCTGCGCCCGGCACCGGCCCTCTGCGCCGCCCTGCTCACCCTGGCCGCCTGCGACGAACTGGCTGTCGCCAATGATCCGGTCGCGCTGGCCGAGCTGCGGGCGCACAAGAGCTGTATCGCGGCCGTCGAGCAGCAAACGGGCGTTTCGGGTAGCAGTGTCAACACCACCCTGCCCGTGGTCGAGCTCAATCAATATGTGATCGACGTGCCGGGCGCCCTGTCCTGGACCTGCTATACCGATGAAAACGGCAAGGCGGCGCAGCTGGTCGAGTTCCGCCCGCGCTGAGCCCTGACCGCGCCGCGCCCGCTCAGAGGTAATCCGAGCGGTGCAGCGCGTATTTGGCCATCTTTTCGTTCAGCGTCCGGCGCGGCAGGCAGAGCTCGTCCATGACGCTGGCGATCGAGCCCTTGTGACGGCGCATGGTGTTGTCGATCAGCATCCGCTCGAATGCCTCGACATATTCCTTCAACGGCTTGCCCTCGGTGGTCATCACCGGCTGCATGTCCTCGTGATCCGACATCAGCAGCGAGGCGATGGTGCCCGAGCCGCGCCGTGACTGCAGCACCGCGCGCTCCGCGACATTGATCAGCTGACGCACATTGCCCGGCCAGGGCGCCTGCAGCAGCTGCGCCGCTTCCTGGGCGCTGACCTGCGGTGACTCACAGCCGTACTCATCGGAAAACTGCTCGCTGAGCCGGGTAAACAGGGTCAGGATATCCTCGCCGCGCTGGCGCAGGGGCGGTACGGTGATGCGCAGGGCAGCGAGTCGGTAGAACAGATCGGACCGCAACGCATCCTCGGAGGTGCGTCCGGCTTCCTGCAGGTTCGAGATCGCCACGATCCGGGTTTCCGCCGGGGTGCCCTGCTCGTTGATCACGCTGAGCAGCCGCGCCTGCAGCACCTCGCTGAGCGCCTCGACATCCTCGAGCACCAGCGTCCCGCCGCGCGCCTCCTCGACCGCAGGCAGCTGCGCATCCTCGGGCTGCATCGGGCCGAAGAGCCGCTTGGACAGCGCCTCCTCTTCGAGCGCGCCACAGCTCACCAGCACGAATTTCTTCCCCGCCCGGCTGCCCACCGCATGCAGCGCATGGGCCACCAGCGTCTTGCCTGTGCCGGTCTCGCCGTCGATCAGCACATGCCCGTCGGCCTGGCCGAGATCGAGAATATCCTCGCGCAGCCGCTCCATCACCGGCGACTGGCCGATCAACTTCTTCATCAACTGCCCGCCATCGGACAATTCCCGGCGCAGCGCGCGGTTGTCCATCACCAGACGGCGGGCGTTGGTGGCCTTCTTGGCCAGCTCGCTCATCCGCTCGGGGTTGAACGGCTTTTCAAGAAAATCGAACGCCCCGACACGCATGGCCTCCACCGCCATGGGCACGTCGCCATGGCCGGTGATCATGATCACCGGCAGCGCGGAATCACTGCCCATCAGCTTCTTGAGGAATTGCATCCCGTCCATGCCGGGCATGCGGATGTCGGAAATCACGATGCCCGGATAATCCGGGCCCAGCACCTTAAGCGCCTCCTCGGCACTGGCGAAAGCCTCCGTGTCATAGCCCGAGAGTGCGAGCCATTGGCTGATCGACTGGCGCATGTCCTGTTCGTCATCCACGATCGCGATTTTCATAGCTTGAGCCATAGTGGTTACTCCGCGGCCTTGTGTTCGGCCCCTGTGCCCAGGATGGGCAGTTGCATTTCAAACACCGCGCCGCCGTTCTGGCCGTTGCGCGCGGTAAGCCTTCCGCCAAGGTCGTTGACGATCCCGGAGGAAATGGCAAGACCCAGACCGACCCCGTCGCCAGCCTGCTTGGTGGTGTAGAACGGTTCGAACAGCGCATCGAGATCCTCGATCCCGGGTCCGTTGTCGCGCACCGTCAATGTCGCGGTCTCACCCGCCGAAAGGATGATATCGACCTGCGGGTTCCGTTCGGATTTGGTGGCATCAAGGGCATTTCGCAAGAGGTTGACCATCACCTGCTCGATGCGCATCCGATCGCCCATCACCAGAACCGGCTCCTCGGGCAGGATGCGGCTGATCTGCACCTGCCGCTGGCGCAGCTGCGGTTCCATCATCGACAGGCTGCTGGCCAGCGCCGCGCCGATGTCCACAGGCGAAAACGCCTCCTGCCCCTTGCGCGCATAGCTCTTGAGCTGTCTGGTGATCGCGCCCATCCGCTCGATCAGGTCATCGATCCGCCCGAAGGACGACAGGGCCTCCTCCAAGCGATTTCTGCGCAGCAACAGCCGGGCCCCGGCAAGATAGGTCTTCATCGCCGCCAAAGGCTGGTTCAATTCATGGCTGACCGCCGCCGACATCTCACCCAGGGCCGCCAATTTGCTCGATTGTTCAAGCGTCTGTTCGGCCACGGCGAGAGTTTCCTGCACGCGTTTGCGTTCGGCAATTTCCCGCTGCAACGCCAGGTTCAATGCGCGAAGCTCTGCCGATTCGCGCTGAAACAACGCCAGCCGCCCGGCGGTGCGACGGCTCAGCGCATAGAAGGTCAGCGCCAGCAGAATCGCAAAGCCCATGACCTCGAGCGCCAGCACGCCATTGACCCGCTCGCGCACCGACGCATAGGTCGTATAGCTCACCATGCGCCAGCCGCGGAACGGGATCCGGTTCTCCAGCCGCATCACCGCCTCGCCCTGTAGATAGGCATCGGGGGGCAGCGCGGTCCAGTCGGTGGTCGCCTGGATGGCCCGCTCGATCGCGTTCTGCGGCGTGTGATTGGCCAGGGCGTCGCCCTCGGTCTGCCCGCGCCAGCGCGGCTCGGTGGCCAGGATGATCTCGCCGCTGCTGTCGCTGACGATCACCGCATCGGAGATCCCCGCCCAAGCGCGTTCGAATTTCTGCAGATCGACCTCGGCCGCGATCACCCCCAGCGTGTCGCCGCCATCCTGGATGCGCCGCGAATAGATGAACCGGTAGCCGCCCTGTTCGCGCTTGATGACGCTGAAAATCGTCGCGTTGGAGCGGATCGCATCGACGAAATAGGGGTCGTTCTTGTGGGTGGCACCGAGCCGGTTGCGATCTGTCGCCGCCACCACACGCCCATCGATGTCATAGAGCATCAGCGAGGCGGCGCCGATCTCCTCGACAAAGGAGATCAGCCGTTGCGTCGAGAGCGAGTAATTGGCGCTGTCCAGCGCATTGATCAGCGTCGGATCACGCGCCAGGAGCTGGGGTACGATGGCGTTCTGACGCAGCTCGGCCAGCAGGTTGCCGCTGTAGAGCGCAATGCGCAGTTCGGCGCGGCTGCGGGTGGTTTCGGTAAACCGGTCGGTCAGCAGCCGGTTGGTGACCGAAATCGTCACCACCGCCAGGAGCAGCAACAGCGCGATCGCAAGACGCACCCGCCAGGAAACGGTCAGCGGGCGCAGGGTGGGAGAGGTTCTTTCCATCTTCCCAATCTACGCCCCCTGCCGCGGGCACTCAAGTCACGCCGCGGTCAGCGCTCCGGCCAATGCGCGAAACAGCGCCACACCGTCGGTGCCGCCATGCCCGGCATCGGCCGCCCGTTCGGGATGCGGCATCATCCCCAGCACCCGGCGGTTGTCCGACAGGATACCGGCGATGTCATTGACCGCGCCATTGGGGTTCTCGGCATAGGTGAAGGCGATACGGTCCTCGCCCTGCAGCCGCGCCAAGGTCTCGGCATCGGCGAAATAATTACCGTCATGATGCGCGATCGGAATGTCGATCAGATCGCCCGCACCATAGCACCGGGTGAAATCGCTCTGCGCCGTCTCGACCTTCAGCGACACGGTCCGACAGATATATTTCAATCCGGCATTGCGCAGCAGCGCCCCGGGCAGCAGACCGGTCTCGGTCAGCACCTGGAATCCGTTGCAGATGCCCAGCACATAGCCACCGCGCCCGGCATGGGCGGCAACGCTGCGGCAGATCGGCGAATTGGCGGCAATCGCCCCGCAGCGCAGATAATCGCCATAGGAAAACCCGCCGGGAATGCCGACAATGTCCACGCCCTCCGGCAGATGGGTATCCTTGTGCCACACCATCGAGACCTTCGCCCCGGCCGCCTCGAAGGCCACCGCCAGATCGCGGTCGCAATTGGAGCCGGGGAAGACGACGACCGCTGCATGCATCAGCCCATCTCCACCGAATAGGATTCGATCACCGTGTTGGCCAGCAGCTTCTCGCACATCGCCGCCACATCGGCCTCACTGGTGCCCTCGGCAAGGTCGAGCTCGATCACCTTGCCCTGGCGCACCCCGTTCACCCCGTCAAACCCGAGCGCCCCGAGCGCGTGGCGTACCGCCTCGCCCTGCGGGTCCAGCACCCCGTTCTTCAACATCACATGCACGCGTGCCTTCATGGCGCGTCCCCCAGTTCTTTATGCTCTAAATACTCATGACGCCGTCCCCGGCGTCAGTTGATCAGTGTCGGTTTGCTGCGCGGCGTCGCGTTCTTTGGCATCACGCCCAGCCGCTTGGCGACTTCGGTATAGGCATCGGTGAGCGAGCCCAGATCCCGGCGGAACACGTCCTTGTCGAGTTTCTGGCCCGTCTCCATATCCCACAGGCGGCAAGAATCGGGGCTGATCTCATCGGCCACGATCAGGCGCTGGAAATCCCCGTCATAGACCCGGCCGACCTCGATCTTGAAATCGACCAGCTTGATTCCGACCGCGATCATCACACCGGAGAGGAAATCATTGACCCTGAGCGCCAGGCTCAGGATGTCGTCCATGTCCTGCTGGCTGGCCCAGCCGAAGGCGGCGATATGCTCCTCGGTGACCAGCGGATCACCCAGCGCGTCATCCTTGTAGCAATACTCGACGATCGGGCGCGGCAGCTGCGTGCCTTCCTCGATCCCGAGCCGCTTGGACATCGACCCGGCGGCGAAATTGCGCACGATGATCTCGAGCGGGATGATGTCGCATTGCCGCACCAGCTGCTCGCGCATGTTCAGCCGACGGATGAAATGGGTCGGCACGCCGATCTGATTCAACCCGGTCATGAAGAATTCGGAAAGCCGGTTGTTGAGCACGCCCTTGCCGTCGATCACGTCCTTCTTCTCGGCATTGAACGCGGTGGCGTCATCCTTGAAATATTGTACGATCGTGCCGGGCTCGGGACCTTCATAGAGGATCTTCGCCTTGCCTTCGTAAATCTTGTTGCGCCGGGCCATGGGCATCCTTTCCGCAGAGGGGCCGGGAAGGTGCTCCCGGCGCTTGGCCACCTCTTAGTGCATGGTCCTATCTCCTGCAAGCGTACCGCGCTGCTGGCTGCGCAGGATACTTGCGCAAAACCCTCGCCGCCGCCTATCCTGAGATACCGTTCTTCCTGACAGGAGCCGCACATGACAACATTCGACGAACGCGAAATCGCCTTCGAGAACAAGTTCGCCCATGACGCCGAGATGCAATTCAAGGCCTCGGCCCGGCGCGACAAGCTGATCGGTCTCTGGGCGGCGGGGTTGATGGGGCTTTCCGGCGAGGAGGCCGCGGCCTATGCCCATGAGGTGGTGCGCGCCGAGGTGAAGGGCGCTGGGGAGGCAGCGGTCTACCGCAAACTCTCCGCCGACCTTGGCGAGCGCGCCGACGAGGCGACGATCCGCAAGACGATGCAGTCGATGCTGGCGGAGGCCAAGGATCAGCTGATGACCGAGATCAATTAGCCCCGCCCCGCCCCGTATCGCCGTCAATTCGAGACGATTTGCGCACAGAAAGCGGCCCGCGGCTGCGGCTCTCGCAATCCATCTTAACGCGATCCCCGCATCGCTCCGCTAGACCGCCCCCGTCAGACAGGGAGCGGTGATATGGTGCAGGACGAAACAGGGCTGGGCGCGGGGCTATGGCAGGGGGCGGTGGGCGGTCAGAACCGTCTGATCGCGATATCGGGGGCCGATTGGCTGAAATTGCTGCTGCGCGGTTTGCGGGTGATACTGCCCTGCAGCGTGGCCCTGGCCTGTCTGGTGCTGCTGCGCCAGCTCGAACCCGGCGCCATTGCCAGTCTTCCCGGTCGCTGGGCGGATCTCGCGCCGACCCGGCTGGGCGCGGCTCTGGCGCTGACCGGGCTCAGCCTCTGGGCGGTGGGCCGCTATGACGCGGTTGCACATCGCCACCTGGCCACCGGCATTGACAGCAGACAGGCACGCCTGTCCGGAAGTGTCGCCATCGCCCTCGCACAGCTTCTCGGGTTCGGTATACTGACCGGGGCGCTGGCGCGCTGGCGCATGTTGCCGGATCTGCGCCCGGGGGAGGCGTTGCGGCTCTCCGCCTTTGTCTCGTTTTCCTTCCTGACCGCCCTGGCTTTGCTGACGGCGCTTGCCTGCCTGCTGTTGCCCGCGCCGAACTGGTCGATGCCCCCGGCCCTTTTCACATTGGCATTGTTGCCCGGCTTGCTCTGGCTGATCTTCGCGCGGCTCCGGTTGCGGCTCTTTCGCTGGCGCCTGACGTTGCCGAGCCTCTGGGCAGCGGGCTCGATCCTGTTCTGGACGGCGCTCGACACCGGAACGGCGGCGCTGGCGCTCTATCTGCTGTTGCCCGGTGATGCGCTGACTTTCACCGTCTTTCTGCCGGTGTTCCTGCTGGCGCTTTCCGCGGCATTGCTCTGCGGCAGCCCCGGCGGGGTTGGTCCCTTCGAGCTGGTCCTGCTCGCCAATCTGCCGCAGCTGTCGCTCCCGGACCTTCTGGCCGCCGTGGTGATGTTCCGGGTCATCTATTACGCGCTGCCCGCCACGCTCGCGATGCTCGCCATGATCCGCCCCTTCCCGGCAGGACGCGCATCGGAACTGAGCACCACGGGGCAGCTTCACCTCGCGCCGCGCGCCGAAATCGGGGTGATCCGTCAGAACGGCGGCCATCTGCTCGCCTTTCCCGGCGGGGCCAGCGCTGTCTGGCCCACGTCGCAGGCGCTGGTGGCGCTGTTCGATCCGCTGAGCGGCGCTCCGGCCGCGCTGCTGCCGGTGCTTGACCACGCGGCGCGGACGCGTAACCGCATCCCCTGCCTTTACAAGATCAACGTCCGCGGCAGCGTCGCGGCCCGGCGCGCCGGGTGGCGGGTCTGCCATATCGCCGACGAGGCTCTTTTGCATCCGCCCGCCTTCGACCTTCAGACCCGCGGCCGCCGTGGCCTGCGGCGCAAGCTGCGCCGGGCGGGGGCGGCTGGTGTCACCGTCACCCAGGCCCGCCACCTGCCGCTTCGGGAAATGGCGCAGGTCGATGCGCAATGGCAGGCCCGTCAGGGCGGCGCACGGGGCGGCACGATGGGCTTTTTCGCACCGGACTACCTGGCAGGACAAAGGGTCCTCCTGGCCTGGCATAAGGGACAACTCGTCGGTTTTGCCAGTTTCCATGCAGGCAGGCGCGAATGGTGTCTCGACCTGATGCGCAGCACCGATGCCGCGCCCGACGGCACCATGCAGGCGCTGATCCATCGGGCGTTGACGGATGCGGCCGCGCTGCAGATCCCGCGGTTCAGCCTCGCGGCCGTGCCCGCCTGCCCCGACCCCAAGAACAGGCTCACGCGCCTGCTGAGCGCCATCACGGGGCGGCGGGGCAGCGCGACCGGGTTGCGCCGGTTCAAGAGCGCCTTCGCGCCCCGCTGGGAACCGCTTTATGCCGCGGCCCCGGGTCGCTGCGGTCTGGCGCTGGCATTGGCCGATATCGCGCTTCACATCCATCGCCCCGCCGATAGGGCGCCCTGCGGGAAGACTCATGATCTGCATGCAAAGAATGATCTTGCTCTGCGCCGCGCATCATGGGATCAGACCCAATCCATTTGCGCGGAGCCCTTGAAATGACCAATCCCTTCACCGAAATGCTTGGCGAAAAAGGCACGCTTCTCGCCGATGGCGCGACCGGCACCAACCTGTTCAACATGGGGCTGATGGCGGGCGATCCGCCGGAATTCTGGAACGTCGATCAGCCGAAGAACATCATCGCCCTTTACAGAGGTGCGGTCGAGGCGGGCAGCGACCTGTTCCTGACCAATTCCTTCGGGGCCAATGCCGCCCGGCTGAAACTGCATTCTGCGGAGAAACGCGCCCATGAGCTCAGCCGCGTCGCCGCCGAACTCGGTCGCGAGGTCGCCGATACCGCCGGGCGCAAGGTGCTCGTCGCCGGTTCCGTCGGCCCCACCGGGGAGATCATGGAGCCGGTCGGCACGCTGAGCCATGCCCTTGCCGTCGAGATGTTCCACGAAACCGCCGACGGGCTGAAATCCGGCGGTACCGATATCGGCTGGCTCGAAACCATCAGCGCGCCGGAAGAATACCGCGCCGCCGCCGAAGGCTTCGCCCTGGCGGGTCTGCCCTGGTGCGGCACCATGAGCTTTGACACGGCCGGTCGCACGATGATGGGGGTGACCAGCGAAGCGATGGTTCAGATGGTGCATGAGCTCGACAACAGGCCGACAGCCTATGGCGCCAATTGCGGCACCGGCGCGTCGGACCTGCTGCGCACGGTGCTCGGCTTCGCCGCCGCCAAAGGCGAATTGCCGATCATCGCCAAGGGCAACGCCGGTATCCCGAAATATGTGGAAGGTCACATCCACTACGACGGCACGCCGGAGCTGATGGCCCGCTACGCGGTGATGGCCCGCAACTGCGGCGCCAGCGTGATCGGTGGCTGCTGCGGCACCATGCCCGAACATCTCGTGCATATGCGCGCGGCCCTCGACAGCACGCCGAAAGGCGAGGCGCCGAGCCTTGAGGAGATCGCATCGATCCTCGGCCCCTTCTCGTCCGAAAGCGACGGTACCGATGGCGAAGGCCCGACCCGCGCCCCGCGACGGGGCCGCCGCCGCGGGTGAGCCTGCGGCCCGGCCCCCGGTAGCGGGACTGTCGGCTCCCGTGCATAGATCAGACACAAAGGAGGCCGGACAATCGTCCGGCCTCCTTCTTCTTGTAACGCTGTCAACCGACTTTAGCCGAAGATGAAATCCGACTCGCTGACAACCGAGACATCAACATCCGCGAGCACAATGGAATGACCCTGATAGGTGATCTGGGCATCGCCATCGACATCGCTCATAGCCAGTGCCGAGAAACCGCCATCGACATCGCGCAGCAGCAGCTGGTCCATGCCGGTTGCAAAGTCGGTGATCACGTCGACCTCACCATCGTTGTAGCTATTGAATACGAAAGTATCCTTGCCGACCCCGCCGGACATCACGTCGTCCCCGTTGCCGCCATTGATCTTGTCCATCCCGGCATCGCCGAAGAGCTGATCATCTCCGTCGCCACCGGCGACAAAGTCATCCCCGGTACCGCCGTGGGCGATGTCCATACCGTCACCACCACCGATCAAATCGTCACCGGCACCGCCGTTCAGCATGTCGTCACCCAGGCCGCCACCGAGATCGTCGTCTCCGGCGCCGCCCTCGACCATGTCGTCGCCGTCACCGCCGCCCAAGGTGTCCTGACCTGCGCCCCCGGAAACCATGTCGTTGCCATCGCCACCGTTGGCAATGTCGTCCCCATCGCCGCCATCGACACTATCATTGCCCTGGCCGCCGCCGATCGCATCGTTCCCGGCATCCCCGGACAGCATGTCATCTCCAAGTCCACCGCCGATGGAATCGTTGCCCTCGCCACCCGAGGCCATATCGGCGCCGTCGCCGGAAGAGATCAGGTCATCACCAGCGCCACCCGAGAGGACGTCATCGCCGTCATTGCCGGTAATGCTGTCATTACCGCCGCCGCCGCCGATATCGTCGTTGCCTTCATCACCCGCGAGGAAATCATCACCCCCCGCACCGCGCAGGATATCGTCTCCCTCACCGCCACGGGCGACATCGCCCGCAACGCCGGTCTGGCCATTGGCAAGACCGTTGTCGCTGTCAGACCAGGACCCGGTGTGGATCTCGTCGTTTCCGGCGCCGCCCATAATCGTGTCGGAACCGTCGGCGTCGGCATTAAACATCGTGCCAGCGGCGGCCGATACTCGGCTGTCGTCGTCACCTGTAATGATGTCATCGCCAGCACCACCTTCGATCAGGTCGTCTCCGGCACCGCCCGCGTAGCCGTTGTCATATTCCGACAAGGGCAGCGCGCCCGACGCGGCAACATCGGCCATGCCGAAGCTATTGTCGTCGTCGCTACCGGCGCGCAGCGTGTCATTCCCGGTGCCGCCATCGATGACGTCCGAACCTGCATCGCCACTCAGATCATCATCACCTCCGTTACCGGCCAATGTGTCGTCACCGGCAAGCCCGGCAGCCGTGTCATCGCCATCGCTGCCGCGAATTTCGTCATTGCCATCGGTTCCTGCGAAAGCTGCAGCACCAGCTTCAAGCTGCACTTCCAGTCCGGCAATATCACGCTGACGGTCGAGGGTTTCCAACGCATCGACAAGCGAAGCAGCCTCGATCTCGCCCGCCGCGGCGGGGAGGATCGGCACGAAACCATCTTGGGTGCCGTCGACCTCACCATCTGTGCCTGCCCCAATGCCACTCGGCACCGAAACACCGTGCAGCACAACTTCCCGCAGGTTCAACGGAAGGATATCGTCGCCCTCATAGTCGGTGTCGGAAACCGGGCTGAAGAAGTTGGAATCGTCATTCAAATCGAAGGACATGATATAGGTGAAGCTGCCGTCGGCATTGGTCGTCGGCAATTCGCCATCTTCATTCGACAATGGCAACAGGACGTCACCATAGCTGCCCAGCCCCTCCAACACCTCGACGATCCCGTCCTTATCGGCATCGGAATTGATGTCGGGTGTCACGGAATCAATCGGCTCTCCCTCGTCACCGAACAGCCCGTGAATATGTTGCGGCACCGGCACGTTTGCTTCCATGCCCTCGACCGCGATCGACACGTTGAGGTATTTTTCCCCGGAGTCTTCCGTCGCCCCGATCGCGAAGATTGCCGAGCCTGTGACCCCGGAAGAATTCAGCGACGCGAGATTGACCGAGTAGATCGATTCCGCACCGTTCAGAAACTGTTCAAATGAAGTATAGTTCTTATCAAGATGTGACATAGTGCCCCCTGTAAACCAACATGGTCTGCGAGACACGAGTCGAAGGGCAAGTTTGTTTCAAATCACTTCGGAATGAGGATCATATTTTTAGGATAAAGACGCAACGTCTTGTTGTATATAGATAATTTAAATTTCTTTCTCAGAACAACCGCAGCTGATCACTCTCCTTTTCGGGTCTGCGAAACAGATCGCAGCGCATCGGGGATCCCGTCGTGCCGAGGCCGAGCCGCTTCACAGCCAGCTCGAAACGCTGCGCGATCATTTCCGCGTAGGGTCCTTCGCCGCGCATCCGCCGGTGCCAGGCGGAATCGTATTCCCTGCCGCCATGCATCTCCCGCAGCCTGGACATGATCCGTGCCGCGCGGTCCGGGTAATGTTCGGCGAGCCAATCCTGCATTAACGGCGAGACTTCACGCGGCAGACGCAGCATGCTCCAGCTGGCATGGCTGGCCCCGGCGTCGCGCCCGGCGGTCAGGATCGCCTCGAGTTCAGGATCGCTCAGCCCCGGGATCATCGGGGAGGCCATGACCCGCACCGGAACCCCGGCATGGGCGAGCCGCTCGATCATCTGCAGGCGCCGCTTCGGTGACGGCGCCCGGGGTTCCATGCGGCGCGAAAGCGCGCCATCGAGCGTGGTGATCGAGATCCCGACACGCAGCAGATCCTCGTTCGCCATGACGCCGAGAATATCGATGTCGCGTTCAATCAGGCTGCCCTTGGTCACGATCGCCACAGGATGGCGCGCCTCGGCCAGCACCCTCAGGCAATCGCGCATGATCCCATGACGCTTCTCCACGGGCTGATAGGGGTCGGTGTTGGTACCGATCGCGATCGGCGCCACGGTATAGCGCGACGCGGCCAATTCGCGTCGCAGTCCCGTTGCCGCCTCCGGTCGGGCGATCAGCCGGGTTTCGAAATCCAGCCCCGGCGAAAGACCGAGATAGGCATGGCTCGGCCGCGCGAAACAATAGACGCAGCCATGTTCACAGCCCCGATAGGGATTGATCGAGCGATCGAAGGGCAGATCGGGCGAGCGATTATAGGTGATCATCCGGCGTGGCCGCTCCGCGCGGACCTCCGTGCGCAGGGGAGGCAGATCCTCCTCCCGCGCCCAGCCGTCATCTACCGCCACGCGGTCATGCGCCTCGAACCGTCCCGCGTGATTGCTGCGCGCAGCCCGGCCCGGCAAACGGAATCGCTGATCTTCCCTGTCCATCACTCACATCTAGAACAAATCAGGAACATGCGCAAGTCGCGGTGCGACGGGCCCCGGAAACGCCTGACCGTCATGATCCGCAGGGGCCGTCACGTCGCGCAACGCCCGGCCAATGTCGCAATCGACCGAACCCGCTCGGAATTTAAATGCCACAACGAGCCCAAGCACGATACCTGCAACGCCCCCGCAGAAGGAAACATCATGTCCGACGAAGACGATATCATCCTCTCCGAACTCAATGACGAGGAACTTGTCCAGCAGATGTTCGATGACCTCTATGACGGTCTCAAGGAAGAGATCGAAGAGGGCGTGAACATCCTTCTCGAGCGCAACTGGGCGCCCTATGACATCCTCACCAAGGCGCTGGTCGGCGGCATGACCATCGTCGGCGCCGACTTCCGCGATGGCATCCTCTTTGTCCCCGAAGTGCTGCTGGCGGCCAATGCAATGAAGGGCGGCATGGCGATCCTGAAGCCATTGCTGGCCGAGACCGGTGCGCCGCGGGTCGGCAAGATGGTGATCGGCACGGTAAAGGGCGACATTCACGACATCGGCAAGAACCTCGTCTCGATGATGATGGAAGGCGCCGGTTTCGAAGTCGTCGATCTCGGCATCAACAACGCGGTCGAAAAATATCTCGAGGCGCTGGAGACCGAGAAGCCCGAAATCCTCGGCATGTCCGCCCTGCTCACCACGACCATGCCCTATATGAAGGTGGTCATCGACACGATGGTCGAACAGGGCATTCGCGATGATTACATTGTGCTGGTCGGCGGCGCGCCGCTCAATGAGGAATTCGGCAAGGCGATCGGCGCCGATGCCTATTGCCGGGATGCCGCCGTGGCGGTGGAGACCGCGAAGGAATGGGTCGGGCGCAAACATAATGCGATGAACACCGCCTGAGCCGGTAAAGCTGCGACATCCGAGCCCCGCGACGCCGCGGGGCTTTTTTCATTCCGGCGCCATACCTATGTCGAGACAAAGGAGCGCTGCCATGCCAAGGAAACATCTGTTCGCGATCCTCGCCATCGTGATCGCCGCCGCCGGTCTGACCATTTGGGGTGCATCGCTGCTGCTCGATAGCGGCGGCGCCTCGCTGCAGGACGGCGCTTTCATCCTGCTACCCGTCGCCTTGATCAGCGCCCTCGCCCTGCGGATACGCCAGCATGGCAGAAGCAAGCGGGAGAAGTGACATGTATGACAGGCTAACAAGACAACACCCTGCCCCGATCCTGCGAACGCTCGCGCCATGACGCTCTCGGACAAGTCCCTGACCGATCAGGGCCTGCCGCTCGCCGCACCGCAGGGACGCATCCTGCTGATCGCCTGCGGTGCGCTCGCGCGCGAAATCCTCGACCTGAAAGCCGCCAATGGCTGGACACATCTCGATCTGACCTGTCTGCCGGCCAATCTGCATCTCCACCCGGACCGGATTACCAACGCGGTGCGCGCGGCGGTGGCCAGGCACCGGGACGATTACGATGACGTCTTCGTTGTCTATGCCGATTGCGGCACCGGCGGCCAGCTTCAGCAGGCCTGCGCAGAAATGGGCGTGGAAATGGTGGCGGGGCCGCATTGCTACAGTTTTTTCGAAGGCAACGAGCGTTTCGCCAAGACCTCGGAAGACGAGATCACCACCTTCTACCTCACCGATTTTCTGGTCCGCCAGTTCGACGCCTTCATCATCAAGCCGATGGGGCTCGACCGCCACCCCGAACTGCGCGACATGTATTTCGGCAATTACGAGAAGCTGGTCTATCAGGCCCAGACCGATGACCCCGCGCTGACCGAAAAGGCCCGCCGCTGCGCCGAGACCCTCGGCCTGGCTTTCGAACGCCGCTTCACCGGCTATGGCGATCTCGCCACCAGCCTCGCGCGGCTGCGCCGCTGAGCTTCTTCGGGGTCGAAATACCTCGGGGTCCGGGGCTGGCCCCGGTCCGACGTCAGCCCGCCTGCGCCGCCATCTCGCGGATCCGCTCGATCATCGCCCTGAGCCCGTTCGAGCGTTGCGCCGACAGGTGGTCATTGAGGCCCAGACGCCCCATTTCCGCCCGCGCATCGACCGCCAGCACCTCCTCGGCGCTCAGCCCGTTATAGAGGCAGCGCAGCAGTGCGATCAGCCCCGATACGATCATCGCATCGCTGGCGCCGTCGAAATGCAGCTTTCCATCGTCGAACCGCGCATGCAGCCAGACCTGCGAGGCGCAGCCATCGACCTTGGTGGCGGGCACGCGCAGGGCTTCGGACAGCGGCTTCATCGCCTTGCCCTGTTCGATTACATGACGATACCGGTCTTCCCAGTCATCCAGGAATTCGAAATCCTCGACCAGTTCTTCAAAGGCTGCGTTTGCCATGACACCTCGTCCCGCGTGCAGTTGATCCCCAAGGCCTAGGAGCATCGGCAGCGAAGGTCCACCCCCTTCCCAAGCCCGGATCGATAGGTTAGGCAATTATCACGGTAATTTCCACGGCGGTCCTCATGCGCAGATCACTCCCGGCCCTTCTGGTCTTCTCCCTCACGCTCGCAGGCTGCGGCACGGTCGCCGACTCCCGGTTGAACCCGGTCAACTGGTTCGGCGCCGCGCCCGCCGCGCCTCTCGCCAATCCCGACGCGAGCAATCCGCTGATCCCCAGCCGCAGCGGCATCTTCGCCAGCCGCCGTGCCGCCCAGGAGGCCTATTTCGGCCAGCCTTTCGAGCAGATCACCGCGCTCAGCGTCGAGCCTGCGCCGGATGGCGTTATCGTGCGGGCCACCGGGCTGGCGGGGCGTCAGGGCATCTACGCGGTGCAGCTCACCCCGGCCAATCCGGACGAAGCCGCGATCGACGGGGTGTTGACCTATCGACTCGAAGGCATGCGGCCGGACCGGAACACCGGGGTCGGCAGCGCCCCGACCCGCGAAGTCACCGCCGCGCGCCATGTCAGTGAGCAGACACTGCGCGGCGTCCATACGATCCGGGTGGAAGGCGCGCAGAACGCACAGGTCGCGCGCCGCTGACCGGCGGGCGCGTCAGAGCTCGACGACCCTGACATCGCTGCCCTTGGCGGTCAGCGCGATCTCTCCGGCGCAGAGCCGCAGCGCGTCTTTTCCAAACACTTCCCGGCGCCAGCCATGCAGCGCGGGCATGTCGCGCAGACCGGCCGCGATCCCGTCGAGATCGGAGGCCGGGGCGATCAGCTTGGCCGCCACGCCGGCGCTTTCGGTCTTCGCTTTCAGCAGCACCCGCAGCAGATCCGCCAGCGCCGGATTGACCTGCAGCTTGTCACGGCTACGATCGGGTTGCGGCATGTTCTCGGGCTTGCACTCGACCCCGGCCTTCACCGCGCGCAGGATGCCCTCGGCGATCTCGCCCTTGCGCGCATCGCGCAGCAGCAGACGCGCCCGGCCCAGCTCTTCGAGATTGCCCGGCTTGTTGCTGGCCAGTTCGACCAGCGCATCATCCTTGTAGACCCGGTTGCGCGGGATGTTGCGGGCCTGCGCATATTCTTCTCGGAAGGCCGCCAGTTCGCGCACCACTGCGAGAAACTTCGCGGAATTGGTCCGCGTCTTGACCCGTTTCCAAGCCTCGCGCGGCTCGGCGGTGTAGGTCTCCGGCGCGGTCAGGGTCTGCAGTTCCTCCGCCACCCAATGGCTGCGGCCGTTCTCCTCGAGCTTCTCGGCAAGGAACTCGTAGATCTGACGCAGATGGGTCACATCGGCGAGCGCGTATTTCTTCTGCGCCTCGCTCAGGGGTCGGCGTGACCAGTCGGTGAAGCGCGAGGTCTTGTCGAGCGGCTGATGGGCGATCTTGCGCACCAGCGTCTCATAGCCGACCTGTTCACCGAAGCCGCAGACCATCGCCGCGACCTGGGTGTCAAACAGCGGTTGGGGAAAGACCTGTGCATCGACGTAGAAGATCTCGAGATCCTGACGCGCGGCATGGAAGACCTTGATCACCGACGTGTCGCGAAACAGCGCGTAGAGCGGCTCGAGCGACAGAGCCTCCACCAGCGGATCGACCAGCACCGCATTGCTGTCGTCGTTGCCGGGCAAGGCGAGCTGGATCAGACAGAGTTTCGAATAATAGGTCCGCTCGCGCAGAAACTCGGTATCCATGGTGACATAGGGATGCTTTGCCGCCTCATCGCAAAAGGCGGCAAGATCTTCGGTCGTTGTGATCGTTTTCATAGGCATTCTTTAAAGAAGGGGAAGGTCTCGGGACAGAATGCGTCAATCGGTACAGCAAGACCAACGCTTTGACCAGCATCACGCCGTCAGCAGCAACGGCGTCCGGTCTCCGGCCACGAAACGGCGCAGCACCGCCGGATAGAGCCGGTGCTCCTGCACCAACACCCGCGCGGCGAGGCTCTCGGGCGTATCGTCGGGATGCACGGCAAGGCTCGCCTGCCCAAGGATCGGCCCGTCATCGAGTGCCGCGGTGACCTCATGCACCGAGCAGCCGTGCCGCGCATCGCCGTTCTCCAGCGCCCGCGCATGGGTATGAAGGCCGCGATATTTCGGCAGCAGCGAGGGATGGATATTGATCATCCGCCCGGCCCAGGTATCGGTGAATCCGCCGGTGAGCTTGCGCATGAAACCGGCTAGACAAATCAGATCGGGCGCATGGGGCGCGAGGGCCGCACTCAGCGCCGCCTCGAAAGCCGCCCGGTCATCGCCGAAGGGCCGGTGATCGACCACTTCCGTTGCGATCCCCCGCTCCCGCGCCCAGGCAATCCCGCCCGCATCGGCAACATTTGACAGCACAACACAGGGGCGCGCCGGATGATCGCCCTGCATATCCTCGACCAGCGCGCGCATATTGGAGCCGCCGCCGGAGAGGAAGATCGCGACACTTGCGCTCAAAGCAGGCTGCCCGAATAGCGCACGCCCGCGCCTTCGACGATGCGCCCGATCTCGATCGCGTCATGGCCTTCGCTGGCGAATGCCGCCTTGGCCGCGTCAAGCTTGTCGCCCGGCACAACGGCGATCATGCCGATCCCGGAATTGAAGGTCTTGAGCAATTCGGCCTCGGCCATGCTGCCCTGATCCGCAAGCCAGGCAAAAACGCCGGGCAGCTTCCAGCTGGTCAGGTCGATCTCGGCGCCCATGCCCTCGGGCAGCACACGGGGCAGGTTCTCGGTCAGCCCGCCGCCGGTGATATGGGCCAGCGCCTGCACTGCATCGGCCCTGATCGCGGCAACCGCGCCCTTGACGTAAAGCCGCGTCGGAGTCAGTAGCGCCGCACCGATATTGCCCTCGCCCCAGGGGCAGGCATCGTCCCAGGCCAGACCGCTCATCTCGACGATACGGCGCACCAGCGAATAGCCGTTGGAATGCACGCCGTCGCTGGGCAGGCCAAGCAGCACATCACCCACCCCCACACCGCGCGGCAGTTCGGCGCCGCGCTCCATCGCGCCGACCGCAAAACCCGCCAGATCGAAATCACCCGTGTGATACATGCCCGGCATTTCCGCCGTCTCACCGCCGATCAGCGCACAGCCTGATTGCGCGCAGCCCTCGGCAATGCCTTCGATGATCCGCGTCGCCTGATCAAGCTCCAGCTTGCCGGTGGCGAAGTAATCGAGGAAAAACAGCGGCTCGGCACCCTGACAGACCAGATCGTTCACGCACATTGCCACCAGGTCGATGCCGATCGTATCCACGTTTCCGGTGTCGATCGCGATGCGCAGCTTGGTCCCCACCCCGTCGGTCGCGGCAACCAGCACCGGATCGTCATAGCCCGCACCCTTGAGGTCGAACAGCGCCCCGAAACCGCCGAGACCGGACATGACCCCCGACCGCGCGGTGCGTTTCGCCGCCGGCTTGATCCGTTCGACCAGCGCATTGCCCGCGTCGATATCGACACCCGCATCGGCATAGGTGACAGGATTCTTGGATGTGCTCATGGCGTGGCCCCCGGCGCGCTGATGTTCGATTGCCGCCGGGTTAGTGCATTGCCCGCTGGCGCGCAACTCTAAGCCTTGACGAAACCGCGCAAGACGCATACGCAATCGCCCGTGGCGGGCCTGTAGCTCAATTGGTTAGAGCAGAGCGCTCATAACGCTTTGGTTGCGGGTTCAAGTCCTGCCGGGCCTACCAACTCTTCAATGCCTTAGAGTGAGCCAACGGTTTGCTCTAACAGGGTGCTGATTTAGTCGCTGATCCGGAACGCTATCCCTTCAACGGCGCCGGTTCGGGTGATCTTCTCA
>NZ_JBHUMP010000016.1:0-78396 GCF_042685005.1 Sulfitobacter aestuarii | reverse complement strand
CGACAAGTGAGAAGATCACCCGAACCGGCGCCGTTGAAGGGATAGCGTTCCGGATCAGCGACTAAATCAGCACCCTGCTAGAGCTTTGATTGGTAAGCAAGGTGCAACGAAACCGCATCAGCCTAAGGCGAAAGAGCAACAGGACGCGGAAGACGAGGTGATGTATCGCCTCGTCGCCCTCAACAAGGAACGCGCCGAAGAAGAAACGCGCGGCCACATCCGCTGGCTCCGCCCCGACTACCAGAACCCCAGCGGCGCACAGGCCAGCAAGGGCAAAACCACCGAAATGGACCTTGGCCCCACCGCCAAGATCGAAAAAGCCCCCTGGCCCCAAACCCTTCCCGACCAGATCGCCGCCGTCCGCAACGCGCTGGCGGAGATGGGCGAGGCAACCCCCGAACAAATCGCCCGCCGCTTCCTGCGCGCGCGGACAACGAGCGTGCAGCCGTTGCTGGATAGCCTTGCGGCGTTGGGACAGGCCGAAAAGGTCGAAGAGGGGCGCTATGCGGCGTGAGGTGAAGCATGCTTGATTTGGCTGATCGCCCCGTATGGCTCACCTCTTTCTGGGGGTTCAGCCCGGACACTTGGGGATGTGTCGGCTTCTCGGACAGTTGGCGGCGCGAAAAGTTCCTGCCCGACGCGCGAAAGGGTGCTCTGGTCGTCATCTATGTCACCAAGGGCAAAGGTCCGGACAACCAGCGAGGCAAGGTTGTCGGGATTTTGGAGACCACTGGAGAGACGGGGCACATAAAGCAGTTTCTGTCGGGCGACGCTTGGGAAGAAAAAGAAGCGGACCCCAAGAGCCGTGGCAAATGGGAATATGCCGTACGCGTTTCGCGCGCCTGGATCATCGACGAAGCCGAGTGGCAGGATGTCGATGATATCTTTGCCGAGACCTACGGGCGCAGCTCTGCCGAGGCGATCGGGGCGAACGGTGTCCGACTGTCAGATGAAGAAGCGGCCCGCCTTGCGCATTTGACCGTCCACGAGGTGCCAGTCTACGGCCAGACTGGCAAGTTGGACAGCGTGGTGCGACCTTTCTCGGATGCGCTGAAGCCAAGCCGGGCCGTGATCCCGGCAAAGGAGCCGTACTTCGTTGGAGAAGTTGACGGGCCGAAGCATCTTTACATCCTGCGCCTGGCCGGCGGGGTCGCCAACTGGCTTGGCGAGCCGGTGGACGATGAAGATGAGCGCATGATTATCAAAGTTGGATTCTCGAAAAGCCCGTATAAGCGGAGGGACCAGATCCAGTCTGCCTACCCTGCCGGGCGGTTCAAATGGGAAATCATGTTTCCTGAGCCTGTGCCAGATGCCGCGCCGTATCCTGACGCCGCCACCGCCATCAAAGGCGAAGACGCAATGAAGGCGCGTCTTTTCAAAGGTGGTGCAAGGGTTTTGGGCGGCGAATTCTACCTCGCTGAGGAATGGCTTGTCCGGAAGTGTTGGACTGCAGGAAAAATGGCCGCCGAGGGCGCTGAAAAAGCTGGTTGATTGGGTTATGGATGAAAAGACGATTTGAAATAGATGCAGAAACCCTTCCAGACCTTCCGGGAATGATGCTTGTCACGGTCGAGGCTCTGAAAGACCTCGGCGGGTCCGCGACAATCCAGGAACTCGATGAAAAGGTGATCGAGCTGGAAGGCGTGACGGAGGCCGAACAGGCCTTCACCATGCCCCGCGACGAAAACCGGACGCGTGTGAATTACTATCTGGCATGGGCGCGAACCTATCTGAAACGCGGCGATGCACTGAACAACTCCAAGCGCGGGGTCTGGGCTTTGACCGAGACAGGCGCTGCGATCTTAGATTTGAGCGGGACTCAAGCCATCTACGATCAGGTGACGCAGGAAGAGCGTGAACGCGCGCGCCTGAAGCGGCTGGCTGCCAAGAAAGCCGACGCGGACAGGGGCGAAGTGATCGAGGTCATGGCCGAAGACGGCCCTGCCGACGAAGAGGACTGGAAATCGGCATTGCTGGCCGTGCTGGCCAAGATGACCCCCGACGGTTTCGAACGGCTGGCGCAACGTCTCCTGCGCGAGGCCGGTTTCACCAAGGTCGAGGTGCGCGGCAAGTCCGGCGACGGCGGGATCGACGGTGTCGGCGTGCTGCGCGTGAACCTCGTATCGTTCCAGGTCTACTTTCAATGCAAGCGCTGGAAGGGGAGTGTCGGAGCCAAGGAAATTCGAGACTTCCGCGGCGCGCTACAAGGCCGTGCCGACAAGGGGCTTTTCATCACGACGGGGCATTTCACCAGCCAGGCCTCGGACGAGGCCACCCGAGATGGTGCTATAGCAATTGACCTGATCGACGGTGACCGGCTCTGCGAGTTGTTAAAGGAAAACAGGCTGGGAGTGGCGACTGAGATGATAGAGCGGGTCCAGATTGAGGCTAACTGGTTCGAGGGAATATGAATGGCGCAGTTAGAGTTGCGGCCCATAGCTGCCGAAAGCTAAAGCATATCATCGCCGCGGGGCAGCCCATCCTACCTGTCATTTGCTGCTTTCGCAGTGTTAAAATTAACCTCATTCAGAAGAAACGATGCTTGCGAGAAAGACTGTATGCATCGACCTCTAGTTCTTGGCGGTAACTTTGACTATGAAAACAAAGAAGAGACGCCGGCTCGAGGCCTCCGTCGCGCCGACCAAGTTAGGGAAGGCAGCGTCCAGAGCCGGGTCAAATGCAGGCCGGGGTTTTCGTTACCAGGATGCCGTCTCCGCGTGGTTAGCGATAGAAATATGGGCGGGTCAGCGAGACCCCGCAATCGTGATTCCGGAAGGCGGCGACGATATAGAGCTGCGTGGCGAGGCAACGAGCTTCGTCCAAGTCAAGAGCAGGCGCGAACACCTTGGGAACTATACTGAAGGCGAGGCGGTCGGGTACATAGAAGATCTGTGGAATCGGTCGATTGGGTCTGCACCGCAGCCACAGCTACTAGAACTCGTTCTTGAGCGGGAAGTGGCGGGTCTTCCCCCCCTCGACGACCACCCTGCAGTCCGCTCAATTGAAGGTCCGCTCAGCACAAGACTTTCAAAGTTTAATGGGGCAACCGATCTCCTCCCACGCACATCAATCGTCGTGGCGGCCTCACCGCAGGAATGGGCAATCTGCCTGATGGTAGATCGGCTGAACTGCGCCCCGATCGCAGCCCAGATGTGCTTTGCTGAACTGCTTGTTCGCATGGGCTCTTTGGCAGACGGCAATGGTCGGTTGGCGTCAGAGAGTTATCGTGGTGTTTCGATCTCTGACACGGAAACGGCAATTCGAGATGTCTTGGCCGCTATCGACATTGACGCGATCGAACGCTCCCTCAGGGATGGCGTCTGCGAACCGGTAGATTTCCTTACGCCTCTCGACGACCCAAACTTCTATCTCGGAGTCGATGTAGAACCCGGCCACATCGCGGCAGGTTTGGTGGCCGAACGTCCCCGAAGCAGATCGGCGTTGGTGGAGGGTATTGAACAACGCCGGGCCGCGTTAATCGTCGGACAGTCAGGGGCCGGAAAATCCGCTTTGATGTGGGAGGCCGCCAACGCGTTGCGCCATACGGTGCGGTGGTTTCGTATCCGTCGTCTGAGTGCGGAGGATATTCCATCTCTGCGCCAGTTGGTCCGGACGTTTCGCGCTTCAGTAGACAGCCCCTTGGGCTTCGTCATGGATGATGTCGGCCGGAATGGGCCGGAAAGCTGGGGCGCCTTGCTCAAAGAGGCGATGTCTGTGCCCGGCGTCGTCCTGCTCGGTTCGGTCCGGGAAGAAGATGTTACGCTGATTGCAGAGCGCGCGCGGGCAGCCGAAATACGCGCCGATCCCGATGACGAACTCGCAGAACGACTCTGGCGAGAACTGCGCGAAGCCGAAAAGACGAACTGGGCAGGTTGGTACGAGCCGTGGAAGATGAGCAATGGCCTTCTTCTCGAATATGTCCATATCCTGACACGCGGACAAAGGATGCACGAACTCCTCGCCGATCAAGTCGCGGCCAGAGTTTCAGATCCGAAGCGTTCCCTTGAACTGGATATTCTGCGATCCGGCGCCTGGGCAGGCACAGCGAATGCTGAAGTCGATGCATCGCGATTGGCGCGCGCGCTTTCGGTCAGTGAGGCCGATCTTTCACGCGCCTTACAACGCCTCATCCAGGAACATCTGGTTCGTTCACCTGCTCCGGGAGCGGTCACCGGCCTACACCAGCTTCGATCCGAAGAATTGCTGCAGCTCACGCACCAGACGACATTGCCGACCCTCGAAACGAGTTTCGAACGGACGATCGTAAGTGTGCCCGCCGCCCATCTCGAGCCGTTGGTCGCGGACACGCTATCTGCGCGGCGCTTGCCTGTCCCGGCCGTGCTCAATGGCTTGATTACACGCGTGGAGGGCGAACAGGACGCGCGGGCGTTGGCGTCAGCGCTCCGGGGTCTGGGCTCGGGCAGGGTTTCTTCGGGCGTTGACGAATGGCTGGACACGCCTGATGCGCGTGCGCTGCCGCGAACGCAAGTCGGAAGCGCCGCAATGTTCGGGATCGGGGGTATTGATCTGAGTGGTCTCAGCATCATCCCGGAGGTCCAGGCTGCGGCGGATCGACTCTCGCAGATCAAAGGTTCACCGGAAAATGACCCTCGCCGCCTGTTGATGGAGCGTATGTCATCCTCTGTCCTGTCTGTCCTGATCGAGACAGCGGATTTGGCGAGCTTAGATGAGATTCTCGCAGCGTTGGTCGGAATGCCATTGCCAGCCGCGGTGCGGACCAGTCTCATGCATTCTCCCGAAGGCCTCTTGAATGCCAATCTCGATCTCTTAGGGTCTCTAATGGGCACCTTGTCCGCCCTGGATCGTGAGATCGCCAATGATTGGGTTGCCGAGGTCGGGCAAGAGGCGCTATTAGCACGGGTTCAGGCAGAGACAGCTTGGGCCGGGCCTGTAACAATCGAAGATGCCGATAATGGAAGGATCGTCCGTTGCGATCTTTGGTACGTTGCCGGCTCTGTGCAGAAAAATCCGCACGACGCGGTTGTAAGTTTGTGTCAGCGGATATTGGCACTGTGTCCGTCCGCCGATATTGCGGTGTCCAACGCTATTACCGCAAGTGGCGAATTGGCTGGTCTTGCCCAGTTACCGCTCGCAACAAAGCGGATTCCCCGAGAAAATCTTCCCCCACCATCAGTTCCTCAGTGGAATCGGCGGTGGGGTGACTTGATTTCCCGCCGCGTCGCCGCCCCGTGCTATAGCGACTATCTTGCAAGAGGCGTGGCAATTCTCGATGCCCTTGTGCCGACGTTGGAGAAGGTCTTCGACGCACATTTTCGAGGAAAGGATGCATTCGGCAACCTCGCTGACAAGCTGAATTCACTCAATGCGGATACTGAAGCACTGACGCCTCCCGCTGTTTCATCATTGGAAGCGTCAGGCGCGGGGCACGGAGAGGCTAACACCGCCGTCACCAAGTTCCAGAACCTCCTGCACAGCGCAAGCGTCAATCTTGTCAAGAGGTTCGCAATACTGCCCGACCAAGCTGGTGCATACATTGCCTGGTTGAGCGATCTCATCGCCGATGTCGACACTGCAATTGCCGAAGAGCCTTGGCATCTCGTCGCCGACGGTCCTCCACCAATACTTACCCGGCTCAAGACGCTATTGGAGACGTTGCGAGTTCTGGCCGGAGAAGCCCATGAAAGGAAGCAAGCGCCAGCGGTAACTTGGGCGGCGCGCGGCAAAGGCGCGCGAGTAGGCAACTCCGTTCGGCTCGTGTCCCTCTCTGCCAAAGCTGCCGGGGAATCACGACTAGCTCAGCGAAAGGCAGAAATTGAGCGCCTGGCAGAGGAAGCCGGGATCGTCGCACAGTTCCATCTTCGCGTTAACGCCAAGGGTATTCTACCGTGGCCGCCAGCAGATGTTCTTGCGCTGTTGCCTGCGCCCGACATTGCGGATGCGGTGATCACGCTCGCTGAACAAGCCGAGCTCGTGCGGTCATTGGTGGACTCGTCTATCCACCTGACAATCATGCCTTACATTGAGGATATCGCGTTCCCGGCGCTCGCAAAGTCTGGTTACCAGACCCTCCTTCCTGACGTGGAAGGTGCTGCCTTCTGGGCTGAACAACTCGGATTGCCACAAGCCCCATCTGTTATGGCAAGCATGTTTGGGGAGGTGCTGAGCCTCGCCAGCGAACTTGGGGCAATGGATCAAAAACGGCTCGGCCATGAGACTCGTCCCGAAGAAGAGGTTGCTGCCCGTCGGAGCTTGGAGGCCACCTTCGCAAGAAAGTACGAAGAACTGGCCCGACGGCTCAATGCGTTTGACCAAGCCCTGCAATCGGATGTGTCCGAATTGATCGAGCATCTGCGAACTGGGGACGTCGATTTCGCCGCAGAAGCGCAGGCTGCGATAGGCGGAACTTCAAGCAATATCGCTGAGGCAGCGGGGTATGTGTCTCTGCTTTTGTTGTCTGCAGAGATCGACAGTATTCCAGCCGAAGGGCAACCGTCCGAGCGTGTCCAAACGACCTCACCCGAGCGAGCCGGCAATGGCCAAGAGTAAGAACAGAGACGAGTTTTCGCCCGCAACCAAACGGGCCATTGAGCGGCAAGCGCGCGGCCATTGCTCCAACCCGGCATGCCGCCGTTTGACCCACGCCGCCACATCCGATGGCGCGGGTGAAATCAATATCGGCCAAGCCTCGCACATCTGCGCTGCCGCGCCTGGCGGTCCCCGCTACGACGCGCAGATGACGTCTGAAGAGCGCGCGGCCGCTGACAACGGCATTTGGCTCTGCGACGTACACGGACGTGCCGTCGACGCCAAGGATTCAATATTCACCGTCGAGGAATTGCGCAGGTGGAAGCGACAGACCAACGAAGATTCGTGGCGCAGCGTGATGCACAACGTGCCGTACGGGCCCGGAATGCAAGCTTCCACGCCGGACGAGCTGGGCCGCCGCCTGCGAGCAGCGGCCTCAGCCGATCTGGCCGTGTTCCGTCGAACACCCAAATGGCCGGGCACGAACGTAGCGCTCACGCTGACCTTAAAGGTGAAGCACGTGGACGAGGCGCTCAGCACGCGTGCGCTTGCCAACGCAGTGACCACGCTGGATGACCTGATCCTTGTCGCCGCACCCGGAATGGGAAAGACGACAACCCTCTTTCAGGTCGCCGATGGGCTGTTGGAAATCGGCAACGGCACGCCGCTTATCGTGCCGTTGGGAGATTGGGCCACCGAAGGCGACGCATTGCTCGTATCCATCCTAAAACGCCCCGCATACAACGGACTTTCTGAGCAGGATTTTCGCGCCGTCGCGACGAACCCTGGCGTCGTGCTGCTTCTTGATGGCTGGAACGAATTGGACGCCGCCACGCGCGAACGCGCGCGCGTGCAAATTTCGGCCTTGAAGGCTGAATTGCCTGAACTCGGTCTCGTCATCTCCACGCGCAGGCAGGCCCTAGACATTCCTTTCGTTGGGACGCGGGTCGATTTGCTTCCGCTGGACGACGAGCAACAAATAGAGATTGCGCGCGGCATGCGCGGCGACGCTGGCGCACAGCTCGTGGATCGGGCCTGGCGGACACCAGGTGTCCGCGAACTCGTCACCATTCCTCTCTACCTCACTGCACTGCTTTCGCTGCCAGAGGGAGCGCCTTTTCCGACCACAAAGGAAGAAGTGCTGAGTCGCTTCATTGCAGCGCATGAAGAGGAGGCTCGTCGTGCGGCGGCGCTTCATGCCGTGGCCCTCGGCTTCCAGCAGGACTACTTGGATGACCTCGCCGTGTTTGCAACGACAACCGCCAACACGGCGATCACGGACAGCAATGCCCGCAAATCGGTGGCCGAGACCGCGCGGATCCTGATAGCCGATGGGCAGATGACCATCACCATACAGCCCGACACGCTGCTCGACACACTTGTCAGCAATCATGTTCTGACGCGGTCCGGTGACACTCCGGGCTACTCGTTCCAGCATCAGCAATTTCAAGAATGGTACGCCTCGCACTACGTCGAACGACTGATGCTGCAGGCCGTCTGCGATCCTAGCGCACGTGAGAAAATGATGGCCGACGTGCTCGATCGGCGCCCCTGGGAAGAAGCCATCCTGTTTGCTGTCGAACGTAGCGCGCGCAGCGACGCTGCGCATAAGGTCGCATGCAGCGCCGCCATCCGCGCAGCTTTTGACGTCGATCCTGTCCTCGCAGGCGAGATGATCTTCCGCGCCACTGACGAGGTATGGACACTGATTGGCACAGAAATGTGGAGCTTCGCCGACCGGTGGCACACGCCAGGCAAAGTGGATCGCGCAGTGCGTTTTATGATCGCGTCCGGGAGGCCGGAATTCGCCGATCTTATTTGGCCACTTATTGCGAATGCCGACGATCAAGTACACTTGCACGCGCTTCGAGCAGCGCGGCAGTTTCGTCCGTCCGTACTTGGAAGTGGCGCGCAGACGCGCATCGCAGCGCTGCCTCCGGACATTCGTAAGAACGCACTCTGCGAAATCGCATCGAATGGCGGGATTGACGGCCTTGACCTTGCGACAGAGATCGCGAGGATCGACGGCGATCCGGAGGTGAAAGCGGCGGTAGTCGATGCGCTCGCATTTCGGCGGGCGGATCGTCACGTTGCCGACTTACTCACGGATGCGAGCGAAGCGACTTATGACATCCTCGCCGAGAAGGGTCACCTTGAGGACATTGCTGTTGATGCTGTTCAGCAGGAACTACGGCGGGCAAGTGGACGCCGCGAAGCCGCCGGCCTGTCGCCCTTTCAGCGGCTGCATTCGCTCCTCGATGCGCCAATTGGGAAAGACCATGACGCCGAGGTTGCCGAACTCATTGCTAGAATGGAGATTGACCGGAAGACCGATGGCGAAAGGCACCTGTTTTACGAGGTGCGAAGACGTTGGCCGCAGGCTCTAGCTGAAGGGCTGCTGCGCCGTTTGCGCGAGCAACGCGAACTCTTCTACGGCGCGGACGATATTCTTGCGGCCGCCGGGTTTGCCCTTGAAGACGACGCACTGCTTAGGATCGCCCTCGAAGAAACAAACCGCCACGACTATCGCGCCGAGGCAGCAGCTTCAGTGCTGGGACCAAACGCTGTTGGCCGGCTGATTGACGCGTATCTTGCAGCTGGGAAAGTCGTACGGGACGCAGGCGGCAAATACGATCAGGCTGCGGGAGATTACTATCACGGGCTGCGCGACCGTATCGGCCATACACCCGGTGCAAGTTTGGTAGCCGCCATTCAGGCGCGGGCGGCAGATGCCAAAAATGACGAACTCGTCCAACTGGCCGAACTGTTTTCGCGCGAGACCAACGGCGACGAAGAGCGGGCGCGACCCTTTGGCGAAGAAGGCTTGGTAGCAATTGGTATGCTCGCGCGAAATTGGGCCGAACGCATGCTCGCTAATGGGTATGAGAAGCGCTGGCGCGTAGCTACCATTGCAACGATGATGAGCCGCGCACCGTCTGTCGCACATCTTCCACTCTTGAAGCATATGCTTGATGACAACTTAGGCCGTTATCGAGCTTTCCGCAAAACAGCGACCGCAAGTGGCTGGAAGGATCGCGAAGCCGTTCACGAAGCTCAGACCCCGCATATGCACGAGTATCAACGCGCGTTCTTGGCAATCAAAGCGCCGGAGACCGCTGCACTAATGCGTCAATACCTGACGGATGAGCATTTTGGCGAGCTCGCGGCGCGTGTGCTGGCTGGCCAGTGGTCTGAGGCAAATGAACCCAAGGATAACAAAAAGCTCCTGATCGGCGTAGACTTCTCACGCGTGGAAACGCGCCGGGAGGCCCGCGCCGCCAATCCCGCCGCGACATCAATTGAGGCGGAGGCTATCTTCAGCGCAATCGAGACCTTGATTGTCGATGGTTCGTCGGATGCGCAAGTGAAGCTGGCGGTTGAGCTCGGTATTGTTGGAACACGGCTCCCTCATGGCCAGCGTGACGCGACGATCCGTAAGCTAATTTCTCTCGCGCCGAGGCAGGCGCGCGCAGCCTTGTTGTTGTCGCTTGTTCTCTCTGGTGAGGACATCGACATCACGCTTGTTGCCGATGGCATCGCTCAGACCTTCGAGGCGGCCAAGAAGGAAACTTGGATCCTATCACAGAGCGACGCGTATCAGCTACGCGATTGGTTGCGCCTCTTGCCGTTCGCCACGCCTGTCTCCGACCTGCCCGCCATCGTGCGCGGCATGCCGGAGGCGTATCGCAATCCACGAATGCTCGAAGAGATGGTCCGCGGACTCAGCAGTTCGTCCTCAAGCGACGCAGAAGATGTGACTTTCACCATCGCCGAGCATGACCAGCGTTTCTACCAGAACCATCAGTGGCGCACGACCGTGTTGAGGTTTGGCACAGTATCCGCCGCGCGCCGCCTTGTTGACTTGACCGTCAGCGGCGCGCTCGACGGACCGTCATACGTCGGGTGGCGTTGGCAACGCGAACTGGGTAGCTTGATTTCGGAGTTCTCCGAGGTCCGTACCTATGTCTACGACCTCCTGAAGGATGGGCCGACAACGAATCAGCTTGCTTTGTTAGCTAGCGCAGTCGCCGAAGATCCTGGCTCGGATGGCGTATTGATGCTGATCGTTTTTGAGATGAAAACCGGACGTTCGTTCATGACGTGGCAGTCGATTCAACGCGCTATCACGGAACATGTTCCAGCAGAGAACTGGGAGGGTGCTTACAATGTCGTGCCCGTCCCGGCGGTCGAACTGCGCCGGAAGCTGCTGGCAATGACGAGCAGTGGCGGCAAGGGTGATCCCGCCGCCCGCTGTCTCAAACTTATAGATGATCTCCGGGACGAGTACGGTGCTCCAGAATCGGAACCACGCCATCCGGATCTTGCGTCGGAACGCCCTTGGCCGATCTTGAAACCCTATCCTGATACAGAGGACGGACGCTGATTTAGCGTAAGTGTTCTTTTTCCGAGGCGCGATCGGGAGCCGCTGGCTTCAACCATCGTACTCGCTCAAGATATGCTTTTTCCAAGGGTCCGTAAGACTTTTGCGACCACTGCGAAATTCCGCTTCCCGCCCTATGACGCTTTCGTCTCAGAGTGACGCTGTAGTATCCATGAATCGAGGGCGCAAGCCCTCACCTATGCTGTCCATAGCCTAAGCGCTATTAAACAGAAATATAGCTCATAGGATATATTGACGGATTATTGCCCCTGAGCTATAAGAGACTATGGAAAATCCACTTGCATACCCCATCCGAAGCCTCCGCCAAGCCGGGGCCGTGCTGAAGGCGCGGCGCGCTGCGCGGAAGATCAGCCAGAAGCAGCTTGGCGAGATGACGGGAACGGCGCAATCCACCATTTCAGATATCGAGAATGGTGTCGTTTCCGTCAGCCTCGATGTCTACCTGCGTCTTCTCGAGGCCCTCGGTGCAGAACTTTCCGCGACGGATCGAATAGCCGACCCGGGGCAGCCTTGAGATGGCACGCATTGCACGCGCAGGTCGCCGCACACGTCAAAGCAAGACAGCCGTCTGGTACGAAAGAGCGAGGGTGGGAACGCTGACCCGCGCAACGGATGGTGCCATCGCTTTCACCTATGATCCTGGTTGGGTGGCATCCGAGGCCGCTTTTCCGGTTGCCAGCGCCCTGCCGCTGACCAAGCTCAAATGGCAGGGTGATCCTGTAATCGCCGCCTTCGACAACCTCTTGCCCGACGCCGAAGGCGAGCTGCGCGAGAAGATCGCCGCGCGTGTCGGGGCGCAGGGCAAGGATGTGTTCTCTCTGCTGTCCGTGCTCGGGCGCGACTGTGTCGGCGCGCTGCAATTCCTGCCGGTGGACGAGGCCCCGTCCGAACAGGACATGCAGTATCGCGTCATTTCGGAAGAGGAGATGGTCGCCGACCTGAAGAACCTCGCCGCCGCGCCGTTAGCCCTGGGTGAAGACGAGGATTTCCGGATTTCCATCGCCGGCGCGCAGGAGAAGACGGCCTATCTGCGTATCAATGGCCAATGGGCCAAACCGCGGGGCATCACGCCGACCAGCCATATCTTCAAGACGCCCATGGGCATCATTCCCGGTCCCGAGCAGATCGACCTGAGCGACAGCGTCGAGAACGAGTTGTTCTGCATGACCCTGGCTGGCGAAATCGGCCTTCCCGTTGCGCATGTCGAAAAGCTCACCCTGCCTGAGCAGGTCGTGCTCTCGGTCGAACGGTTCGACCGCGTTTGGCACGGCGACACCCTGAAGCGCCTGCCGCAAGAAGATATCTGCCAGTCGCTGGGTTACCCCTCTGCCATGAAATACCAGAGGCTGGGCGGCCCCGGTGTCGCCCAGATCATGGAGCTTTTGCGGGAATCCGACACGCCCATCGAAGACCGGGAGACGTTCTTCCGGGCGCAGATCTTCTTCTTCCTGATCGGAGCCTCTGATGGGCACGCCAAGAACTTCAGCCTGCGTCTGGGGCGTCGCGCGCGGTTCACGCTCGCGCCTCTCTATGACATCCTGAGCATCGCTCCAGTCGTCCGCGCCGGACGCTTGCAGCGGAAGCGCTACCGCCTGGCAATGTCGATCGATGGCCATTACGGCATCGACGAGATCGTGCCGCGCCACTTCGAGGCCGAGGGCCGCGCGGCGGGTCTGCCAAAGGGCCGCGCCTTGGAGCTGTTGCAGGACATGACCGATCGGCTGGGCCCTGCGCTGGAACGGACGCTTCTGGCCGTGGGCGATCAGGTCCCGGCGGCGGTCAGAGAGCCGATCACAAGCGATGCGATGCAGCGGGCGGCGCAGATGCAGGACCTGCTTTAGGACACCGGTGCCTCTGCGGCCAACCCCTCCAGCGCCTTGTCGACCTCGCGCGTCTTCGCGGCCAGCTGTTCCTCCCACAGGATGCGGAACCCCTCGGCGAATTCGACCAGCCCCCCGGCGAAGGTGCGGATCGTGGTCATGTCATCGTCGGTGAACGGGATCGGGCGGCCGCGCAGTTTGGCCTCGTTGAGCTTGCGGGCGATATGGTTGACGGCAGCGCCCTCGGTGGCGACCTGCGCACCCCAGGCTTGCAGGTGGTCGAGCACGACCGGGTCTGCCGGACGCAGCAGGATGTCAGCGGCCCCCATCAGACGGCGCATGGCGGCGGGTTGGTCGGTGATGCCGCGCCTCTCCAGGGCGGCGTGGAGGCCAGCCAGTTCGCGTCTGCTGACGCGTAAGCTGATCGTTTGGGTGCGGCCCTGGCGCGCGCGTTGGGCCTTGTTCAACGTGTTGTAGATCGTCCGGCGCGAGACTCCGTATTGGCGGGCAAGCGCCTTTACGGGCGTGCCGCCAGCGCGGGCCTCGATGATCTGGTGGCGTTCGTCGTCGGTCAGTTTGCGATGGTGGCGCATGTGAAGTTTACGTTCCTATTTCTTGCCAACTTCCTCCAAGCCCCCGCCTCCCAGCGTTAGCGGAGGCGGGTCAGGGGCTTGGAGTCCATTTCTGTGGCTGTGCTTGTTGGGACGGGGCGCAGGGCACGCGATGCAGGAAACGCGATGCACTGTGCGTGAAAAACTGGACGCGGCGCAAAAGACGCGGTGCGCGATGCGAAGAGCACGCCACAGGCGACGCGCGGCGCGATGCACGGGGCGCGATGCGCAATGCATCTTGCGGAAAACACGCCCCTCATGCCGCCAACCCAGCCGCGCGCAGCTGGCCATCGGTCACCAGCCCCGACGCGATAAGTGCTGCCACCTGCGGGGCGGTGATGTGTTTGCACATCGGGCTGCGGTCGCGGACCCATGCAGCGAGCCGGGCGTGGTGGTCGGCGGCAAGAACGATTTTTGCCTGCCGTTCCTCGGCCAACGCATCGAGGAACCGCTGCCAGCGACGGTCAGCGAACCAGTTGTCCGCGAAACAGACCTTGGACCTCGTGAAACCCTGGCTCTCGGTGGCGTAGGTCTGCACGGCGCGCAGCAGGTCATCTGGATCAATCCCCTCCTTCACGGCCTCCGCGATCCGAGCCAAGCACGCAGCCTTCCCTCGTTGACGGTCATTCGGATAAGCCGCCCAGATCTTTTCAAACCTTTCATCCTCAACCGCCGCCGCCTCCGCGCGCTTGCGCGTAGGTGGTTTATGGATGGTTTTAGGGTGGTTTGGGGTCCACCCTGGACCCCGTACCCCGTCCATGGTGGACCCCGTACCGGGTTCTGGCTGGACGGGGTCCACCGTGGACCCCGTCCCGTCATCGGGTTCGGCCATCGATTCCAGCGCCATGACGCGGGCCAGAACAATGCGGTAAATTACGGTGAAACCGTTCTTGCAGGGCCGCCGCCCGGTCTCGATCAGAATACCCTCTTTCAGGAAATCGCTGATCGTTCGCTTCACGGTGCTTTCGCCAAGCTCCGTGTGCCGTTGGATCGTCCCTTTCGAGCACCAAATGCCCGAGCCGTCATCGCTCGCCTTGTCGGCCAGGAACATGATGATCTGCTTGCGCGCGGCGCTGCCGAAGCGGCGTTCGGCGCATTCGTTCGCGACACGCCAGCTCATTGCCGCGCCCCGCGAAGGCCTAAACCGGCTTCGACTTGTACAGGTTTTGTACAGAAATCCTGTCTACCGCCCCAGATTTTCCCGGGAATCAAACGGGCGTTTCTGCAGCCGCCTTTGCAAGCCCCTGACAAAACGCCATATTTTACTGAGTTTTTTGGTGACCCCGGCAGGATTCGAACCTGCAACCTGCCCCTTAGGAGGGGGCTGCTCTATCCAGTTGAGCTACGGGGCCGTCTGCTGTCGGGTTTAGCGCAAGGTTTCCGTCTTTGCCATTCCCCATGTCGCAAAAAATCGGTGGGGCGGCTGCGATCGACGGATCGCGAGCTCCCTTCTGAGAGCGGTAACGCTTGCGCGGTTCCGGCGATCTGGCTAGCGTCAAAGCAGTTGCAACTTCAGGATCTTGCCGTGTCACATTCCCCCAAACGTCCCCTCACCCTGCGCGATGTTTCCGAGGCCTGTGGCGTGTCGGAAATGACCGTGAGCCGGGTACTGCGCAAGCGCGGCGATGTTTCCGAAACCACCCGCAGCCGGGTTCTGGCCGCGGCCAAGGAGCTTGGCTATGTGCCCAATCAGATCGCCGGCTCGCTGGCTTCGCAGCGGGTCAATCTCGTTGCTGTGATCATTCCGTCGCTGTCGAACATGGTATTTCCCGAAGTGTTGAACGGGATCAACAGCGCTCTGGAGAACACGCCTCTGCAACCCGTGGTCGGGGTGACCGATTACCTGCCGGAGAAGGAAGAGCGGGTGCTCTACGAAATGCTGTCCTGGCGGCCCTCGGGGGTGATCATAGCCGGGCTCGAACATTCCGATGCGGCGCGCGCCATGCTGCAGAGCGCCGGTATCCCGGTGGTCGAGATCATGGATGTGGATGGCCGACCGGTCGATGCGATGGTCGGCATCTCGCATCGCCGGGCCGGACGCGAAATGGCGCGTGCGATTCTCAAGGAAGGGTATGAGCATATCGGCTTCATGGGCACCAAGATGCCGCTTGATCATCGGGCCCGCAAACGCTTCGAAGGGTTTACCGAAGGGCTCGCCAAGGCGGGGATCGAGATTGAGGACCGTGCCTTCTATTCTGGCGGTTCGGCGCTCGCCAAGGGCCGGGAGATGACCCAGACCATGCTCGAACGCTCGCCAGATCTCGATTTTCTCTATTACTCCAATGACATGATCGGTGCAGGCGGGCTGCTCTATCTGCTCGATCAGGGCATCGACATTCCCGGACAGATCGGGCTGGCCGGTTTCAACGGGGTGGAGTTGCTGCAAGGTCTGCCGCGGCAGCTGGCGACGATGGATGCCTGCCGCGTGGAGATCGGCGCACATGCCGCGCAGATCATCCTCAACGCCACCAGCGACGAGCCCGATCCTGAAATCGCCCAGCAGGTAACGCTGACCCCGACGATCTCCTTCGGCGACACGTTGCAGCGTTACCGCAAGCGATGAGTCCATCGCGACAGACGACCGTGGCAGCGGTCCGGGCCTTATCCCTGCCATGCGGGTTTGCGGCATGAGCCGTCATGTCTTGGTGATCGGCGCCGGGATCGTCGGGGTGTCGACGGCGATCTGGCTGCGCCGCGCCGGGGCGGACGTCAGCCTGATCGATCGAGCGGCGCCGGGCAAGGGCACGTCGCATGGCAATGCCGGGGTGCTCGCCGCCTGTGCCATGGTTCCGGTCACTGCGCCCGGTCTGCTCGGCAAGGCGCCGGGGATGCTGCTCGACAGGGATTTTCCGCTGTTCCTGCGCTGGCCTTACCTGCCGCGACTGCTGCCCTGGCTGCGGCGATATCTTTCTCACGCCAATGATGCCGACACCCGCCGCATCGCACGTGCACTGACGCCGATCGTCGCGGATTCGGTGGAGCAGCATGTCAGCCTGACCCGCGAACTCGGCCTCGAAGACTGGGTGAGCCGGAGCGATTATTGCTTTGCCTATGCCAGCCGCGCGGCGTTCGAGGCCGAGGCCTATACCTGGGCCCTGCGCGCCGAAGCCGGGTTCGTGCCGGAGCTGATCGAAGGCCAGGCGCTGCGCGAGTATGAACCGGCGCTTGGCGATGGGATCACCTGTCTGGCGCGGCTCGGGACGCATGGGTTTAGCCGCGATCCCGGCGGTTACGTGGCGGCGCTGGCTTCTGCCTTTACCAGCATGGGCGGGCGGACCGTTACCGCTGAGGTCAAGGATTTCGATCTTTCGGGCGGTGTCGTCAGCGCGGTCGAGACCACCGAAGGGCGCTTTGACTGCGATGATGTGGTTCTGGCGACCGGTGTCTGGTCTAAGCCCCTGCTGCTCAAGCTTGGCCTGAACGTGCCGCTCGAAAGCGAACGCGGCTATCACGTGATTTTTGAGGGCGCGCGCGGCGGCCCGTCGCGGCCGATCATGCTCGCCAGCGGCAAATTCGTCGCAACGCCGATGGCGCAGGGGCTGCGCTGCGCCGGAATCGTCGAGTTCGGCGGGTTGGAGGCAGGTGCATCGAAAGCACCGCTGGCGCTGCTGCGTCGGCAGGCCAAAGTCGCCTTTCCCGGTTTGCAGGCGCGCCGTGAGATCGAATGGCTGGGCCATCGTCCCGCCCCGAGCGACAGCCTGCCATTGATCGGGCAGATCGGCCAGAGCCGGGTCTTCACTGCGTTCGGGCATCATCACATCGGCTTGACGGGCGGGCCGAAAACGGGTCGGCTGATCGCCGGGATGATCATGGGACAGCCGGGCAATGTCAATCTGGCCGCCTATGATCCGCAGCGCTTCGATGCCGCGCCCTGAACAACAAAGGGAGAGACTGATGAACATGAGAACCAAGCTGGCGGCCGGTGTCGCGACCTTCGCCATTGCGGCCGCCTCTGCGCTGCCTGCACTCGCGGCGGAGAAATGGGACATGCCGATGGCCTATTCCGGCTCCAATTTTCATTCCGAGAACGGCGTCAAATTCGCCGAATGCGTGACCGAAGGCACGGGCGGCGAGATCGAGATCACCGTGCATCCGGGCGGCGCGTTGTTTGCCGGGGCCGATATCAAGCGCGCGATCCAGACCGGGCAGGTGCAGATCGGCGAACGGCTACTGTCGGGCCACCAGAATGAGGACGCAATCTTCGGCTTTGACAGCGTGCCCTTCCTCGCCCCCTCGTTCGAGGACAGCGCGAGGCTCTGGGAAGCGGCCAAGCCGAAGATCGAAGCAACGCTCGCGGAGCAGAACCTGCATCTGCTCTACAACGTGCCCTGGCCGCCGCAGGGGCTCTATTTCAAGAAGGAAGTGAACAGCGTCGAGGACATGAAAGGCGTCAAGTTCCGCTCCTACAACAACACCACGGCGCGGTTGGCGGAGCTCACCGGCATGTCCCCCGTCACGATCGAAGCCGCCGAAGTGAGCCAGGCCTTCGCCACCGGCGTCGCGGAATCGATGATTTCATCGGGGGCCACAGGCTATGACCAGAAGGTCTGGGAAAGCCTCACGCATTTTTACGAGGTCGATGCCTGGCTGCCGCGCAATTATGTGATGGTCAATGGCGATGTCTGGAAGAATGTCTCGGATGCCAACAAGGAGGTGATCAACACTTGCGCCGCCGAAGCCGAGGCGCGTGGGCTCGAAGCCGCCAGGGAATATACCCAGTTCACCTATGACGGTCTGCGCGAGGGCGGCATGAAGGTCGAACCGGCTGGCGAAGAGCTGATGACCGGTCTGCGCGAGATCGGCGAGACGATGACCGCGGAATGGCTCGAAGCCGCCGGGGAGGATGGTCAGGCGATCGTCGATGCCTATAAGGGCGCGGAGTGATGCGAGGTCGGCGGCCCGTGAACGCGGGTCGCCATCACCGCGCGAAACTATCGGCCGGGGGGCAAGCATGTGAAACTGCTGCGCAGATTTCTTGATGCCATCTATTCCGGGGCAGGGGCTTTGGCGGCGCTCTGCCTGATCGCCATTCTGTTGCTGATCGTCGCCCAGATGGTGGCCCGCTGGTCCGGCAACGTGTTTCCCGGTGCCGCCTCCTATGCCGGTTATGCCATGGCCGGGGCGAGCTTTCTGGCCTTTGCCAATGCGCTGAGCCGCGGCGCGCATATCCGCGTCTCGATCCTGCTCAACGCGCTGTCGGAGGGACCGAGACGGTTACTCGAAATCTGGTGTTTCGGGTTGGCCGCGGCGATTGCCTGCTATTTCACCCATTACGCCTATTGGTTCGTCTACTGGTCCTGGAAGTTCAAGGAAGTCAGCCAGGATCAGGACGCGACGCTGCTCTGGATTCCTCAATCGGTGATGGTGATTGGCGGGGCGATCCTGGCGCTCGCGCTGATCGACAACCTGCTGCATGTGCTGATCCGGGGGCGACATCGCATCGAACGGGATCTGCTCGACCAGAGCTTCGGGGAATGACGCGATGACCGAGATCTATGCCATCACCCTGTTCCTCTTCGTGCTGTTTTTCCTGCTCGGCACCGGTGTCTGGGTCGGGCTGGCGCTGATGGGGGTGGCCTGGGTCGGGATGGAGCTGTTCACCACCCGCCCGGTAGGCGACGCGATGATCACCACGATCTGGGCAAGCTCTTCGAGCTGGACGCTGACAGCGCTGCCGTTGTTCATCTGGATGGGTGAGATCCTCTATCGCACGCGGCTGAGCGAGGACATGTTCAAGGGCCTGTCGCCATGGCTGGCGAGACTGCCGGGCGGGTTGGTGCATACCAATATCGTGGGCTGTACGGTGTTTGCCGCGGTGTCTGGCTCTTCCGCGGCGACGCTCACCACGGTCGGCAAGATGTCGATCCCAGAGCTGCGCAGCCGCAACTACCCGGAGAAGATGATTATCGGCACGCTGGCAGGTGCCGCGACGCTCGGGCTGATGATCCCGCCCTCGCTGGCGTTGATCGTCTATGGCGTCACGGTGAACGAAAGCATCACCAAACTGTTCTTTGCCGGGGTCGGGCCGGGGCTGGTGCTGGCGGCGCTGTTCATGGGCTATGTGGCGGTCGTGGCGCTGACCTCGAAGGACTGGCAACCCGATAGCGAGGGCAATCTGAGCTTTGCCGAGAAGCTGGCCAATTCCCGTTTCCTGCTGCCGGTCTTCGCGTTGATCACCGTGGTGATCGGCTCGATGTATCTCGGGTTTGCCACCGCGACAGAGGCCGCGGCGATCGGGGTGATCGGCGCGCTGGTGCTGGCGCTGTTTCAAGGATCGCTGACATGGTTCAGCTTTCGCGAGAGCCTAATGGGCGCGATGCGCACCTCTGCAATGATCGCGCTGATCCTGGTAGGGGCCGCCTTCCTGAAGCTGTCGATGGGGTTCACCGGCCTGCCGCGCGCACTTGCGGACGGCATCGCGGTCATGGAGCTGACGCGGTTTCAGCTGCTGATGGCGCTGCTGGTTTTCTATATCGTATTGGGTATGTTTCTCGACGGTATCTCCTCCGTGGTTCTGACAATGGCGGTCGTCGAGCCGATGGTGCGTGGCGCCGGGATCGACCTGATATGGTTCGGCATCTTCGTCGTCGTGGTGGTCGAGATGGCCCAGATCACCCCGCCGATCGGTTTCAACCTGTTTGTGCTGCAGGGAATGACCGATCACGAGATGGGCTATATCACCAAAGCGGCGCTGCCGATGTTCCTGATCATGGTGGTCATGGTTTTCCTGCTGATCTGGTTCCCCGAGATCGCCACCTGGCTGCCCGACAATTTGCGACAGGGGCCGGTATGACCTGCGCTAACTTCTCGCTCGGGGACAGCCTTCATGGGTGAATTTCCGATGATCCGCAATGTCGGGCTGAGCGGGTTGCTGGTCAGTTTCGATCGGCAGATGAGCGAGGCTGCCAATCGCGCGGCGCTGGCTTTCCGGGCTGCTCTCGATGCCGCCGACTGGCCCGAGGTGGAGGAGACGAGTTCCTCGCTGGTATCCACCTTTCTTGCGGTCGACCTCGCCGTGCATGCGCCCGGGAAACTGACCGAGAGGCTGCGTGACCTGCTAGCCTCGCGCGACTGGTATGGCGCGGATTTGCCCGAGGGGCGGCGGCTCTGGCATGTACCGACTTTCTATGGCGGCGAGCTGGCGCCGCAGCTCGAAAGCGCGGCGGCGGCGGCGGGGCGTGACCCGGAGGCGGCGATCCGTGAATTGTCGCAGACCCGGCTGCGGGTGCTGACCATCGGTTTCGCGCCGGGGCAGCCCTATCTTGGAGAGCTGAACCGGAACTGGGACATTCCGCGCCAGCAGGGATTGACCAAATCGGTACCGCCCGGCGCGCTGGTGGTGGCGATAAGGCAGATGACGCTGTTCACCAGCGCTTCGCCGACCGGCTGGCATCATGTCGGACAGACGGCCTTCCGCACTTTCCGCCCGCATAGCGATACCCCGTTCCCGCTGTCGCCGGGTGACGAGCTGCTTTTCCCTTCGGTGAGCCGCGCGGAATATGAACGGATCGACAGCCGCGACGAGAGCGGCAACGGCGGCGCGACCTGCGAGGATCTGTCATGAAGGCGCGGCTGAGCATCCTTCAGGCCGGACCGGGGATGAGCCTGCAGGATCTGGGTCGCCCCGGCCATCGCGCCTTCGGGTTGACGCAGGGCGGTGCCGCCGATCGCAGCGCGCTCTACGAAGGCGCGGCGCTGCTCGGGCAGGCGCCTGGGCTTGCGGCGCTGGAGATGGTCGGGGTCGGTGGGACTTTCAGCGCCGGGCGCGACCTGCGCATCGCGCTCACCGGCGCGCGGATGAGCGCCAGCATCGACGGTGCGCCGCTGGTCTGGAACGCCTCGCATCTGTTGCCTGCCGGAGCTGAGCTCAGGATCGGCGGGGCACGCAGCGGCGTCTATGGCTATCTGCATGTCGGTGGCGGCTTTGGCGGCGAGCTGCAGCTGGGCTCCCGCGCCAGCCACCTCAGCATCGGGATCGGCAAGGCGTTGAAGGCCGGTGACAGCCTGCCGCTCTGCCCTGACCGGGGCGGGCCAAATGCGATGACCTTGCCCTGCGAGGACCGGTTCGAGGGGGGCAGGCTGCGCATGGTGGCGAGCCTGCAGACCGACGCGTTCGACGCCGCAACGCGTGAGTGCTTCGCTGCGACCGCCTTTCGCCGCGACCCGCGTGCCAACCGGACCGGCGTGCGGCTCAATCACGACGGGGAGGGCTTTTTCGCGCAGGGTCAGCTCAGCATCGTTTCCGAAGTGATCGTGCCCGGCGATATCCAGATTACCGGCGAAGGCGCGCCGTTCGTGCTGCTCAGCGAATGCCAGACGACCGGCGGCTATCCCCGTATCGGCACTGTCCTGCCCTGCGACCTGCCGCGTGTCGCGCAGGCCCCGGTGGGAGCGGCGTTGCGGTTTGAATCCGTGAGCCTTGCGGAGGCGAGCGAGATCGAGTGCCGCTACCGGGCCTGGCGGGCCGACCTGCCAAGACGTGTCACCCCGCTGCTTCGCGATCCGGCGGCAATGCGCGACCTGCTTTCCTATCAGCTCGTCGGCGGTATGATCTCCGCTAGGGATGACCCCTTTGAACAGGAGGATTGAGATGATCCGTGTCGATCTGAACGCCGATATGGGCGAAAGCTTCGGGCCGTGGAAAATGGGCGACGACGCGGCGCTGCTGAAGATCGTGACCTCGGCCAATATCGCCTGTGGCGGCCATGCCGGGGATGCCGACGTGATGGCCGCGACGATGAAGCTGGCGCGCGACAATGGCGTCGGCATCGGCGCGCATCCCGGCTTCATGGATCTCGCCGGATTCGGACGCAACCGCCTGTCGGTTCCGCGCGCCACCCTGCAGAACCAGATCCGCTATCAGGTCGCCGCCAGCATCGGCATGGCGCGCAGCCTTGGCACCGGCGTGCGGCATCTCAAGCTGCACGGGGCGCTCGCCAACATGGCCTCGGAAGATGAGCAGCTGGCCCGCGATTGCTACGATGCGGCTCTGAGCGTGGCACCGGATCTCATCATCATGGTGCTGGCCGCCACGGCGCAGCAGCAGGCCGTCGAGCGGCTGAAATGTGACTGGGCTGGTGAGATTTTCGCCGACCGCGCCTATAACGACGATGCGACGCTGGTTGACCGGTCGCAGCCCGGCGCGGTGATCCATGATCCGCTACGCGCCGGTCGGCGAATGGCGCAGATGGTCAAGGCCGGGGCGATCATCACCGAAAGCGGCAGATATATCGACACCCGGATCGACACAATCTGCCTGCATGGCGATACGCCGGAGGCGGTGGCGATCGCTGCCGCGGTGCGCCGCGCGCTCGAGGAAGAGGGCGTGAGCCTCGCGACATTCGAAGGGCATGCCTGACCGCCTCGGGCGGACAGCGTTTGAAAAGCTATTCGAGCGGATATTGAAGAATTGGTCGGGCTGAGAGGATTCGAACCTCCGACCCCCTGCTCCCGAAGCAGGTGCGCTACCAGGCTGCGCTACAGCCCGACCGTGCAGCAGCGCATAGGGGTTCTGCCGCGATTTGGCAAGAGCTGATGCGCATTGCGAGGCAGATCATTTGCGCCTCCGCCGAAGCGAGGCTCCGGCGGAGGGCGGGATAGATTTCAGAGGCTGGCGTCGAGCGCCGCGAGAATGGCGTCGCCCATTTCGCTCGTCGAGATCGGGCTGCCGCCTTCCTCGCCCATCAGATCGGCGGTGCGGGCGCCATCGGCGAGCACTTTTTCAACCGCGGTCTCAAGCCGTGTCGCCTCGTCCCCTTGATCGAAGGAATAGCGCAATGCCATCGCGAAGCTGAGGATGCAGGCAATCGGGTTGGCCTTGCCCTGACCGGCGATATCGGGCGCCGAACCGTGCACCGGCTCGTAAAGCGCCTTGGGCCGACCTGCCTCGTTGGGCGCGCCGAGCGAGGCCGAGGGCAACATGCCGAGCGAGCCGGTGAGCATTGCCGCACAATCCGACAGGATGTCACCGAACAGGTTGTCGGTGAGGATCACGTCGAATTGCTTGGGCGCGCGGACCAGCTGCATGGCGCCGTTGTCGGCATACATGTGGCTGAGCTCGACTTCCGGGTAATCGGTGTCATGCACCCGCTGCACCACTTCGCGCCACAGGATGCCGCTTTCCATCACGTTGGCCTTCTCCATCGAGCAGACCTTTTTGTTGCGGCGCCGGGCCAGCTCAAAAGCCGAGCGCGCGACACGTTCGATTTCGGATTCGGTGTAGCGCTGGGTGTTGATGCCGACCCGCTCGTTGCCTTCCTCGAAGATCCCGCGCGGCTCGCCGAAATAGACGCCGGAGGTCAGCTCGCGCACGATCATGATGTCGAGCCCGGCAATCACGTCCTTCTTCAGCGAGGAGAAATCGGCCAGCGCATCAAAACACTGGGCCGGACGCAGGTTGGAATAGAGATCCATTTCCTTGCGCAGGCGCAGCAGCCCGCGTTCTGGTTTCACGCTGAAATCGAGTTCATCGTATTTCGGCCCGCCAACGGCGCCGAGGAGCACCGCATCCGCGGCGAGCGCCTTGGCCATGGTGTCGTCATGCAATGGCGTGCCGTGCTTGTCATAGGCCGCACCGCCGACCAGGTCATGCTCGACGTCGAAGGCCAGATCGCGCTTGTCGCCGAACCAGTCGATGATGCGGGTGACCTGCCCCATGACTTCGGGTCCTATCCCGTCGCCGGCGAGGATAAGCAGCTTTGGATTGGCCATGAAAACTCTCCTGATGAATGTTGCAAGCGGGGTAGCGTGACCATGCCGAAGCGTCAAGAAAGCTTAGGGTGCGAGGTCCACCCAGATCAGGGCATGGCGGCTGGCCTGCGGGGCGAAATGACGCCCGGAATCCAGCACCCGCCAATCCGCCGAGGGCAGCAGATAATCCACGCGCATCGGCCCGGTCTCGGGCCAGGTGACCGTCTCGCGCCCTGCCAGCGGATCTTGCAGCCTCGCGTCGTTCAGGAGGGCACGGATCGCCGCCCCACGCCCGTCGCCGTGCTGCGGATCGAGATTGGCATCGCCGAGTAGGATGAAGCGCTCCGTAGGCGGCGTTTCGAAGGCGCCGTCGAGGTAATGCTGCCAGAAGATCACCTCGTCATGATTGCGCCTCCCGTTGCGATCTTGCGGCCCGTCGAAGACCGGCGGTGTCGCATGAAAGGTGAGCAGATGGAGCGGTGGTTGACCGGGCGGGGCGATCGGCACCACCCAATGCCCTTTCGAGGACAAGCGTTGGATCGCCCGCGCCTCTGCGTTGGGGAAGGGCTCCGCCACCGTTCCGGGGAGCAGCGCGCCGGGCAGATCGCGCCAGAGCAGGGTAGAATGATCCTGTACCTCTGCCTCGATAATCGGATGGCGCGAGAGGATCGCCATGCCGCCCTGACCGAAGAAACGCCCATAGCCCTGCGCATCATCGGCACCGCCGCGTCGGCCGTCCCCGTCGAGATCGACGCCGCTTTGCAGACCGGCATTGCCCGGCAGCGCGAAGAGATGCGGATAGGCAGGGCCGCCACTGCTTTCGAGCGCGGCGGCAAGGGCATGGAGCGCCCGGTTCTCGAGGTCGTAATCGAGTTTCTGCAACACGATGACATCGGGGGCGACTTCGCTCAGCGCCGCGAGCACCGCCTGCACCTGCGGATCCTGGCCATTCAGGATGTCGCGCAGCACCAAGCCGGGACCCTCGCGCGACAGGGCGCTGTTGAAACTGGCGATCCGCAGCGGCTCTGCCATGGCGGTACAGGCGCTGAGCAGCAGCGCGAGAGCGAGGATCAGGCGGCCTGCAATCCGTCTTCCGCCTCGGCGTGAACCCGGCGCCGCCGGTCTTCGATCATCACGGCGATCCGGGCCATGGCGATGCCGCGCATGATCATGCTGGCGGGAAGAAAGGCCCATGCGCTTACTGTCCAAATCAGGGTCTGCGGGTCGGCTATCGAGATCGGGTCTACCAGATCGGCGGCCGATTTGACCACCGCCGGGATGATGAATGGCAGCAGGAAGCCGAAGGCGATGTTGAAACGGGCGTCACGCTGCAAGCGCTGGAGCGCGTCGCCGCCTCCCGTCGGGTCGAAGCGCGGCAGGTTGACCCAGACATTGAATGCGCCGTGCCTTGTCGGCCAGCCGAGGACCCGGACCAGAAGCAGGAAGGAGGTCATCGCACAGAGCGAAATCAGATAGGCCAGCCCGGCGGCCGTGCGCAGGGTGCGGACCAACTCCCCCTCCGCATCCTCGGGCAGCATCAGGATCAGCAGGCGCACCGGCGAATAGGGAAAATCCATCGCGTTGCCGATGATCGTGCCGAGTGCCGTCAATGCGCCGGTCAGCAGCGTCGGATCGGTCTTGCCCCTGAGGATCGCGCAGATCAGGAACACCGTGAAAAACAGCGCCACGAACCGCAGGCGGTTGAACGGCGGCGCATTGCGGAACTCAACGAGGCTTGGGAGGGTCGAGTTATATTCCACGAAGGTGAGCACGGCGGCGAGCAGCGCGAAGAGCAGGGTAATCTGGCTCGTCTGGGCGGCCACGCCGGGCAGCAGCAGCGCCGGAGTGGCGATCAGCAGGGCCACCAAGAGGCCACGCGTCACCGCGCCTGTCATCCGTCCAATCACTCGTCTGCCCTTTCAAACCGGTCAGCCACGGTACACTGCCGCCTGCTTGTCCCAACTTGCTCTCTCCGGAAGGCGGAGATTTGCCTCAATATTGCCCAAATTGTGCCTTCTTTCGTCGGGTCGCTCAAGACGGTCGCCTCATAAGAGCCCGTTGATCCGGCATTTTGATGAAGAAGGTGGTGCGATCGTGCATCAATTTCGCGGCATTCCTGAGACGGGCCGCAAGATGTTGTAGGCGCCGTATCGGTGCCTACAAGGGATGTGTGGGCCAGGACCGAGCCGCGCAGCGCGTTTCGTCAGACCCAAGGACGGCTCTGCGCGGCAGATTCTTCGAATCTGTCGATCGCCTTGCCTTTTTCCAGTGTCAGCGCGATGTCGTCGAGACCGTTCAACAGACAATGTTTCTTGAAGGAATCCACCTCAAAGCCGAAGCTTTCGCCGTCCGACGTGGTCACCGTCTGGCCCTCCAGATCGATGGTCATGCGGGCATTGGCACCCTTTTCGGCGTCCTTCATCAGCACGTCGACCTGCTCCTGCGGGAGGGCAATGGGGAGGATGCCGTTTTTGAAGCAGTTGCTGTAGAAGATGTCCGCGAAGCTCGGGGCGATAACACAGCGGATGCCGAAATCCTTGATCGCCCAGGGCGCGTGTTCGCGCGAGGAGCCGCAGCCGAAATTGTCGCCTGCAACGAGGATCTCGGCGTCGCGGTATTGCGGCTTGTTGAGCACGAAATCGGGGATTTCCCGGCCGTCGTCATCATAGCGCATCTCGTCGAAGAGGTTCACGCCGAGGCCGGAACGCTTGATGGTTTTCAGGAACTGCTTGGGGATGATCATGTCGGTGTCGATGTTGATCATGTCCATCGGCGCGGCGATGCCGGTGAGGGTTTCGAACTTGTCCATTTCATTCTCCTGACCCTGAAGAGGGCTGTCGGTACGACGTCGGTATTATGTCGGTATGGCGTCAGTGCAGGCACCGACGCCGCAAGGTCGGGGGAGGCCCCGTTTACATCAGCTCGCGCACATCGGTCAGGTGACCGGTGATCGCCGCGGCGGCGGCCATTGCCGGGGACATCAGGTGGGTGCGCCCGCCGCGGCCCTGCCGACCCTCGAAATTGCGGTTCGACGTGGCGGCGCAGCGCTCGCCCGGCGACAGCTGGTCGGGGTTCATCGCCAGGCACATGGAACAGCCTGCGAGACGCCATTCGAAGCCGGCGTCCGTGAAGATCTGCGCCAGACCTTCTTCCTCGGCCTGGGCGCGGACCAGACCCGAGCCCGGCACGATCATCGCGCGCAACCCGTCCTTGATCTTCTTGCCCTTGAGGATCTCGGCAGCGGCACGCAGATCCTCGATGCGGCCATTGGTGCAGGAGCCGATAAACACCGTGTCGATCTTGACCTCGGAGAGTGGCATACCGGCGGTCAGGCCCATGTAATCGAGCGCCCGACGAGCAGCCTCGATCTTGCCGCCCTTGAAGTCTTCGGGTGCAGGCACATTGGCGGTGATCGGCAGCACGTCCTCGGGCGAAGTGCCCCAGGTCACGACCGGAGCGATGTCCTCGCCCTTGAGGGTGATGACCTTGTCCCAATGGGCGTCATCGTCGGAATGCAGTGTCTTCCACCATTCCATCGCCGCTTCCCATTGCGCGCCCTTCGGCGCATGGGGGCGGCCCTTGCAATAGTCGAAGGTGGTCTGGTCAGGCGCGATCAGACCGGCGCGGGCGCCGCCTTCGATGGCCATGTTGCAGACGGTCATGCGGCCTTCCATGGAAAGATCACGGATCGCCTCGCCACAATATTCGATGACATAGCCGGTACCGCCGGCAGTACCGGTGACACCGATCACGCTGAGGGTGATGTCCTTGGCAGTGACACCGGGGCGCAGCCTGCCGGTTATCTCGACCTTCATATTCTTGGATTTCTTCTGGATCAGCGTCTGGGTGGCGAGCACGTGCTCGACCTCGGAAGTGCCGATGCCATGGGCCAGCGCGCCGAAGGCGCCGTGAGTGGCAGTGTGGCTGTCACCGCAGACCACGGTCATGCCGGGCAGGGTCCAGCCCTGTTCGGGTCCGACGATATGCACGATGCCCTGACGCACATCGGAGACCGGGTAGTAATGGATGCCGAAATCCTTGGCATTCTTGTCGAGCGCCTCGACCTGGATGCGGCTTTCCTCGTTCTCGATGCCGTTCTCGCGGTCGAGCGTGGTCGGCACGTTGTGATCCGGCACGGCGATGGTCTTGTCCGGCGCGCGGACCGGGCGGTCGCTCATGCGCAGACCTTCGAAGGCCTGCGGGCTGGTCACCTCATGGACCAGATGGCGGTCGATATAGAGCAGACAGGTGCCGTCCTCGGCCTCATGGGCCACATGGGCATCCCAGATTTTGTCATAGAGCGTTTTGGGGGACATGGGTCCTCTCCCGATGATGGTCAGTGAATGGGGTCGCGGCGGTTCGCGCGTCGCTCAGCGCTGCGCCAGCACAGCGTGACGGGCGCCGAAAAAGCGTTCGCCCAGGCGGGCACGGTCGTCGAGATCGAACACGGGCGTCATGGCCGCAGGATTACCCTGCAAAAGCCTGTGCTGCAAGGGTGCAAGGCTTGCATGGGATGTCAACTTCATGCGACGATTCGGCAAAAAGGAGGGGCGATGCAGCAGGAAGTTGATCCATTTGCAGATTTCCTTGCCTCGCTGATGGGCATCTGGAACACCGGCGTCAATTTTGCCTATGGCATGCTGACACCGGGCTGGCGACAGAATCAGTTTCTGATACTGATCGCGCTGACGGTTCTGGCCTGGCTGTTGCACCGGGTGTCAGGGCGGCTCCTGCAGAATTGGGTGCGCTCCCGCGAGGGTTGGTCGAAATGGCAATTGCGCGTGGTGGTACAGATCCGCCGTCGGCTTGGCCTCATCTGGTTCGCGCTGCTGGCAGGCGGGGTCTATCTGGTGATGCAGCAGATCACCTGGCCGTCGCGCTCCTATCTGATCGGGCTGGCGGGGACGCTGGCGGCGGTGATGGCCGGGATCGCCTTCGCCGCGCGTCTGGTGCGCAACCGGCCGGTGCGGCGCATGGTGACCTGGGGCCTTTGGCTCTATGCGACACTTTATTTCCTCAATGTAGATGACGATGTTGCGGGGTTCCTCGACCGGCTGGCGCTGACCCTTGGCGAGTTCCGCATGTCGCTGCTCGACCTTATCGTCGCGCTGGTGGTGATCGGCGGGCTGCTGACGCTGGCCCGGCTGGTCAGCACCACCACTGCCGCGACGATCCGCAAGAACGAAGATATCAGCCCCTCGATGCAGGTGCTGGCGGTGAAGGGGCTGCAGATCTTCCTTTACGGAGTCGCGTTCTTTCTTGGCATCCGGGCGGTGGGGATCGATCTTACGGGGCTTGCCATGCTGTCCGGGGCGATCGGCGTCGGCCTCGGTTTCGGTCTGCAGAAGGTGGTGTCGAACCTTGTTTCTGGCGTGATCATCCTGCTCGACAAGTCGATCAAGCCCGGCGATGTGATCAGCCTTGGCGACACCTTCGGCTGGATCGCGACGCTGGGCGCGCGCTATGCCTCCGTGGTGACGCGGGATGGCAAGGAATATCTCATTCCGAACGAGGATCTGATTACCGGGCAGGTGGTCAACTGGTCCCATTCCAATGAATTCGTGCGGCTCGATATCCATTTCGGCACAAGCTATGGCGATGATCCGCATCAGGTGCGTGAACTGGCGGTCGCCGCGGCGAAGAGCGTCGAGCGCGTGTTGAGCTTTAAATCGCCGGTCTGTCATATCGTCGGTTTCGGCGACAGCAGCGTCGATTACATCCTGCGGTTCTGGATAAAGGACCCGACCGGCGGGCTGACCAATATCCGCGGCAATGTGTTCCTGGCGCTCTGGGACACGTTCAAGGAGAACGACATCTCGATTCCTTTCCCCCAGCGCGAGGTGCTGCTGCTAGAGGAAAGTCGGCTGGCGCTGTCGCGCGGCGAAAACGGGTCGGCCGCGCCGTTGCGGGCGCGTTCGGGGCAGGAGGGGTGAGACGGCGGCGCGATCGGCACTTCTTCGCGCCCCTGTCATTGAAATGTCACGCTTTGATTGTTAGAATAAGGTCAATCCCAGCGCCGGGGATCTGGCGGCGCGACATAAGGAGGACGATGTCCTGTCAATCCAAGCTGTCGCAGCGTCTGCTGCACGAAACGGCGTAGCGCCGATGGCGTCCACGACCGACATGGCCATGAGCGATGCGCTGCTGGCCGCGATTCTGAAAACCCTCGACGAAGAAAAGGCTGAAGACATCGTGCAGATCGACCTGCACGGCAAGACGTCGATGGCCGATTACATGGTGATCTGCTCGGGCCGTTCGACCCGGCAGGTGGCGGCAATTGCCGAGAAGCTGGCCCAGCATGTCAAACATGAGTTCAACCGCACACCGCGGATTGAAGGCAAGGATATCGGCGATTGGGTGCTGATCGACACTGGCGACGTAATCGTTCATGTGTTCCGCCCCGAAGTGCGCGAGTTCTACCAGCTCGAGAAGATGTGGCAGGTCGGCGGCGATCCGGCGGCGGTGCAGAACTGACGCCCGGCGCATCTCATGCGCGTGCATATCTGTGTGGTCGGGCGCCTGCGCGCTGGGCCGGAAAAAGACCTCATTGACGATTATCTGACACGTTTCGACCGGACCGGCCGGGCCCTTGGGCTCGGGCCGGTCCGGATCGTCGAAGTGGAGGACAAGAAAGGCGGCGGCATGGCGACCGAGGCCCTATTGCTGCAGCGGGCGATCCCGGCTGGCGCGCTGATCTGTGTGCTGGATGAGCGCGGCAGGGTGGAAAGCTCTCCCGCCTTTGCCGAACGGCTTGGCGGCTGGCGCGATATGGGGCGCGGCGATCTGGCACTGGTGATCGGCGGGGCAGACGGAATCGATCCGGCACTGCGAAAGCAGGCAGATCATGCGCTGTCCTTCGGCAAGATGGTCTGGCCGCACATGCTGGTGCGTGTGATGCTGGCCGAGCAACTCTACCGCGCTGCCTCGATCCTGTCAGGCGGGCCCTATCACCGGGTCTGACTTATCTGAGCCTGATGCGCTTGCCGCCCTTCGTCCAGCCACCCTTGGTGTCATGCACCTGGATCTCGATCTCCTTTACTCCCGACGGTACCGCAATGCCGGAGAGGGAGCGGGTGAAGGGCTGTTCGTCCACATGCGGATGCGCAAGGTTGCGCTGACCAAGCACGTTGCCCTGCTCGTCGAGGATGCGCCAGGCGTCGGCGTAATCGTCCCAGCCGGTATCGTCATGCTGTACCGTGACGTCGAAATTCCACAGATCACCGCTACGGGTGATGTTGACGTTGCGGATCACCGGCGCGTCCGCAAATGCCGCGGAGGCGGTGACAATCAGTGTGGCGAGGGCAATCTTGAGCATCGTGAAACCAATCCTTCAGGCCTGACTCCATATAGTCCTTTCTGCAATCAATCCAAGGGGATTCGCCCGGCACAACGCGGGCGGGGACCGGCTTTTGGAAGGGTGCAAAGGCCACGTGCAGCGCGGCGATCTCGTGCTATGCTCACGCCGGATCGCGTGTCGCCGATCGAAAGGAAGGGAAGATCGTCATGGAAATGCCGAGACCGGATGCCGGGATAATGGCGCGCAAGGCGCAGCTTGTCGCGCGCCTGCAGGACGTGCTGCCGGGCAATGCGGTGATCCATGATCCGCGGGAGACGCGGGCCTATGAATGCGATGCGCTGACCGCCTATAAATGCCCACCGATGCTGGTCGTCCTGCCCGCCAGCACGGAGGAAGTCTCAGCAGTGTTGCGCATATGTCACGAGGAAGGCGTGCCGGTGGTGCCGCGTGGTTCCGGCACCTCGCTCGCCGGGGGAGCGTTGCCCACGGCTGATTGCGTTTTGCTCGGCGTGGCGCGGATGAACCGGGTGCTTGAAGTCGATTATCCCAACCGTATCATCCGCGTGCAGAGCGGGCGCACCAATCTCTCTGTCTCCGATGCGGTGGCGGAGGACGGGTTTTTCTATGCGCCCGATCCGTCGAGCCAGCTTGCCTGCGCGATTGCCGGAAATATCGCGATGAATTCGGGCGGCGCGCATTGCCTGAAATACGGCGTCACGACGAACAATCTGATGGGCGTGACGCTGGTGTTGATGGATGGCGAAGTGGTCGAGATTGGCGGGACGCATCTCGATGCTGGCGGGCTCGACCTGCTCGGGGTGATCTGTGGCTCCGAAGGCCAGCTCGGGGTGGTCACCGAGGCGACACTGCGCATCCTGCCCAGGCCCGAGGGCGCGCGGCCGGTGCTGATCGGGTTTGATGACAACGCTGTGGCGGGCGCCTGCGTCTCCGACATCATCCGCGCCGGGGTTCTGCCGGTGGCGATCGAGTTCATGGACCGGCCCTGTATCGAGGCGACGGAGGCTTTCGCCCATGTCGGCTATCCCATGTGCGAAGCGCTGCTGATCGTCGAAGTGGAGGGCTCGGAACAGGAGATCGATCACCAATTGGCGCTGATCACCGAGATCGCCCGTCGACACGACCCCGTGGAACTGCGCGAAAGCCGCTCCGCTTCGGAGAGCGAGAAGATCTGGCTGGGGCGTAAATCGGCCTTCGGGGCGATGGGGCAGATCAATGATTACATGTGCCTTGATGGCACGATCCCGGTGTCGAGCCTCCCGGAAGTGCTGCGAAGGATCGGCGAGATGTCACGGCATTACGGGCTGAAGGTCGGCAATGTGTTTCATGCCGGGGACGGCAATATGCATCCGCTGATCCTGTTCGATGCCAACAAGCCCGGTGACCTGGAGATCTGTGAGGAGTTCGGTGCCGAGATTCTGAAGCTCTGCGTCGAGATGGGCGGTTGCCTCACCGGGGAGCATGGAATCGGTGTGGAGAAACGCGAGTTGATGCGCACGCAATATGGCGTGGATGATCTGGCGGCGCAGATGGCGGTGAAGGATGTTTTCGACCCGGCCTGGCTGTTGAACCCTGCCAAGGTGTTCCCGTTGGCGGAATCTCGGCGTCATCGCGGTTCGGCAGAGGCGGCGGCGCAGGCTCATGCCTGAGCGGGACGAGGCGGTCCTGCGGCCGCAGAGCGAGGGCGAGCTGGCGGAGATCATCGCTTCGGCTGACACGCCCCTGTCGCCGCGCGGCGGCAATACGCGCGGGCTTTCCGGGCCCGGACGGGCGCTGAGCAGTGCCGGGCTGTCGGGGATCACGCTCTATGAACCCGGGGCGCTGACGCTGGTGGCACAGGCCGGGACTTCGCTGCGCGAGATAGATGCGCTGCTGGCTGCGGAGAACCAGCGGCTGGCTTTCGAGCCGATGGATCACCGGCCATTGCTGGGACATGACGGGGAGCCGACTCTCGGCGGGATTTGCGCTGCCAATGTCTGCGGACCACGGCGGCTCGCTGTTGGCGCGGCGCGCGATTTCATGCTGGGCATCCGATGCGTCGATGGCAGCGGAAGGATTATCGCCAATGGCGGTCGGGTGATGAAGAACGTCACGGGCTATGACCTGGTGCGGCTGTTTGCCGGATCCTGTGGCACGCTGGGCGTGCTGAGCCAGGTGGCACTGAAGGTGCTGCCGCAGCCCGAGACCCAGGCGAGCCTGACCCTGCATGGGCTCGATGAGAGGGCGGCGGTCGCGGTGATGGCGCGGGCCATGGGCAGCCCCTTCGAGGTGACCGGGGCGGCACATATGCCCGGCGACGCGACGGAAGATGCCCGCACACATCTGCGGATCGAAGGTTTCGAAGCCTCGGTGCGCTACCGGATCGCCCGGCTGCGCGCCCTGTTAAGCGATGCTGCCAGTGAGGTCAGCGAGATCGGCGCGGGCGAGTCGCAAAGGCTCTGGCAGCGGATCAGGGACGTGGAGATCTTCGCGAACCGCGCGGGTGACGTCTGGCGTCTGTCCTGCAAACCCGGGGACGGGCCAAGCCTTGCGCGGCGGGCCGGGGCGGAGGCATGTGCCTATGACTGGGCCGGTGGTCTTGTGTGGCTGTTGATGCCGCCGGGGAGCGACCTGCGCTCGCGGCTGGGCAGGTTTGAGGGGCATGCGACCTACCTGCGCGGCGCGACCGCGGACCGTCGGCGGCTCGGCGTGTTGCAGCCCGAACCGCCGGGGATGGCGCGTCTCTCCGCTGGGCTGCGTCGCCAATTCGACCCAAAGAACAGGCTTAACGGCGGGTTGCTGGCGGTGTCGCTATGATGCTGTTGCTGGTGTTTCTGATAGTCTTCGGTTTCGGGCCTCTGGCCTTCGGGTCGCTGACCCGACGGGTTCCGAACCCGGGGTTGCTGCGCCGGATGGGCCTGCTGGCGCTGAGCGCGGTGCTGTCCGGGCTGGTGATCCGCTATGGTTTTGCGCAAGAATGGGCGCGCGATCCGGTGCTGACGCTGCTGGTGCTGGCGCTGCTCTGGCTGGGCTGGATCGCCCTCCTGGGGTTCGTTGCACAGATCCTGCGTCACCGCGATGCGGGGCGGCGGATGCGGCGCTGGACCGGGGTGATCGGTGCGCTGGGGACGACAATGCCCTGGTTCGGCCTGGCCACGGCGCGGATGCTGGGCGGCTGAACCGGTGCAAAGCCGCCAAGGGAGACGGAATACATGAAGACCAGCTTCAGCCCGGACCAGCTAAAGGATCCGGATATCCGGCGCAGCAACGAGATCCTGCGGGCCTGCGTGCATTGCGGTTTCTGCACCGCCACCTGTCCGACCTACCAGCTGCTCGGCGATGAGCTCGACAGTCCGCGCGGGCGCATCTACCTGATCAAGGACATGCTGGAAAACGATCGCGACCCGGACGAGAAAACGGTCAAGCATATCGATCGCTGTCTCTCCTGCCTCGCCTGCATGACGACCTGTCCTTCCGGCGTGCATTACATGCATCTGGTCGACCATGCCCGCGCCTATATCGAGGAACGCTACCGGCGTCCCGCGGGGGAACGGCTGTTGCGCTGGATGCTCGCGCGAATCCTGCCCCATCCGGAACGGTTCCGTCTGGCGTTGCGGGCGGCGCGGCTCGGTCGGCCGTTCGTCGGGCTGCTCCCCGATCCGCGGCTGCGCGCGATGCTGGAGATGGCGCCTCGGGCCATCCCGCCGAAAAGCCCCAATGACATGCCGCAAAGTTTCCCCGCCGAAGGGGCGCGGCGCAGGCGGGTGGCGCTGCTTACGGGCTGTGCGCAGCGCGCGCTCGATACCGATATCAACGATGCCACGATCCGGTTGCTGACGCGGCTTGGCTGCGAGGTGGTGGTGGCCTCGGGGGCAGGCTGCTGCGGCGCGCTGGTGCATCACATGGGCAGGACCGCCGAGAGCCACGACGCCGCAGCGCGCAATATCAGGGCGTGGAACACGGAGATCGACGGGCAGGGGCTCGACGCGATCGTCATCAATACCTCGGGTTGCGGGACGACGGTGAAGGATTACGGCGACATGCTGCGCAACAATGCGCTGGCGGATGAGGCGGCCCGTGTGTCGGCGCTGGCGCGGGATGTTTCGGAGCTGGTGAGCGAAATCTGCGAACCCGGAATGCTGCGCCTCGCGCAAGAGGCGCGGGAAAGGATCGCCGGAACCGATGCCGTTCCGGCTCAGCGACAGGATCATCAGGGGTTTGTGGTGGCCTATCACGCCGCCTGTTCGTTGCAGCATGGTCAGCAGATTAAGGCCGCGCCGAAGGAATTGCTGAAACAGGCGGGGTTCACGGTGGTCGAGCCCGTGGACTCGCATCTGTGCTGTGGCTCGGCGGGAACCTATAACCTGATGCAGCCGGAGATTTCGAGACAGCTGAGAGACCGCAAGGTCGCGACACTGGAGGCGCGGCTGCCGGATGTGATCGCCGCCGGGAACATCGGTTGCATGATGCAGATCGGCGCGGGAACGTCGGTGCCGGTGGTGCATAGCGTGCAATTGCTGGACTGGGCAAGCGGAGGGCCGCGCCCTGCGGCGCTTGACCGGGACAAATCGGGTAGCGGGAAAGTCCCGCAACTGCGCTGAGCGCCCTATTTTCGCCGCAAGTCACCTTTATTCGCGATGGTAACTCTTGCAACGAAGGCGAAATCGGTGCGGCTCTGGACGGCTCTCACTTTCATGGCGCTCGTCGCCGTCACGACCGCCGCACAGGCTCAGACCCGGGGGCAGACCCATGCCGCGGATACGCAGCTACGCGCGCTTGACAACGGCATCGATGCCGCCGCCTGGGAGGCGGTGGGACGCCTGAATATCGGCGGTGCGGGCTTCTGTACCGGGGCGCTGATCGCGCCCCGGCTGGTTCTGACCGCCGCGCATTGCCTCTTTGACAAGCAGAGCAAGCTGCGCATCGATCACGGCAAGGTCGAGTTTCTTGCCGGCTGGCGCAACGGCCGTGCCGGTGCCTATCGCAAGATCCGCCGCGCCGTGGTACATCCCGATTACGTCTTTGACGGCGAGGTCTCTTCGGACCGGGTACGGCACGACCTGGCATTGCTGGAGCTCGACAGTCCGATCCGCAACACGACGATCCGTCCGTTCAGCACCGCGGGCCGACCGCGACCGGGGGATTCCGTGGGCGTAGTCAGCTATGCTCGCGACCGGGCCGAGGTCGCCTCGCTGCAGGAAATCTGCAAGGTGCTGGCGCGTCAGAACGGGGTGCTGGTGACTTCCTGCTCGGTCGATTTCGGCGCCAGCGGCGCGCCAATTTTCTCGTTCTCCAATGGCGTGGCGGAGATCGTTTCGGTGGTGTCGGCAAAGGCCGAGGTGCAGGGCCAGCATGTCTCGCTCGGCACCGCGCTGGGCGCGCCGCTGGCTCTGCTGCAGGCCGAGCTGGTGGCGGGCAAGGGGGTCTTCCAGGAGGAAGGCCCGGCCAGCAGACGCATCAAGGTCGGCCATGCGCCACGCGAGACCGGAGCGAAATTCGTGCGCCCGTGAGGCGAAATTTGCGCTGCAGGGGCTTTTGACATTTTGCGAAAACCGCCGCCCTGAAAGGGCTTGAAAGCCTGCAGAGCGATCCCCACATCATCCTCGCCGGGGTGCCTCAGAGGGCTTCGGTGTCTGAAAATCGGGTCTGTCCAAGAGGAAGGCCCGGAACGTAAATCGCTCAAAGATGAGGATGAACATATGCGTAATTTTGATTTTGCTCCGCTCTATCGGTCCAGTGTCGGGTTCGACCAGATCGCCAATCTGATGGACCGGGCGCTCTCGAGCGACAGTGCAGCCTCCAGCTATCCGCCCTATAACATCGAGAAGCTCGACGATGATTCCTACCGGATCAGCATCGCCGTTGCCGGGTTCTCGGAAGCGGACTTGAGCGTCGAGGTGCGGGAGAAGGCGCTGATCGTATCGGCGCGCAAGGCCGATGAGGACGAGGACCGGACCTATCTGCATCGCGGCATCGCGACCCGCGCTTTCGAGCGTCGGTTCCACCTTGCCGATCATGTCCAGGTGACCGGGGCCGCCCATGTCGATGGCATGCTGCATATCGAACTCGAGCGCCAGGTTCCCGAAGCGCTGAAACCGCGCCAGATCCGTATCGCCACCGAGCGCAAGGCCATCGAGAAGGACGTGGTTGACGCGAAATCCGTCAACTGAGAGCTGTCGTGATCGGTTGAGAGGGAAGCCCGGAGCGTTGCTCCGGGCTTTTTGCGATGTCGGGGGTATCGTTGGAGTCTTGCTGGTTCGGGCGATATCGTAGGTTCACCGACTTGTGCCGATGACGTGGTTTCTTTCGGGGACGCGTAGCGGCGTTCTTCGGTAGATACCGGCATTCTTCCGCCTGCAGATTCGCGTCCGATGTGCTGGTCTTCGCCGATTGGCGGCAGCGACGAAACCTCAGACGCTCGTGGCGGTTCTGGTTCTGCAACGGGGCGCTGTCCCAACGCAGACTAGATGGAAAGGACCAGAAATGACCTATTCGACGAAAATTCGGAACCTCGCAACCACAACCGCGCTGGCCGGGCTGCTCGCCGCGCCGCTGGCGGCACAGACTGCTGATATCGGTGCGGATGTAAACGGCGATGCCGATATCGCTGCGAGCGAGCTTTCGGGTTCGGTGAACGGCGATGTCGGGACCGATCTGCAGGGCGATAGCGAAAGCAATGCCGAAGCCGAGCTGAGCGCCGATGCCGCGGTCGATGCGGATCTGACAGATCAGTATGACCTGAACGCTGAGACCAATCAGCAGGCCACTCTCGATGCCGAGGCACTGACACGCAGCGAGCAGGCCATTGCCGCAGGAGAAGCGGTTGCAGTTTCCGCCGATGGCAATGTGATCGGCTCGATCGAAGCGATGAAGGAAGTCGACGGTGTGCTACGCTATTCTGTAGCGCTGGAGGATGACTTTGCCGTCGGATCCGAACGTGCCGCGATCCAGAGCGAAAAGGCGCTGACCGCCGATGGTGAGCTTGAAGTCGATCTTACGGATGAGGAATTCGCCGCGCTGCTATCGCATCAGACCGGCGTGACAGGCGACGCAGACAGTCAGGTCAACTGATTACCGCGTTGTATCTCCCAAAGAAGGCTGGCAGCCATCGCTGCCAGCCTTTTCCTGTCCGGTAACAGTCGTTATACCGACATGCAGATGTATTTCATCTCCAGGAAATCCTCGATCCCGTGATGGCTGCCTTCGCGACCGAGGCCGGATTGCTTGACACCGCCAAAAGGGGCCACCTCGGTTGAGATGATGCCGGTGTTCACGCCGACGATCCCGTATTCCAGCGCCTCGGCCACCTTGTAGACCCGGCTGAGATCCTTGGCGTAGAAATAGGAGGCCAGGCCGAAGATCGTGTCATTGGCCATGGCGATTACCTCGTCCTCGTCCTCGAATTTGAACAACGGGGCGAAGGGGCCGAAGGTCTCCTCCTGTGCGACTTTCATCTCCTGGGTCACACCGGTGACGATGGTCGGGCCGAAAAAATTGCCCCGCATGTCGTCCTCGCCGTTGCCGAGGATCACCTTTGCGCCGTGTTCGACCGCATCCTTGATATGCTCCTGCACCTTGTCCGACGCTTCGGCGTTGATCAGCGGTCCGAGATCCGTGCCCTCTTCCAGCCCGTCTCCGACCTTCATCTTCTCGACCCGTGCCCTAAGCTTCTCGGCGAAGGTGTCATAGACCCCGGCCTGCACATAGATCCGGTTGGCGCAGACACAGGTCTGGCCATTGTTGCGGAACTTGCACATGATCGCGCCTTCGACCGCCGCATCGAGATCGGCGTCGTCGAAGACGATGAAGGGCGCGTTGCCGCCCAGCTCCATCGAACATTTCATCACCTGATCCGCGGCCTGTTTCAGCAGGATACGCCCCACCTCCGTCGAGCCGGTGAAGGTCAGCTTGCGCACCGCCGGGTTCTCGCAGAACTCCTTGCCCACGGCAGAGGACGAGGACGAGGGCACCACATTGAACACGCCCGCCGGAATGCCCGCGCGCTCGGCCAGCACGCCCATGACGATGGCGCTGAGCGGTGTTTCGGCGGCGGGGCGCGCGACGAAGGAACAGCCCGCGGCCAGCGCCGGGGCGGCTTTGCGGGTGATCATCGCGTTGGGGAAGTTCCACGGCGTGATCGACGCGGCGACGCCGATCGGCTGTTTCAGCACAGTGATCCGCTTGTCGCGCTGATGGCCGGGGATGGTTTCGCCATAGATCCGCTTGGCCTCTTCGCCGAAGAATTCGATGAAGGATGCGCCATAGGCGACCTCGCCCTTGGCTTCGGCCAGCGGCTTGCCCTGTTCGGCGGTCAGGATGATGCCGAGGTCGTCCTGGTTCTCCATCATCAGGTCGAACCACTTTCGCAGGCAGGCGGCGCGTTCCTTTCCGGTCCAGGAGGCCCAGTCCTTCTGCGCCTTCTCGGCAACCGCGATCGCCTCGCCCACCTGGGCCCGGCTGAGATCCGCCACCTGCGCGATGACATCCCCGCGCGCCGGGTTCGTCACATCGAAGGTGCCATCGTCGCCCTCGACCCATTTGCCGCCGATATAACCCCGGGTCTCTAGCAGCGAGGGGTCCTTCAGCAGTGATTTCAGATCGGTCTTCGCATCGTTCATTGGACATCTCCGCTTTTGTCTGTGGCAGACAAACCCACAAAGGTTATGGTTGTCCAGTTCCAGTTTGAGAATGCAGTTCCGAAGGAAGACGAAGATGACGCTTGATGACGCCTATGCCAACGCCGCCCATATCGCCGGAGCGGAGCAATATCCCGCCCGCTGGCAGGAGCAGGCCGCGGCCTTCCGTGCGCGGCTGGGGTTCCGGGCCGAACTCGGCGTCGCCTATGGGGAGGGGCCGAGGGAATGCTACGACCTGTTCCAGCCCGAAGGCGTGTCGCGCGGCACGGTCATTTTCGTGCATGGCGGCTATTGGAAATCCTTCGACCGCAGCAGCTGGTCGCATCTCGCCGCCGGGCCGCTGGCGCGCGGCTGGGCCGTGGCGATGCCGTCCTATGATCTTTGCCCCGAGGTGCGGATCTCGCAGATCACCCGGCAGATCGCCCGGGCGGTCGAGTCGGTCGCCCTGCGCAGCCAGGGACCGCTGGCGCTGGCCGGTCATTCGGCGGGCGGACATCTGGTGGCGCGGATGACCGATCCGGTAATCCTGGCCGCCGATATCCGCGACCGGATCGCCCAGGTCCTGCCGATCTCGCCGCTGGGTGATCTGACGCCGCTGCTGCGTACATCGATGAACGAGACATTGCGCCTTGATGCAGCGGAGGCAGAGGCGGAGAGCCCGATCAACATGGCGCCCCCGCATGGTGTGAATGTCTCGATCTGGGTCGGCGGCGACGAACGTCCGGCTTTCCTCGAACAGGCGGCGCATTTCGCGAAGGTCTGGGGAGCGCAGCACATGGTCGTCGAGGGGCGCCATCATTTCGATGTCATCGACGCGCTGCAAGATCCCGACAGCACCATGGTAAAAGCATTGCTCGGGCTGAAATGAAACGCTTGATCGGTTCCGTAAAATGCGGCAATGGATAATCACGGCCGGGGCGATGGCGTCGCTCCATTGAGCGGCCATGCGTCCTGCACGCCGGGACCTTTCTGAAAAGGAGGGTCTTTATGACCAACCGCCCTGACATGTACCGCTTCCACAACGGTGAAAAATCTCCGCTGCCCTTCGACGCCGCCGAATACGAGGCGCGCCTCGCGGAACTGCGCGAACGGATGCAGAGCCTCGGCGCCGATGCCGCGGTCTTCACCTCGATGCACAACATCGCCTATTATTCGGGCTTCCTCTATTGCTCCTTCGGCCGTCCCTACGGGCTCGTCGTGACCGAAAGCGAATGCGTCACCATCTCGGCCGGCATCGACGCGGGCCAGCCCTGGCGGCGCAGCTTTGCCGACAACATCACCTATACCGACTGGCAGCGCGACAATTACTGGCGGGCCATCCTTTCGGTCACCGGACCGGGCAAGGTGATCGGCTACGAGAGCGACCACCTGACGCTGATGCAGCGCGACAAGATGGAAGATTTCCTCAAGCCCGCGACCATGGTGGACCTTTTCGAGACCACAATGCGCCAGCGGATGCACAAGTCCGAGGCCGAGATTGCGCTGATCCGCCACGGCGCCAACGTCGCCGATGTCGGCGGCTACGCGATCCGCGACGCCGTCAAGCTCGGCGCCCGCGAGATCGACATCGCCATGGCCGGACGCGATGCCATGGAACTGGAGATTGCCAAGCGCTTCCCGGATGCCGAATACCGCGACAGCTGGGTCTGGTTCCAGTCCGGGATCAACACCGACGGCGCCCATAACCCGGTCACATCGCGCAGGCTCGAGCGCGGCGATATCCTGTCGCTCAATACCTTCCCGATGATCTCGGCCTATTACACCGCGTTGGAGCGGACCATGTTCGTGCAGGAAGTCGATCCGGCCAGTCTGAAGATCTGGGAAGCCAACGTCGCGGCGCATGAGTATGGCATCAGCCTGCTGAAGCCCGGCGTGTCCTGCGCGGAAGTCACCCACAAGATCAACGATTTCTTCGCCGAGCGCGACCTGCTGCAATACCGCACCTTCGGCTACGGCCATTCCTTCGGCGTCTTGAGCCATTTCTACGGCCGCGAAGCCGGTCTGGAACTGCGCGAGGACATCGACACGGTGCTCGAGCCGGGCATGGTGATCTCGATGGAGCCGATGCTGACCATCGGCGAGGGCAATCCGGGCGCGGGCGGCTATCGCGAGCATGACATCTTGGTGATCAACGAAGACGGCAACGAGAACATCACCGGCTATCCCTACGGGCCGGAGTTCAACGTCGTCGGCTAAGCCTGCGCGGCGGGTCGGCTTCCCCCGACCCGCCGCCTCTTTATGCCGGAAATACTCCGGGGAGCGTGAGGGGCAGGCCCCTCACTTCCGCTCTTTCGGCCCGCGCCGGACCCGTTTCACCACCCGAACGCCGCAGCTTTTCGCCAGCGCCGTCTTGTCCTGCAGGTTGCAACGTCTTTAGTGTCCGACAGCGACGCGCAGAACGGGAGGATCTTGAACATGCTGGGATTCGTGCGTCTGGTCATCGCCGGTTTCCTGGTTCTGACCGTGATCTACTTCTGTCTGTCTCTCTATTCCCGCGCCCTGAGACGCGACAGGCTGCGGCGCAAGTGGCAACAGGGGCCGAAACGGATCGACCGCGATGCCTTCGTCGCGCGCGGGCTGAAGAAATATGATGCTTCCATCCGTCGCAAACTGCTTCTAGGGGTCTATGTCGTGCCCGTATTCGTGGTCGGGCTGATTATCTACCTGACGAATTTTTCCTGAAGGAGCCTGCCATGGCGATCATCAAATGGACATTCTGGATCACCCTTTGGCTGCTCGTGGCCGCCTTTCTCCATTATACCCTGCCGCAGGTCGATATCGTGCGGATCACCGACACCTATGAAAAGCGGATCGACGACGATTCGATCTTCTGGGCCGATACGACGCAGGCCGTGGACGGCAGCGCCGTGAACCGGGACGTCTTCTTCATCCAGACCCGGCGCGCCAAGGGGGACGTGATGGTCTATCGAAACGAGGATACCGGCTGGGGCTGGCCGCCCTATTTCAAATTCGACACGTCCAACCTGCAGGCCGAGGCCGCCGACGTGCGTTCCGCCTCCGGCACGCCACAATATGTCGCGCTCAAGCATTACGGCTGGCGCAACGAATTCCTGTCGATCTATCCCAACGCGGTCTCGCTGAAGCCGGTTGCGGGGCCGGAGGTCGGCAAGGGGCTGCCCTGGCTCAACATCCTCATCCTGACCCTGCTGGCGGCGCTGGTCTATGCGATCTGGGTACGCTGGCGGCGCTTTCGCCGGGCGCGGATCGATCCGCGGATGGAGGCGATCGAGGACAACCTTGCGGAACGGCGCGGTCGCTTCGCACGCTGGCGCGAAGAGCGGCGTCACCGACGCAACCTATAGGCGCCGCGGCGGGCTTCACGGCTCAGCCAGCCGGGCTGAGCATCCGGCCAAGGGGGCGGCCGCCGAGGATATGCACATGCATATGCGGCACTTCCTGAACGCCATGCCGTCCGGCATTGGTGATCATCCGGAATCCCTCGCCATTCTCGAGACTGACACCCTCGTCGCGGCAGATCCGGGCGATTACGCGGTTGAGGTCGGCTATCTCTGCATCCGTGGCCTCGGCGGCGAAGTGGTCATAGCTCACATAGGCCCCCTTAGGGATCACCAGCACATGTACCGGCGCCTGCGGCTGGATGTCCCGGAAGGCCAGTGTGTGTTCGGTTTCCAGCACCGTGTCATTGGGGATTTCACCGCGCAGGATCCTGGCGAAGATATTCTGGTCGTCGTAGCTGTAGGCCATCAGTTTTTCCTCAGTCAGCAAAAAGATGATCGGCGGCGGCGATCTCGCGCGCCTTGTCGGTCGGGAGCCGGAGGAAGCGGCTCAATGCCTCGGCATTGTCCTCCTCCCCGGCGGTCTCGCGCATCCGGCTGTGATGCTCGAAATTGGCGTCGCGTATGCGGTCGGTCTCGAAGACCATGTCGTTACGGATCGTCGGCAGCAAGCGGGCCAGCGTATCCTGCGGGGTCTGCTCTCCGGCGAGGCCGACGCGCATCGCATGGCCGATCAGGTAGTCGTCGCTGAACTGGCAATTGATCTCCAGCAATCGCGTCATCGATCGGTCCGAGGCGAAATCATGCAGCAAATCGATGTTGGAGGAATCCATGCAGACGATCAGCCTGTCGGTCTCATAGTAATCGAACAGCATCCGCATCAGCGCGCGGCGGTGACGGGTGCGCTTTCCCAATGTGTTCTGGATTCCGCCGAGATCGGGCAGCGGCGTGCTCTCCTCGTTGAACAGATATTCGATCGCGGGAATGTTCGTGACCTGCCGGATCCGTTCCAGCACCCGTTTGGCCACATGCCATTTCTTGCAGATCACGATCAGCAATTCGCGTTCGCGCCCGAGCGTGCTTTCGGTCTCCCAGAACCGCGTGGCAAAGCGCCGCCCGATCCGACCGCGCCCGGAGAGGAAGCGGAACAGGCTGGGGCCCTCGTTGCTGATCTGAAATTGCACGCCCTCCGCGGCGTAGAGCAGGCCAAGGCGTCGTTTGAGGTCCTGCGCCTCGGGGCTAATCTTGCGCGCAAAGAGATAGTCCTGGCTCAACAGTAGGTCGTAATGATCGTTGTAGAACGTCACCGGCATGCCGTAATCGGTGAACATCAGGAAGGTCAGGGTGCGGTTGTGAATCTGGTTTTCCGGGATCAGATGGCGCACCAGTGTTTGGAAAAAGGTCTCATCCGGGATCCAGGTGGTGCGGAAGAAGCGGGTCACGTCGCGGCGGTTTTCGAGGAAGTCGAACAGCATTTCCAGCGTGTTGCGGCGCAGGCACCACCATTGGCTGCCAATCTGGACCTGCAGATCCGCGGGGATCTCGCGGGTCAGCCGCAGCCGTTTCTGCAGTTCGAACATCGCGTAGAAGCGTTTCTTCTGCGTGCGTTCGTTGAACCAGTGACGGTAGATCAACCGCTCCTCGCGCCAGCCGGTCTTGATCCAGTCGCTTTCGAAGTAATCGAAGCTCTCTATGAAATCCGCATCGTTCTCGTCAAGAAAGTGATGGGTGTATTCGGCCGATTTGATCGCCATGCAATCGCCCGAGAGCATGTAGAAGTGGGTCGCGCGGGGAAAGGCCTCGAGCGCGGCCCGCACCGCCCGCAGCGTCGCCTCGACCAAGGACCATTCACCCCAGCCGCAGCGCACCCGACGGCGTACGAAGGTCACGCTGGTATTTTCCGCGAGCGCGCTGCGAATCTGACGGTATTGATTCGGGTCGGCGGAGGCGTCGAAATGGATGGCCATGTAATCGCCCGCGGCGGTCAGCCGTTCGGCCTGCCGGATGATCGCGGCCGGATCCTTGTGGCACAGCAAAATGTAGGCGATTTTTGCCATACCGGAAACGAACTATCCCTTAAGCTTTCCCTGTCTATCTAGATAATGATGAAGACCAATTGAATAAACAGCATTTCTTTGCTTTTTATGGCAGGCCCGATTGTCGCCATGAAGCAATCCGGCCAGCAGGAGGCATGTGGCAGATGGGATTTCCCGGAACTTGGATGACGCAGAGCGAAAGCGTGGTGTACCGTGTGGTACCCAAATGCGCCTGTTCGACCATCGGTCAGATCATGTTCTATTCCGATCACGGCACGTTCTTTGACGGTGACATCCACGATGCGGAAACGGGCATGCACAAATGGGCGCTGGAGGAGTCGCAGGGGCCGATCAGCGATAATGTCACCGGGCAGCGCAGCTTTGCTTTCACCTGCGTACGTAACCCCTATACCCGCATCCTCAGCTCGTTCTTCGACAAGATCTGCGGCATCCAGCGCAACGGGCGGCGCTACCGTGGGAATCTGGTTCCGCAGCTGATGCAGAAATACGGCATCGAGGTCGGGGGCGAGGACGGAAAGCAGGATTTCGACCAGATCGCCAGCTTCCGGCGGTTCCTGCTGTTCGCTCGGGACACGATCCGTTGGCGGCGTCCGATGGACCCGGATATCCATTGGTCGGCCATGTCGGGCCATGTCAGCACCTTTATCGTCAATGGCGGCCGATACGACAGGATCATCTGGACCGAGGATTTCAACGGCGGCATGCAGCAGGTGCTCGACGCGATCGAGACACCGCATCCTGTCGATCTGGCCGCAATCCCGCGGTTCAACGAATCAGAGGGTCACGGGCCGAAGCGCACGCATCCCGTCGAAGATTATTTCGACGATCTGTCGATGCATCTCGTGCGCGAGATCTACAAACGCGACTTCGAACTGTTCCGTTATGATTTCGACAATCCAGGCAACAAGAAGCCGATCGGGGAGATCGACCTCGATGAGGTCCATGCCAAGCTTGGCGATTGAGCGGGCGGACTAGCCTTCCTCGGCCTTGATCACCTTGATGATCCGCTGCGCCATCGCGGCGCTGCCCTTGGGCGAAGGGTGGATCCGATCGGGTGCGTGGAAGGACCTGTCGCCGTAGGGAACCAGATCCTGTAGTGACAGATAAGTCACACCGGCATCGCGCTTGGCCATCTCGGCAACCCGGCGCTCCATTTCATTGCCAAGATCGCGGCAATGTTCGATCGGCGAGCCAAAACCGGGGCTGCGCAGGTAGCCGACGTAGATCACGCGCGCACGATTGGCGCGCAGCTTCTGCACAAGCGAGGGGATCTGGCCGCGTTCACCGTCCGGCGAGATCAGCTTGGCCATCGTTCGGGTGCAGGCAAAGCAGCCGCAACCGATCCAAAGGTCATTCCCGCCGCCATTAAGCACCACCCATTCCCAATCGCCCGCGACATATTGCTTGGGAATGCTCATGCCCAGGGCGCCGGAGATCGGCAGGGCAAAATCCATCTGCGCGCCCATGACCGAACGATCGAGCACCGGCACGCGGAGGGCTTTCTCAATATGCTGGGATACCGATTTGTCGCGCCCGAGATTGGCTGCGAAATGCGAATCCCCCATGGTCATGATCTTGGCACCCTTCGCTTGCCGCGGACTCTCGCCACAGCCTGCGAGCAGCAGGGCAAGGACGAAGGTCGCGGACAAGAGGCGCAGGATTTTCGGCATGTTATACCTTTTGAAGCTGTCATATTGCGATGGTGGATGCTGATCGCCGGATGTGCCGCGCCAGTGAAGCAGCGCTATCGGTATCATTTCCTTGCGCCGGTAAATCCGCAAATCGCGGCATTTTTATGTAGGGTCAACGTATTTCCGACATTTACGAGCCGACAGCCTGCGACAGGAGCTCTTTGAGAACGGCGCGGCAATAACGGCGCCGCTTGCACAAGCGGCGGGCCCAGCCTACATCCTTATCATGAGTCAGGTAAAATCCGCATCCAAATCGGACCCGAACTACAAGGTCATCGCAGAGAACCGGCGTGCGCGGTTCGATTATGCGATCGAGGACGATCTCGAGTGCGGGATCATCCTAGAGGGTTCCGAGGTCAAATCCCTGCGCCAGGGCGGCGCCAATATCGCCGAAAGCTATGCGGCGGTAGAGGATGGGGAATTGTGGCTCGTGAACAGCTATGTCGCGCCTTACAAACAGGCCAAGACCTTCGGTCATGAAGAGCGTCGCCGTCGCAAGCTACTGGTATCGCGCAAACAATTGGCGGACCTTTGGAACGCGACGCAGCGAAAGGGCATGACCCTCGTGCCGTTGGTGATGTATTTCAATCATCGCGGCATGGCCAAGATCAAGATCGGCATTGCCAAGGGCAAGAAGCATCATGACAAGCGCGAAACGTCGGCCAAGCGGGACTGGTCCCGTCAGAAAGCCCGGCTGCTGAAGGAAAACCGCTAGTCCGCAGCAGGCCGGAACCGCGCTTTATACAATGCTCTTCGCGGTAAGTCCCGGCAGGCCGGACTTGTCAGCTTGATCCTGCAGGGTTAGGCAAGGGCGAAGCTTTTCTCAGAGGGTGCTTGCATGGCTGACGATCCAAAAACGCTGGTCTCGACCGACTGGCTTGCACAACATCTCAAGGATCCGGACCTGCGCCTGCTGGACGCGTCCTGGTATCTGCCCGATGCGGGGCGCGACGCGCGGGCGGAATATGACGAGGCGCATATCGCCGGCGCGCGGTTTTTCGACATCGAGGAAATCTCTGACGCGCGCTCGGACCTGCCGCATATGGCGCCGCCGGTAGAGAAATTCATGTCGCGGCTGCGCGCGATGGGGGTTGGTGACGGGCATCAGGTGGTAGTCTATGACGGCGACGGATTGCTGTCGGCCGCGCGGGTCTGGTGGCTGTTCCGGCTGATGGGGCAGGAGAACGTCGCGGTGCTCGACGGCGGTTTCCCGAAATGGCAGGCGGAGGGGCGTCCGACCGAGGACATGCCGCCGATGCCGCGCGACCGGCATATGACCGTCCGTTTCCAGAACCAGCTGGTGCGCGACGTGACCCAGGTGGCCCATGCCTCCAAGCTCGGCGATCCCCAGATCGTCGATGCCCGCTCGCCCGCCCGGTTCCGCGGCGACGCGCCGGAGCCACGCGAGGGGTTGCGGGCCGGCCATATCCCGGGCGCGCGCAACGTGCCCTACGCGACGCTGCTGAACGAAGACAAGACGATGAAAACCCCTGAGGAGACCCGGGCGGTTTTCGAAGCCGCGGGGATCGATCTGGAACGGCCGGTGATTACCTCCTGCGGCTCCGGTGTCACCGCGGCAATCCTGGCGCTGGCGCTCGAGCGGTTGGGCCATACGCAATGGTCGCTTTATGACGGATCCTGGGCGGAATGGGGAATGTTCCCCACCGTGCCCGTCGCCACCGGAGAAGCCTGATGTTCGAAACCCTGAAACCCCAGCCCGTCGACAAGATCCTCGCCCTGATGCAGATGTATCGCGACGATCCGCGGCCCGTGAAGGTCGATCTCGGTGTCGGTGTCTACAAGGACGCATCCGGCCTAACCCCGGTAATGCGGGCGGTGAAGGCCGCGGAGCACTGGATCTGGGAAAACCAGGACACCAAGGTCTATACCGGGCTCACCGGTCATCCGGCTTTTGCCGATGCGATGATCGATTTGGTGCTCGCAGATGCCGTGGCACGTGACAAGATCGCCGCCGCGGCGACCCCGGGCGGGACCGGGGCCGTACGCCAAGCGTTCGAGTTGATCCGCATGGCCAATCCGGAGGCGCGGGTCTTTGTCTCCGATCCGACCTGGCCGAACCATCTTTCGATCCTTGATTATGTCAGGATCGAAGCGGTGTCCTATCGGTATTTCGATGAAGCGAGCCGGGGTGTCGATCTCGACGGCATGCTCGAGGATCTGAAACAGGTGCAGAAGGGCGACGTGGTGCTGCTGCACGGGTGCTGTCACAATCCGACCGGTGCCAATCTCAATCCGGTGGAATGGGACGCGGTGATCGAGGTTCTGCTCGCGACCGGCGCTATTCCGATGATCGACATCGCCTATCAGGGCTTCGGCGAGGGGCTGGAGCAGGATGCTGCCGCCACCCGCAAGGTTGCAGCAGCGGTGCCGGAATGTCTGATCGTGGCCAGTTGCTCGAAAAATTTCGGCATCTATCGTGAGCGGACCGGATTGCTGATGGTGATTTCCGCCGATGCTTCGGCGCAGACCCTGAATCAGGGGACGCTGGCCTTCCTGAACCGGCAGAACTTCAGCTTTCCACCGGACCATGGCGCGCGGATTGTCTCGACGATCCTGACCGACCCGGCGCTGCGCCAGGATTGGCAGGAGGAGCTCGAAGCGGTGCGGAACACGATGCTCGGTCTGCGTCGCCAGTTGGCGGATGAGCTTCAGCGGCTCTCGGGCTCCGATCGCTTCGCCTTCCTGGCCCAGCATCGCGGCATGTTCTCGCGGCTCGGCACCTCGCCGGACAAGGTCGAGGCGCTGCGCGTCGAACACGGGATCTACATGGTCGGAGACAGCCGGATGAATATCGCCGGGTTGAACGACGAGACCGTGCCGGTGCTGGCGAAAGCGATCATCGACGTCGAGGTCTGATCGCGGATCGAGTGCCATTCAAATTACAATAGCCCGCACCGTTCCCCGGTGCGGGCTTTCTCTTTGACGCGGCAGCTCAGCCCCTTGCGAACTCGGGATAGGCCTCCATACCCAACTCGGACATGTCGAGCCCCGTGATCTCGTTCTCGTCGCTGACCCGAATGCCGATCGTCGCGGCTAGCAGACGCCAGACCAGCAGCGACACCACGAAAACGAAGAGCCCGATCATCGCGAAGCCATAGATCTGGGTGATGAAACGCGCATCGGCGGTATAGACCGGCACGACGAGGGTTCCCCAGAATCCGGCCAGCAGATGCACCGGAATGGCGCCGACGACATCGTCGATCTTGAGGCGATCGAGGAGGGGCACCGCGAAGATCACGATGGCCCCGCCGACAGCGCCGATCCAGAGCGCACCGAAGAGTGTCGGGTCGAGCGGCCCGGCGGTGATAGACACCAGCCCGGCCAGCGCGCCATTGAGCGCCATAGTGAGATCGACCTTGCGGTAGATCGCCTGTGTCAGCCCGAGCGCCGCCAGCGCCCCGGCCGCAGCCGCCATGTTGGTATTGGCGAAGATTTGCGCCACTGCATCGACATCGCTGATCGTGCCCATTGCCAGCTGCGACGCGCCGTTGAAGCCGAACCAGCCGAGCCAGAGGATGAAGGTGCCGAGGGTTGCCAGCGCGAGATTGGACCCGGGCATCGGCACTACGCGGCCCTCGCGGGTATATTTGCCGAGCCGCGGTCCGAGCACGATGGCCCCGGCCAGAGCCGCGAAGCCGCCTGCGGCATGGACCAGTGTCGAACCGGCGAAATCCGAGAAACCGGCCTTGCTGAGGAAGCCCCCGCCCCATTGCCAGCTTGCCCCGACCGGATAGATGAAGCCGGTCAGCACCGCAACGAAGGCAAGAAACGGCCAGAGTCTGATCCGCTCGGCCAGGGTGCCGGAAACGATCGAGGCGGTCGTAGCGCAGAACATCAGTTGGAAAAAGAAATCCGAAGCGTTCGAATATCCGCCCGCGTCCACGGAGGTCTTGATATCCTTGAGGCCGGTCGTGCCGAGAATATTCGCGATGATCCAGCTCTCGCCGGGATACATGAAGTTATAGCCGATCAACCAATACATGATCGCCGCGAGCGCAAAGAGCGCGACATTCTTGGTGAGCTGCGTGGTGACATTCTTGGCGCGCACCAGCCCGGCCTCCAGCATGGCAAAGCCTGCGGCCATCCAGAACACCAGGAAGCCACCGATCAGGAACAATAGTGAATTGAAGATGAACGTGGTGTCGGCCTGCGTCGCAAACTCGGCATCCTGGGCCCATGCGAATTGGGGCAGGAACGCCGCAAGAATGGGGGGTAACAGAAATTTCGCTGGTCTCATTGTCTCTTTCCTTTGAGGTGCGCCCTACCGATGTCGGTTTGCGCGAAGCTGGCGGAACGGTGCACCGGCAGGACCTTCGATGAGGCAAGCGGGGGATTGCCGCGTCGCGGGATTGGGGCGGAGAGCCCTTTTGTCTGGCGGCAGGCCGGTGCATGTTGCACCCGCAGCAAATCCGACTTTCCCGCGCTCGCGAAGACCATGGCAGTGAATCTCGGAACTGTCGCCGGAGGAACTGCACAAAATCTGCGCAGTCAGCCGGAAATGCGAAAACTTTGAGCTATCTTCGCATCGCCAAGGGGACTTGCGGTGCCCGGCAATCTCGGGCAGGCGGGGTAAGATGAACAAGAATAAAGCCGGGCAGGCCAGATCATGAGCGATTCATCCAAGCGCAAACGTCCCTTGGTGGCGGACAAACGTTACGGCGGCAAGCGCAAGGCGTTGGCCCAGAAAGCGACCGCCAAGAAGACCGCAACAAAGCGGACCGCCAACAAAGCCGCGCCGACGCGACGGCGCGGCGCCAATCGGCGGCAGAGGCGTGGCGGGCCGATCGGGATGCTGAGCGCGCTGGTCGCCTGGTTCCTGCGGTTGATCTGGAAAATAACCTGGCGCGTCGGCGCGGTGGTGGCGATCGTGCTCGGGATCAGCGTGGGCTATATCTATACCACGCTGCCACCGCTTGAGGCGTTGCTCGACGGACGGGCGCGCGGATCGGTGACGATGCTGGACCGCGAAGGCGACGTCTTTGCCTGGCGCGGCGATCAGTTTGGCGGGGTCGTGACAGCCCAGAGCGTCTCCCCGCATCTGAAGAATGCGGTCGTCGCCACCGAAGACAAGCGGTTCTACAAGCATTTCGGTGTCAGCCCGCGCGGTATCGCTTCGGCGATCAAGATCAACCTTTCCGAAGGCCGCGGTGCGCTCCAGGGTCATGGCGGTTCGACCATCACGCAGCAGGTGGCCAAGCTGCTTTGCCTTGGCGAGCCCTATGATGCTTCCTCCGGTATGACCGAGCGCGAGTACGAGGCCGAGTGTCGCCGCTCCTCGCTGCAGCGCAAGGGCAAGGAAGCGCTTTTCGCCATGGCGATGGAGGCCAAGTATTCCAAGGACGACATCCTGTCGATCTATCTTAATCGCGCCTATATGGGCGGCGGGGCCTTCGGCGCGGAGGCCGCGGCGCAGCGGTTCTTCGGCAAGCCTGCCGCCGCGGTGAACCCCGCCGAGGGCGCGATGCTCGCCGGTCTGCTGACCGCGCCTACCACCCTGTCGCCGACCAACAATCTCGACCGTTCGCAGAACCGCGCCGCGACGGTAATCGGATTGATGCGCGATCAGGGCTATCTGACCCGCGCCCAGGCCGAGGACGCCCTGGCCAATCCAGCGGCGCTTTCCGAAGCGGCGGAGGCCGAGGCGGGGGGCTATTTCGCCGATTGGGTAATGTCCTCGGGGCCGGAATTTTTCACCCGGAACACGACAGAGGATGTGATCATCAAGACCACGTTCGACCAGAACATCCAGCGCGCCGCCGAAGCAGGGCTGAAGTGGGTATTCGAGAACAAGGTGCGGGATGGCTCCAAGGCGCAGGCGGCAATCGTGGTGATGTCCGCCGACGGGGCCGTGCGCGCCATGGTCGGCGGTCGCAAGACCAAGGTCGCCGGGGCGTTCAACCGCGCGACCCAGGCGCTGCGCCAGACCGGCTCGGCGTTCAAACCTTTTGTCTATGCCGCTGCGCTCGATCTGGGATATTCGCCCGATGACCTGATCGAGGATGCGCCCTATTGCATCGACATCGCGGGGTCCGGGCGCTGGTGTCCGAAGAATTACACAAGAGGCTTCAAGGGTATGGTCACACTGACCGACGCCCTGAAGAATTCGCTGAACATCCCCGCGGTGAAGGTCTCCGAGAGTGTCGGGCGCGAGCTCGTCAGCCAGGTAGCAACGCAATTCGGCATCAAGAGCGATCTGGCCGCCGGTCCGGCACTGGCGCTCGGGGCTTCCGAAAGCACGTTGCTGGAGATGACCGGCGCCTATGCGGGGATCCTCAACGGCGGCTCATCGGTTACGCCCTATGGGCTGATAGATCTGCGCCTTCTGGGCGAGCAGGAGCCGCTGATGGGTACGGGCGGCGGGATCGGTGAGCGGGTGATTCAGGAAGAAGCGGCGCGACAGCTCGTCTACATGATGGAAAAGGTCGTTTCCGAAGGCACCGGTAGCCGCGCGAAGTTCGACGGACGGCAATTGGCGGGCAAGACCGGCACGACCTCCGCAGCCAAGGACGCGTGGTTCATCGGCTTCTCGGCGGATTACGTGGCCGGTGTCTGGATGGGCTATGATGACAACACGCCGCTCAAGGGCGTGACCGGCGGCGGCCTGCCTGCCGAAATCTGGCGCGAGGCGATGAGCAGGATTCACGAGAATGTGCCGCCGAAGGATCTGCCGATGGCCCGCCCCGCGCCGCCGAGCGGCATGGCCGGAACCGAGCAGCCTCAGGCGCCGACACCGGCGCCGCAGCCGAGCAACAGCGGGCGCGGCCGGAGCGATTCGATCATCGATCAGGTGTTGCGGGATATTTTCGGAGGCGGGGGCGGCTCCGGCAGCGGGGGACCTGCGCCGCAGGCCGGGAACCGCTGAGGGGAAAGGTTGAGGTCGGGCTCTCAGCCCGCCTTGACCAGATCAGCGGTCATCTTGTCGATATTGCCGCCGTGCCGGTCGAGCATCGCCCCGATCTCGGCCCGTTCCGTCAGCAGCAGGTTCACGCCCTCGATGAACATATTGAAGAACTGACCTTGCCCGGATTTGTCGGAGACCAGAAAGATCACCTCGATCGGGCTTTCGCCCTTGAGATGGGCGGTCGTGGTGATCTCATACCCGGGCTTGATCCGCCGCGCGCCTTCGATCTCGATCCGTCCGCCGATGAACTGGCGGAAACGGCCGCCGTATTTGCGCGAGATATAGCGCGAAAAGGCCGCGTTGAAGGCGCGTTTCTGCGCCGCGCTGGCGCTCCGCCCATCGACCCCGAGAGCATATTGCCCCATGATTTCCACATCGGCATAGCGGATGAACAGGCTTTCGAATCTCTCGATCATCGCCGCTTCGCTGCCACCCGCGGCGATCACCCTGTCGATATCCGCAACGAGCCGCGCGATGAAGCCGGTGGCTTCGGTCTCGGTGATCGCCATGGCCGGGCGCGCGCAGAACCCCCAGGCGAGCGCGCCGGTAATCAGTGAACGGCGATAGGAATCATTCAGCATAGGGATCGTCATAGGTCATCACCCGGTCTTCGCCGCGCTGTAATTCGTGGCGGCGTTTTTGCAGATAGATCAGTCTCGCCTGGGCGTAGCTGTCGGCGCTGTTGTTCAGCACCTGGCGGATGGCCGGGCCGCGGCGACTGTTCTTCAGCGCCTTGTCGGTGAGGCCGGTGACAGTGCCGACATATTTTTCCGGCGAATCGAGCCGGTAGGACAGCGGGTTGGTGAACAGGTCCACCACCCGTCCGGCCGTGTCACGCTGGGTCGAGGGACCGAAGAAGGGCAGCTCGAGATAGGCGCCTTCGCCGACGCCCCAGACATGGAGGGTCTCGCCGAAATCGGTCTCGTATTCCGGCACGCCGAATTCGCTGGCAACATCGGCGATGCCGCCGATGCCGACAACCGTATTGACCGCGAAACGATAGGTGGCGAGGCCGGTGCCGCGCAGATTCCCCTGCAGCAGGGCGTTCACCGCGGCCTGCGGCAATGAGAGGTTTTCCGCCACATTGTGAATCACATGCTGGAATTCCTCGGGGACCGCCCGCGCCAGACCGCCGCCTTTTCCTTTTCCGGCCAGCGACTTGTTAAATGCGTGAACCTTGCGATTCTGTGCCTCGAACGGATCATGGACCCCCGGTTGTGTACTGGGGTTCGGCGCGCTACTACACGCCGCGATGCTCAGGGCTGCGACAGCGCAGAGGATACCACGGGCGATGGCCGCGGATGGCTTTCGAACAAACAATGGATAATCCTTGTCGAGGCACTTATGGATGGTACGAGTTTTAGGAATTTAGCAATTGGTTAAGCAACAGGTGTTTGCCTGATTGTGGCACTTGGGTGACACCGGAGCCCGTCTGGGGCTGAAATACAAGCGGAAAGATGCTGATGCGCGATGCTTTTGTGAAACGTGGGCTTGAGGAGCTGCGCGCCGTCCGGCGGCGTAGCCGTTCGCTCTATTGGACAGTGGGTCTGTTCAGCCTGTTTGCCAACCTGTTGATGCTGACCGGGCCGATGTACATGCTGCAGGTCTATGACCGGGTGCTCGGTTCGGGCTCGCAGGAGACCCTGATCGCCCTGTCGATCCTGGTGGTATTTCTCTATGGCGTGATGGGCGTGCTCGATTACACCCGCGGGCGGATCATGGCGCGCGTCGGGGCGCGCTTCCAATCCGATCTCGAGCGCCGCGTCTTCGATGCGGTGATCCGCAAATCCTCCGTGGCGCCGGACGCCAAGACCGCCGCCGGTCTGGCAGATCTCGAATCGGTACAGCGGCTGATCACGTCGCCGGTTCTGATGGCCGCCTTCGACATTCCCTGGACGCCGATCTTTTTCGCGGCGATCTTCATTTTCCATCCGCTGCTCGGCTGGACCGCGGTGCTCGGCGCAGCGGTGCTGGTGATAATCACCATTGCCAACCAGCGCCTGTCCCGCGACAGCCAGGCCCGAGCCGGTGTGGCCGGACGCGCTGCCGGAGCGATGTCGGACCAGCTGCGCACCGAGGCGGAGCTGGTGCAGGCGATGGGCATGGGCAAGGCGGCATTCGACCGCTGGCAAGTGTCGCGCAGCGAGGCGCTCGAGAAACAGGTCCACGCGACTGATATTGGTGGCAGCTTTGCATCGATGACCAAGACGCTGCGGCTGTTCCTGCAATCGGCAATGCTCGGCCTGGGCGCCTGGCTGGTGCTGCAGGACGAGATGACCGCCGGTGCGATGATCGCGGGTTCGATCCTGCTCGGCCGGGCGCTGGCGCCAGTGGAGATGGCCCTCAACCAATGGGCCGTGGTGCAGCGCGGGGTCGCGGGCTGGAACAACCTTGCGGAATTGCTCGGCATGGTGCCCGAGGAGCCTCGGCGCACGGAACTGCCGAAACCCGCCGCCCGACTGGTTGCCAAGAACCTTACCGTCGTGCCGCCGGGAGAGAAGCAGGCCTCGCTGAAATCAGTGAATTTCGAAATCAAGCCCGGCGAGGCGGTCGGGGTGATCGGTCCTTCGGGCGCGGGCAAAACCACGCTGGCGCGGACCCTGACCGGGGTCTGGCCCCCGGCGGGAGGCTATGTCCGGCTCGATGGCGCGGCGCTCGACCATTACGGGCCGGAAACCCTGGGTCAGCATATCGGCTATCTGCCGCAGCGAGTGCAGCTTTTCGATGGCACCATTGCGGAGAATATCGCGCGGCTCTCCACCCGTCCTGACGATGCCAAGGTCGTGGCCGCGGCGAAGATGGCAGCGGCGCACAGGATGATCCTCGAACTGCCGGATGGCTATGACACGCAGATTCGCGCCGGTCAGGTCCGACTCTCGGGCGGGCAGATCCAGCGGATCGGGCTGGCGCGAGCGCTATATGACGATCCGGTGATTGTGGTGCTCGACGAGCCCAACGCGAATCTCGACAACACCGGTTCGCAGGCCCTGAACCACGCGATCCGCGAGATGAAGTCGCGCGGCCGCTCGGTGCTCATCATGGCGCACAGGCCCTCGGCGATCCAGGAGTGCGACACGTTGCTGGTGCTCGATTCCGGTATGCGCATGGCGTTCGGGCCCAAGGACGAGGTCCTGGCCGGAACGGTGAAAAATCATAGGGAAATCCGGCAGACCCCTGCCGATTCAGGCGGTGTTTCATGAATATGAAGAAATCCAACGACAAGCGCTGGAGCGCATGGAAGCCGGTCGTGTTCGGCTTTGTCGGTCTGCTGGTGCTGGTCGGGGGCTTCGGCACCTGGGCGGTGGCCACGAATATCGCCGGGGCGGTCGTCGCCTCGGGACGTTTCGAGGTCGAGCGTAACCGTCAGGTGATCCAGCACGAGACCGGCGGCACGGTCGATGAGATTCTCGTCAAGGAGGGCGATACCGTCGAAGCGGGCGACAGCCTGATCCGGCTCGATGCGCAGCAGCTCAAGTCGCAGCTCACGATTATCGAGGGGCAGCTTTACGAGCTGATGGCGCGGCGCGCGCGGCTCGAGGCGGAACGCGATGAGAGCGGGACTATCGAGTTCGACGAGGAGCTGATCGAGGCGGGAAGGCAGAACCCTACGCTCGAGGAATTGATGGACGGCCAGACCAACCTTTTCGAGGCGCGTCAGGCGACCGTGGACCGCAATATCGAGCAGCTGGGCAAGCGCCGGGGTCAGATCGTCAACCAGATCGAGGGGGTGACTGCGCAGGAAACTGCGTTGGGGCGGCAGCTAGAGCTGATCGAGCAGGAGCTCGGCAGCCAGCAATCCCTTCTGGACCGCGGCTTGGCACAGGCCACGACCGTGCTGAACCTGCAACGCGAACAGGCGCGGTTGAGCGGGCAAATCGGCGAGCTGGCCGCGTCGAAGGCGCAGGCCGAGGGGCGGGTAACCGAGACGGATATCGAGATCCTGAAGCTTGCCACGGCACGGCGCGAGGAAGCGATCACGGAGCTGCGCGACCTGCGCTACCGGGAGCTTGAACTGGTCGAACAGCGCAATGCGCTGCGGGTGGAGATCGACAGGCTCGACATTCGCGCCCCGGTCTCCGGCATTGTCTATTCGCTGAAGGTACAGACGCCGCGCTCCGTGGTGCGGGCGGCAGAACCGCTGATGTTCCTGGTGCCGCAGGATCGGCCACTGGTGATCGCGGCACGGGTGCAGCCGATCCATATCGACCAGATCGTGGTCGGCCAGCAGGTCAATCTCAGGCTATCTGCGCTCGACAGTCGCACGACGCCGGAGCTCGTCGGCGAGGTCTTGCAGATCTCCGCGGATGCGCTGGAGGACGAGGCGAGCGGTCAGACCTATTACCGGGCCGAGATCATGCTCAAGCCCGGCGAGGTGCAGAAGCTGGCGACCGGAACGGTGCTGCTGCCGGGGATGCCGGTCGAGGCGTTCATCCGTACCGGTGACCGCAGTCCGATGGCCTATCTGCTCAAGCCGATGACGGATTATTTTGTCCGGGCGTTCCGGGAAAGTTGATCAGGCCCCTTTCGGTCTGACAGCTTCCCCGCTAGCGTCCGGGCAGGAACAACCTGCCGAAGGATAATCACAATGAGCATCTCCGCACGTCTTGAAGAACTGGGCGTAAGCCTGCCCGATGCGCCGGCCCCGGCGGCCAATTACGTGCCCTTCGTGAAAGTCGGCAATCTGGTCCATGTCTCGGGCCAGATCTCCAGCAATTCGGAGGGTCTGATCACGGGCAAGGTCGGGTCCGATCTGGACGTGACGGCGGGCGCCGCCGCCGCGCGGCAATGTGCGATCAGCCTCCTGGCGCAGGTCGCGGCGGCCTGCGGCGGGGATATCGACAAGCTCGTGCGGGTGGTGAAGCTGACCGGATTTGTCAATTCCGGACCTGATTTCACCGATCAGCCGAAGGTGATCAACGGCGCGTCGGACTTTCTCGTCGAGGCGCTGGGCGATGCCGGACGCCATGCCCGGTCAGCCGTTTCGGCAGCGGCATTGCCGCTGGGCGTCGCGGTGGAGATCGAAGGTATCTTTGAAGTCGAATGAAGGTCCCGGCAAGCTTTCGCAAGCTGCCCTTCGCGCATCGCGGTCTACATGACGTAACGGATGGTCGGCCGGAGAACAGCCGCGCGGCCATCCGCGCGGCGATCGCGGCGGGCTATGGTATCGAGATCGACCTCCAGCTCAGCGCCGACGGGGCGGCGATGGTGTTTCACGACTACGGGCTTGAACGCCTGACCGGGGTCTCCGGCTCGGTGCGGCTGCGCTCGCGGGCTGACCTCGCTGCTATCCCGCTCAGGGGCGGTGCCGAGACCATTCCTGACCTTGCGGAAGCGCTCGAGCTGATCGCAGGACAGGTGCCGCTGCTTATCGAGCTCAAGGACCAGGACGGCGGCATGGGGCCCGATACGGGCGCGCTCGAACAGGCTACCGCGGAGGCGCTGTCGGAGTATCGGGGCGATGTCGCGATGATGTCGTTCAATCCGCACAGCGTGGCGAAAATGGCCGCGCTGCGGCCCGATCTGCCCCGCGGATTGGTCACCAGCGCCTATCGGCGCGAGGATTGGCCGCTGCCGCAAGCGACCCGCGACCGGCTGCGCGAGGTGCCGGATTATGATCGCGTCGATGCCTGTTTCATCAGCCATGAGGCGGATGACCTGTCACGCTCCCGGGTTCGCGAACTGAAGGAGCAGGGCGCTTTCGTCTGCTGCTGGACCATTCGCTCGGCGGAAGAGGAGCGCAAGGCGCGGCAAATTGCCGACAACGTCACCTTCGAGGGCTATCTTCCCGCCCTCGATGCTTGATCGGCGCTGCATGGGCCACAGATAATGCAGGGAACAGGCAGGACGGAAGATGAGCGCGCAGCAGATCGAAATCAGGGTCGCCTCGCGGCTGGCAGAGATTGGCCAGGCCGATTGGGATGCCTGCGCCTGTCCCGAAGCGGTCGATGGCGGGCGTCCGCGCGATCCTTTCACGACCTACCGATTTCTCAGCGCTCTGGAGGAATCGGGTTCCGTCGGCCCCGGGACCGGCTGGCAACCGCAATATCTCAGCGCCGCGATCGATGGCCGGGTCATCGCCGTGGCACCGCTCTATGCCAAATCGCATTCGCAGGGCGAGTATATCTTCGATCACAGCTGGGCCCACGCCTATGAAAGGGCAGGGGGCCGCTATTATCCGAAACTGCAGATCGCGGTGCCCCATACCCCGGCAACCGGGCGGCGCCTGCTTGCCCGGCCGGGGTTCGGGCAAAGCGGCGTGGCCGCGCTGCTTCAGGGTGCGGTGCAGCTGACCGAGAACAACGACCTGTCATCGCTTCATGTCACCTTCTGCACCGAAGCAGAGGCCGAGCAGGGCGCGCAGATGGGATTGCTGCGCCGCAAGAGCCAGCAATTTCATTGGCGCAATGCAGATTACGCGGATTTCGACGATTTTCTGAACAGCCTGAGTTCGCGCAAACGCAAGAACATCCGGAAGGAACGGGCACAGGCCAACTCCTTTGGCGGGAGCATCCACAGTTTCACCGGCGATCAGATCGAACCGGAACATTGGGATGCCTTCTGGACCTTCTATCAGGACACCGGCGCCCGTAAATGGGGCTCGCCCTATCTGACCCGGCAGTTTTTTGATATCGCCCAGGAAAACATGCGCGATGACATCATTCTGGTGCTGGCCGAGCGTGAGGGCCGTTGGATCGCCGGGGCGCTCAACTTCATCGGTGCCCAGGCGCTCTACGGGCGTTATTGGGGCTGTGTCGAGCATCATCCCTTCCTGCATTTCGAATTATGCTATTATCGCGCCATCGACCTCGCCATCGCCCGCGGGCTTGCCAGCGTGGAGGCCGGAGCACAGGGCGAGCACAAGCTGGCGCGCGGCTACCTGCCGACACCAACCTGGTCGCTGCATTTCATGCGCGACGCGGGTTTTGCCAGGGCGGTGGACGAATATCTTCGGGCCGAACGCGCCGCTGTCGATGAGGAAATCAACGTGCTGACGGAGTACGGCCCCTTCAAACGGATCAATATCGAGGAACAGCAATGATGGAACGATTGAGCGATGAAACCCGCAAGACAGTACTCAAGCCGCTGTTTGACACGGGTTGGGAAATGGTCGAAGGACGCGATGCGATCCGCAAGACCTTCAAGTTTCATGATTTCGCCGATGCTTTCGGCTGGATGACACGGGTTGCGATCTGGGCCGAGAAATGGGGGCATCATCCCGAATGGGACAATGTCTATAACAAGGTCACCGTGACGCTGATCACTCATGATGTGGACGGGCTAAGTTCGCTCGATGCGAAGCTGGCACGCAAGATGGACGGGTTGTTGAGCGAGAAGACCGACTGACTGACGGAGTAACGATGCAAGATCTGTTGAATACCGAGCTCTGGCAGGGCAATACCCTCGCCGATCTGCTAACCCTTGAATTCCTCGCCTCTGCCTTCGGGTCGCTGCTTGGCGCCATCGCGATCCTGCTGCTTGGCTGGATCATTTCAAGCTGGCTGCAGACGCGGGTGCAGAACCTTGGCCGACGCAACCGGCATCTCGACGAGATGCTGTTCGATTTCCTCGCCTCGATCGTCCGCTATGTGGTGATCGGTTTCACCGTTCTCCTCGTGCTCAACACTTTCGGGGTCAAGACCACCTCGGTCGTGGCGATCATCGGTGCGGCCGGTCTGGCGATCGGTCTGGCGCTTCAGGGGACGCTGTCGAACGTGGCCGCCGGGGTGATGCTGATCTTCTTCCGTCCGATCAAGATCGGCGACTTCGTCGAGGTCGCGGGGCAGATGGGCACGGTGAAGCAGATTAATCTCAATTTCACCGAACTGGCCGATCTCAGCAACGTGCAGGTGATCGTGCCCAATTCGGAAGTCTGGGGCAATGTCATCACTAATTATTCGGTCAATCCGACAAGACGCGCCGAATGGACCTTCGGTGTCGGCTATGGGGCTAATCTCGAGTTGGCCGAAGAGATCATCCGCAACACGATCCTCGCCGACGAACGCGCCCATGCCGATCCGGAACCCTTCATACAAGTTACCAATCTCGGCGATTTCTCGGTCGATTTCCTGGTACGGGTCTGGTGCAACGCCGGGGATTACTTTGCCTTCAAGGCCGACATGACCCGAAAGGTCAAAGAGGCGCTGGATGACGGCGATATCGAGATCCCGTTCCCGACGCGCACGATCCTGAACGCGGCGGAGTAGCGGACCTATTCAAACGTCCAGATTGCAAAGGGGCGATATGCCGCGCCCCCAGTCATAGCAAGGCGCCAGATTACGCCCTGCCGTTCGCTTACATGCTCGCGAGCAGGCTTTCACCGCCCGATACCTCGCATACGCCGGCGCTGGTTTCAGGTTGGAACAACGTGACCTTGCCGTCCTCGACCAGCATCGCATAGCGCTTGGATCGCGCGACCAATCCCGCCGGAGGGGCGTCGAATTCCATGCCGATCGCCTTGGTGAACGCCGACGTCGCATCGGCGAGCATGGTGATCCCGGCGGCACTGGCGCCAGTGGCATCGCCCCAGGCCTTCATCACGAAGGGATCGTTACAGGATATGCAGATGATCTCGTCGACGCCTTTGGCTGCAAACTCGTCCTTGGTGCGCAGGAAGCTCGGTACATGGGCGGAATGGCAGGTCGGCGTGAAGGCGCCGGGCACCGCGAAGATCACCACCTTGCGGCCCTTGAGCCGATCGTTCAACTGAACGGGTTCCGGCCCCTCGGCGCCGATCTGCACCAGCGTCGCGTCGGGCAGGCTGTCTCCCTTGGATATCGTCATCGGCTGGACCTTTCATGTGATTGCTATTCTCGCAGCCCCCGATATAGGCTCCGCAACGGAACGGGGCCAGAAATTTCGGGAGGGCGGCGATGCGGCATGTGGTGGTGATCGGAGCTGGGCAGGCGGGGTCGTCCTGCGTGGCGAAGCTGCGTAACGGCGGATTCGAGGGCAAGGTCACGTTGATCGGCGCCGAGCCGGTGCCGCCCTATCAGCGTCCGCCGCTGTCCAAAGCCTATCTGCTTGGAGATATGCCGCTGGAACGGCTGTTCCTGCGGCCCGAAAGCTTTTATGCCGAACAGGAGATCGAGCTGCGGATGGGATGCCATGTCCAGAGCATCGACACGGTCGCCAAATGGATCATACTCGACAAGGACGAGCTGGCCTATGACGATCTGGTGCTGACCACCGGCTCGGTACCGCGCCGCCTCCCCGCCAAGATGGGCGGGGCGCTGGAGGGCGTATATGTGGTGCGTGATCTGGCCGATGTGGATGCAATGGCGCCGCGCTTTAGAGAAGGCGCACGGGTGCTGATCGTCGGTGGGGGCTATATCGGGCTCGAAGCGGCCTCGGTCGCGGCCAAGCTCGGGCTGAAGGTGACATTGGTGGAGATGGCCGAGCGCATCCTGCAGCGGGTGGCGGCGCCGGAGACCAGCAATTTCTTCCGCAATCTGCATGAGGGTCATGGCGTTGACATTCGCGAGGGCGTGGGGCTGGAGCGGCTGGTCGGGGAGGGTGCCGTCAGCGGTGCGCTACTCTCGGACGGCAGCGAGATCGCGGCGGAATTCGTCATCGTCGGTGTCGGAATTTCGCCCGGTGTAGCGCTCGCCGACGCTGCCGGGATCGCCATCGAGAACGGCATCAAGGTAGATGCACTGGGGCGGACGTCGGCGGATCATGTCTGGGCTGCAGGGGATTGCACCTCCTTTCCCTATCGAGATAGCCGGATCCGGCTCGAAAGCGTGCCCAATGCCATCGATCAGGCCGAATGCGTGGCCGAGAACATTATGGGCGCGGAGAAGGAATATGTTGCCAAGCCGTGGTTCTGGTCCGACCAATATGACGTCAAACTGCAGATCGCCGGTCTCAACCTCGGCTATGACCGGGTGATCACGCGGCAGGGCGAAGGGGAAAGCGTTGCCTTCTGGTATTACCGGGGCGATGAATTGCTGGCGGTGGACGCGATGAACGATCCGCGGGGGTTCATGATCGGCAAGCGATTGATCGAGGCGGGCAAATCCCCCGATCCGGCGTTGATCGAAGATCCGGCAAGTGACCTCAAGGCGCTGCTGAAAGCGTGAGGATCATCGCGGGCAAATATCGCGGCACCGCGCTGGCGCATCTTGGCAAGGGCGATGCGCGCGCGCAGCTGCGCCCGACATCCGACCGGGTGCGCGAGAGCCTGTTTTCCATGTTGACCCATCACGATGTGATACATGGCGCGCGGGTGCTCGATCTCTTTGCCGGCACCGGGGCGCTCGGCCTTGAGGCTTTGTCACGCGGGGCGCGCGAGGTCTGTTTTGTCGAGAACGGGCGCGTTGGGCAGAAACTGATCGGCGAAAATATTGCCAAGCTGCGGGTCGAGGAAGAGACCCGTCTGATGCGCAACGATGCAACGCGGCTCGGCGCCTGGCCGATGGCCGCATTCGACCTGGTGTTTCTCGACCCGCCCTATGGGCGCTCCCTCGGACAGACGGCCCTCACAGCGGCGCGGCGCGGCGGCTGGCTCGCCCCCCGAGCGATGATCGTCTGGGAGGAAGACAGCGCGATGGACGCGCCGGAGGGATTCGAGCGGATCGATCAGCGCAGATACGGGGACACTCACATGACGCTGCTCAGTCATCTTCCCGAAGGCGGCTGATGAAGTTTTTCTAAGGGAGACGGTGTCTGTTGGCGGGAATCTTCCGAACCCGCGACTGGATTATGGTGCCCCGCGACCGAAGGTCTTAAAGGCAGCCTATGCCGAGCCGCCGTAACCCAATCTGTTCCCGCACCGATGCGAAAGCCGAAAGTGGCTGCGGACGCGTGCTTGGGCGGAACTTGCTGGCCTCGCTGCATCTCGCAATTTTTGTCTTTTTCGCAAGCTTTGCCCCCGGCGTCATGCCGATGGCTCATGGCGGAACGATCACCGTCGAGCTCTGTACCGGCGAAGGCATGGTCGAAGTCACGCTTGATGCACAGGGCAATCCGGTCGAGCATGGATTACCGGCCTGCGGATGGGCGGTGCATCATCTCGTGGCACCGCTTGGCGCACCGACGTTCAGTGCCGCAGTGCTCGCCCTCCTGCCGGATATGCAGCCGGCTCCATCGCCGAGATTGAGCGTTATGCGCCGGATGCAGGTCCAGAACCTGTCGCGCGGCCCGCCTCGCTTCCTCTGACACGACAAATCCCTATCAAATCCACTCCTGTCAGAGGAATATCTTATGGTGTCCACCGACTCCAATATGGTGCCTGATCGCGAAGATGCGGCGCGCCCATCCAACAAGTTCTATTTCGCCGCTTGGCGCTGGCATTTCTATGCCGGGCTCTATGTCATTCCGTTCTTCATCATGCTCGCCCTCACCGGGCTCGCGATGCTGTGGATCGCCTATCTCGGTGGACGGGACGGTGAACATGTCACCGTTGTGCCGCAGGAGCAGACGCTGGCGATTTCGACCCAGGCTGAAGCGGCGCTCGCTTCGATGCCGGGCGGTGAACTGAAGCAATATATCGCGCCGCGCGCAGCCGACATGGCAGCGAGCTTCCGCGTCGATCTCGACGGCGCGGCATATATGGTCGTCGTCGATCCCTATACGGCCGAGGTGCTCGCCAGCTTCGCACGTCGGACCGGGTGGTATGACATGGCCGAGAAGATCCACGGGACCCTGATGATCGGAGTGACAGGGGATCGGATGATCGAGATCGCGGCGTCCCTTGGCATGGTGCTTGTCGCGACCGGCCTCTACCTGTGGTGGCCGCGCGATACCGGCTGGCGTGCCGCATTAGTGCCGACACTTGGGCGAGGCCGTGGCCTGTGGAAATCCCTGCATGGGGTGATCGGGATCTGGGTATCGCTGTTCCTGGTGATGTTCCTGCTCAGTGGGCTGGCCTGGTCCGGCGTCTGGGGCGAGAAGATCGTACAGGCCTTCAGCAAGTTTCCGGCGGAGAAATGGGAGAACGTGCCGCTCTCCGACGACATCCATGCGAAGATGAACCACGGGCCGAAAGATGTGCCATGGGCCCTCGAACAGGTTCAGATGCCTGCGTCGGGGAGCGACGCCGGTTCTGTGGGCATTTCAGAGAACGCGCGGGTCACGATCGACACGGTCGATGCGCTGGCAAGGGAGATCGGCTTTGACGGGCGTTATCAGCTTAACCTGCCTGACGGGGATGCGGGGGTCTGGACCCTGAGCCGCGATTCGATGAGCAATGACGACCCGGATCCGACCAGCGACCGGACCGTGCATCTGGACCGGTTCACCGGCAAGATCCTCGCCGATGTGCGCTTTGCCGATTACGGGGTGGTGGCCAAGCTGATGGCTCTCGGCACGGCGTTGCACATGGGCACGCTGGGGCTGTGGAGCGTGCTGGCCAACAGTGCGGTCTGTCTGTCGGTACTGCTGCTCTGCGTCAGCGGCATGGTGATGTGGTGGAAACGCCGCCCGGTCGCCGCGCGCCGTCTCGCCGCGCCGCCGATGCCGCGGGATATGCCCTTGTGGCAGGGCGCGGTGCTCGTCGGGCTGGCGATGTCGCTGGCCTTTCCGATGGCGGGTCTCACGCTGATTGTCGTGCTGGCGCTGGATCTGCTGTTGTTGTCGCGGCTGCCCGGGCTGAAGCGGCTGCTGACCTGAGCCAGAACGGCACGACAAAAGCAAACGCCGCGCTCCTAAGGGAACGCGGCGTTCTTTTGCAAAGGCGACTTGGCCTGTCTCTCAGTCGGTCTCGTAGGTCGGATGAAACCTGTCGGACGGGGACAGGGTGAAGATCTCCACCCCGTTTTCGGTGACCCCGACCGAATGTTCGAACTGCGCCGAGAGGGATTTGTCGCGGGTCACGGCGGTCCAGTCATCGGCGAGAGTCTTGGTCTCGGCGCGACCGAGATTGACCATCGGTTCGATGGTGAAGAACATGCCCGGCTCCAGCACCGCGCCGGTGCCGGGACGCCCGTAGTGCAGCACGTTGGGCGGTGAGTGGAATACGCGCCCGAGCCCGTGACCGCAGAAATCGGTGACGACGCTCATCCGGTGGCCTTCGACGAAGCTCTGGATCGCATGGCCGATGTCGCCGAAGGTGTTTCCCGGCTTGACCACGGAGATGCCGCGCATCAACGCATCATGGGTCACGTTGATCAGCCGCTCCGCCTTGCGCGGCAGCTTGCCCGCCACATACATCCGCGACGTGTCGCCGAACCAGCCGTCAACGATCACGGTGACGTCGATGTTGAGGATATCGCCATCCTTGAGCTTCTTGTCGCCGGGGATGCCATGGCAGACCACGTGATTGACGCTGATGCAGCTCGCATGCCGGTAGCCCTTGTAGCCGATGGTGGCGGATTTCGCACCGGCTGCATTGACCTTTTCTTCGATGATGCGGTCGATCTCTCCGGTGGTCTGGCCGACGAGGACATGCTCCGCGATCTCGTCGAGGATCTGCGCGGCGAGACGGCCCGCCGCGTGCATCCCGGCAAAGTCCGAAGGGTCGTATATGCGAATGCCGTCCTTGGTCTGGCGGCCACGGTGCTGATCGTTCACCGGCATCTCCATCATTTGTTTCCTCATCTCTAACGCGGGTCGCGGCCAAGGGCCAGAGTGGGCTCAGTCCAGCAGGGCAAGCGGCGCGCCGAGACGCACCGCTTCGGGGCTGATATCTGTGCCGATCACCAGGGTTTCCAGTCCGGCGGCCCGGGCGTCTGCCCAGGCGGCGGCATAGGTCGGGTCGATGTCCCCTGCCATAGAAAAGCGCGTGCAATCGCTGCGCTGCACGAGATAGAGCAATACCGCCCGATGACCTCGCGCTGAAACCTCTGCCAGTTCGTTCAGATGCCGCGCGCCGCGCGCGGTAACGCTGTCGGGAAATTCGGCCAGTCCGGGCTGGCGGCTCAGGGTGGCGGATTTGACCTCGACATAGGCGTCGGGCATTCCTGTCTCGCTCAGAAGGAAGTCGATCCGTGATCCGTTGCCATATTTCACTTCCGGTCTGACATTGCCATAACAGGACAGCTGCGGGATCTCACGTGCAAGAAGCGCGGCGCGCAAGGCCCGGTTCGGCAGGCTGGTATCGACGCCGGTGAAATGACCGTTCCCGTGATCGACCAGTCGCCAGCCATAATCGAGCTTGCGCCTGGGATCGTCATTGGGCTCGAGCCAGATCCGCATGCCCGGTTCGGCGAGCCCCAGCATCGAGCCCGGATTGGCGCAATGGGCGGTCACCTCACGTCCGGAATCCTCCAGAACACAATCGGCAAGGAAGCGTTTGTAGCGCCTCACCAGCCGCGCCGGGACAAGTTGGGTTTGAAAGCGCATGGGGGTGGCCCTATACCGAAGGGCAGACATTCTCAAGGATTGACGCCATGCCCAACCCCAGAGCCGCGATGCTGGTCATCGGAGATGAGATATTGTCCGGGCGCACCCGAGATTCCAATATGCATTTCCTCGCCGGAAAGCTTACCGAGATCGGGGTGGATCTCAAGGAGGTCCGGGTGATCGGCGATGAGAATGGCGCCATCATAGCCGCGGTTCAGGCCCTGTCGCGCGCCTATGATCATGTCTTCACCAGCGGCGGTATCGGGCCTACCCATGACGATATCACCGCCGATTGCATTGCCGCCGCCTTCGACCGCGAGATCGACGTGCGCGACGACGCCCGGGCGATTCTGGCGGCCCATTACGAACGCTCCGGTCTCGAGCTCAACCCGGCGCGGCTGCGCATGGCGCGGATCCCCGCCGGGGCCGAGCTGATCGCGAACCCGGTCTCGGCGGCCCCCGGTTTCAGGCTCGAGAATGTACATGTGCTGGCCGGTGTTCCTTCGGTGTTTCAGGCAATGGTCGAAAGCGTTTTGCCGGGGCTCAGCGGCGGTAGGCCGCTGATCAGCCGGACGCTGCGGATCGAACGCGGTGAGGGAGATATCGCCGGACCGCTGGGCGAACTGGCGGCGGATTATCCTATGCTCTCGATCGGCTCCTACCCGTTTCAGAAAGACGGGATCTATGGCGCGCATGTGGTGATCCGCGGCAATGACGAGGACGAAATCGACACGGCACTGGCCCGGCTCGAGGCGGTATTCCAATGAGCAGGGCGTTGGACGGGCTTTACACGGCAATCGACGGGACATGGCCTGCCGCCCGGAGCTGGGTTCAGGGTCCTTGGCGGCTGCGCGAAGGGCACGGGGGTGGCCAGCGGGTCTGTGCCGCGACGGCGGAAGGCGATGTGAGTGAGGCCGATATTGCCGATGCCGAAGCGGGGATGCGCGACCTCAACCAGCAACCGCTCTTCATGATCCGGCAGGGCGAGGACGTGCTCGACGCGCTGCTGGCGGCGAGAGGGTATGAGATTGTCGATCCGACGCATATCTACGAGGCGCCGATCGAGAACCTCACCGACGTGCCGATCCCGCGGGTCACCGCCTTCAGCATCTGGGAACCGCTGGCGATCATGAAAGAGATTTGGGCCAAGGGCGGGATCGGCGTCGAACGGCTGGCGGTGATGGCGCGCGCCGAGGTCAAGACCGGGATTCTGGCGCGCTGGAATGAACAGCCCGCCGGAGTGGCCTTCGCCGCCGTGCAGGGGGATATCTGCATGGTCCATGCCGTCGAAGTGCTGCCGCATCAACGCCAACAAGGGGTGGCGCGCTGGATTATGCGCCGCGCCGCCTTCTGGGGGCAGGCGCAAGGCGCGACGCGGCTGGCGGCGCTCTGCGTTGCGGAGAACCGCGCCGCCAACGGGCTTTATCGCGCGCTGGGCTTCGAGCTTGCGGGCGGCTATCACTATCGTCGAATTCCTGAATGAAGGAGCCGCACCTTGGCCGATGACAACCCTACCGCCCTCGATCTGCCCATGGTCGATCCGCTGCCCGGGGAAACGCAGAAGTATTTCGACGTCTGTGTGGAAAAGCTCGGCATGGTGCCCAATGTGCTGCGTGCCTATGCGTTCGACATCGACAAGCTGAATGCCTTCACGGCAATGTACAACGATCTGATGCTGGGCGATTCCGCGTTGAGCAAGCTCGAACGCGAGATGATCGCGGTCGCGGTGTCTTCGGTCAACAAGTGCTACTATTGTCTTGTCGCCCATGGCGCGGCGGTCCGGCAATTGTCCGGCGATCCGCAATTGGGCGAAGCGTTGGTGATGAACTACAAGGTCGCCAAGGTCGATCCGAAACAGCGCGCCATGCTGGATTTCGCCGTCAAGCTCACCCGCGAAAGCGCGGCCGTCGAAGAGGCCGACCGTCAGGCGCTGCGCAACGTCGGCTTCAGTGACCGGGACATTTTCGATATCGCCAGCGTCGCCGGGTTCTTCAACATGACCAACCGTGTCGCCAGCGGCACGGACATGCGCCCCAACGACGAATACCACGCGCAGGCGCGATGACACGGCTGTTCACCGGGCTCGCGGCGCTCTTCTGCACCAGCCTCGCTGGGCCCGCTGGGGCCTTGGATCTCACCCTGCCCGGCAATGCCCGGCAGAACGTCAGCCGCAACACGGAGCCGGATCGCTATGCCGCCCCGGTCGGGGTTTTCGAAGATGGCAAGGTCGAGAAGATCAGCCTGGAGGGTGAGGTGCGCAGGACGGCATGGCGATTGGCCTCACCCGGGCTGACACCCTTGCAGGCCATCCGCCCGCTGCGTGCTCAGCTACAGGCTGCGGATTTCGAGATCCTGCTGGATTGCGCGGCGGATGAATGTGGCGGCTTCGATTTCCGCTTCGCGGTGGAGACGCTGCCGGGCCCGAATATGTATGTCGATATCAATTCCTATCATGTGGTGACCGGGCTGCGCCGGGCGGCAGACGGCAGCCCGGCGGAAGTCGTGAACCTGCTGGCCAGCACCTCAGCCACGTCGGCCTATGTACAGATCATCCAGGCAGGTGATATTTCAGGCGCAGACAGCGCCCCCGTCGCCGAAGCAAGCGACCCGGTGCTGACCGAAACCGCGCCTTCGGACGATGCGGCGGAGGGCCTGCTTGCGCGGGGCCATCTGGTATTGAAAGGGCTGGAATTCGACACCGGCACCTCCGAACTCGGGGCGGGCCCCTTTGCCGGGCTCGCCGCGCTCGCCGACTTGCTCAAGGAACGCGCGGATCTGCGGCTTGCCCTGGTCGGCCATACCGATACGGTTGGCAGTCTCGCTGCCAATATAGCCCTGTCCAAACGTCGCGCCGAAGCGGTGCGCCGACGTTTGATCGAGCAATATGGCATAGCTGCCGACCGGCTCGATGCCGAAGGCATGGGCTACCTTGCGCCGGTGGCCTCCAATCTCGAGGCCGACGGGCGCGAGGCGAACCGTCGGGTCGAGGCGGTGCTGTTGTTGGCCAACGAATAGCGCGGCAGCGTTTTTGATCAGGACGTCAGGTCGACGGCTCCCCGGGGAGCGGCGCGCTTTCCGCCTTGGCGTTCCGTGCTTTCCGATTGCTTCGCCGACGCTGCCGAACCAGAAAGATGCTCGCCACGAGAATGCCGATAAACGTACCCGTGTAGAGGCTGCCGGGCACAAACCAGACCAGCAGCACGAACCAGAGCAGCAGGCAGCTGATGATGAGCCAGATCCGCATCATACCACCCGTTCCTCGGCAATCGCCAGCAGCGCACAGATCTGCACTTCGGTCCGGCTTAGGAACCAGTTGGCGACAAATATCGTGTCTCCATCGGCCAGTTCTCCGGCAACGCGGCCGTTCCAGCTGTGCGCGGCGAGTTTGGAAGGGTTGGGAGATGCAAGGCCAAGCGCGCGGGCCAATGATGCAGCGTCCGCAGGGACGGCACCTTCTGCAAGCGCTGCGCGACCGATCGCTGCGAGATCTTTCAGAGAGCTGTTCGACGTTGTTGCGCCGATCGCCATCTTGGCGACAGGGAGGGATGCCACGGAAAGCAGAATATCACGTCGTTTCATCTCAACCTCCTAGAAACGACCCGCCCGCGCCTCGGCGCGGAACAGATCAGCCAAACGGATCGACAGGGCGGCGATGGTGAGCGTCGGGGTGGCGTATCCATTGGTGGGAAAAACCGAGCAACTGCTGATGTAAAGATTCTCCATCCCGTGAATGCGGCAATCCGCGTTGACCACCCCCGTCTTCGGCCCGTCTGACATGCGTGTCGTGCCACAGTGATGTTTGCCGCGGGCTACATAGGATGGCCAATCGTAGTCCTCGCGCGGCACTTCGCTCCAAACCCTGCCGATGCCCTTGCGCGAAATCTCCCGGGAGAAGATCTCGGTCGCCCGTTTCACGGTGTGCATCTCCTGTTCGGTCACTTGCCAGTCCAGCGCTATACGACGCTGCCCGAAACGATCCGTCTCGTCGACAAGGTGAACCGTGCTGTCATAATTGGGTATGCATTCAAAGCCCAGCCAGGGCGTGACCCAGTTCCGATCAATCAGTGTGTCTGAAGGATCGCCGACCTTGCGCCACACGCCATTGAGCGCCCCGTCCATGTCGGTCAGCACGTTTGAAACCTGCGTGGAGAGATAGGGCACATCTTCGCCCTGCAGCGCCCCTCGGATCAACTTCCTCAGGCTAAGCTCGCCGGGCGAATAGGTGTCGGCAAACACATGAAACACGAAGCCGGCGATCTTCTCGCGACGCAATAGCTCGTCCGAGGAAACGACGGCCGGAAACATACCGCCGATGTCGTCCAACCAGTGGGGCTCGTTGTAGAATATCGGGTCCGGTCCCGATTTGTTCAGCAGGACCCGCATGGCTGGACGGATCGCCGCATGATCCGCGAAGAACCTGCCGACAAGGTCATTCTGATTGCCCAGCCCCCGCGGCGCCACCTTATTGGACAAGAGCAGCAGTCGGGGGATCTCGATACCCCCCATGCAGAGCACAAAGCGGCGCGCCTCTGCCCGTAGTCGCGGGCCATCAATGCAGGCGATATCGAGCCCCGTCACGTGCGAGGCTTCCGCATTGGTCTCGATATCGAGTACATTCGCATTGAGATAGACGGTGACGTTTTCGGCCTGACGCAGGGCATCTTCGTAAACGAAGCCGAATGCGGTCGGGGGGCTGGAATTGATCGAGACGTTGGAGAGCAGATCCGGATCCAGATCGAGGAGATCATAGCCGAGCCGTTTTGCCCAATAATCGATATCGTAGGGGCGTTCCTCATGCAGCTCGAAATAGGGCTGGGCACGGTCATAATAGGGCTCAAGGTCGTCATAGCCAATCGGCCAGCCGGACCATTTCATCCAGTCGCGTTTCTCGAAATCGACCCGTGCGAGCCGCATGCAATGCCCGCTCCAGTGATTTGATGACCCACCCAAGAAGCGCAGCCGTGCCTCGTCGAGCGGATCATATTGGAACCCGAGATTGGGACCGGCGTAGAGTTCCTGTGTATCGTCCTCGTAGAATAGATCCCCGCTCTCGATCAGGGCTACTCTTAACGGCGTGCCCGCCAGTTCCAGCGCCAGGGTAACCCCGGCCGGGCCTCCCCCGACGATGCAGAGATCGACGTCTATGGTTTCCCCTTCTGGCAAGGATCGTGCGTCTATAATCATACCAGCTTCCTGAAAAAATCTGTTCACCGAAACACAGACAGCTCACAGAGCCATGCAATAACTCGCGCCAGCACCCGGTAATAATCGAGGGGCCGCGTCGGCTCCGATGCTGCCGTCAATCTTTCATTCGATCAAGCCTTTTGCAGTGGCTGCCCTGTCGACGTTGTCGCATGGACAGGAGCTCGGGAGCGGTTTCCCTAGGCTGGCAGCAAATTGTCGGCTCCAAGTTTCGCGTCCCGCCGATCCGGTACCGCAACGCTTTTCCGACTTCGTTGACATTATATGTCAACACATAATAGACGAAAGCATGAGCTTAATATGGGGTAGCCGCGCAACTTCCGGATGGGAACGATCTATAGTCCGTTTGCACGGGAGGTGTCCTTTCAGCGGGAACATTCTGCTGGTGGCTCGCACCCAGATGCAAGCCGATGCCTGAAAAACTTCGGCGGAATTCCCGGCGGGAGCCGATCAATGACGTGAGGCTCCGACGGCGGGCTGCGCAAGGATCGGTTCAAATTCGCCCCGATGAAAGCGATATGCGGGCGCTGGCCCGATAATTGTGCCAGTTTCAGTGGCGTGGGCGGAACCCGTCTGCGCAAAGACACAACGAATGCAACAAGGAGAGTGACAGGATGGAAAGAAGACAGTTTCTGACAGCGGGTGCGGTGGGCATCGCCGCGACCTCACTGGCCGCGCCGGCCATCGCGCAAGACAAGCGCCAGTGGAAAATGGTCTCGGCCTGGCCGAAGAACCTGCCCGGGCCGGGCGTCGCCGCGCAGACATTGGCGGACCGGATCACGACGCTGTCGGGTGGCCGTATCGAAGTAAAACTTTACGCCGCCGGTGAGATCGTTCCTGGCCCCGGCGTGTTCGACGCCGTTTCCGAAGGGACGGCAGAGCTTTACCATGCTGTTCCAGCCTACTGGGGGTCCAAGTCGAAGGGCATCCTCCTGTTCGGTTCGCAGCCCTTCGGGCTGACCGCGGACGAGCAATTCGGCTGGATGGTGCAAGGCGGCGGTCAGGCGCTTTACGATGAGATGTACGGGCGCTTCGGCATCAAGCCGTTCCTGTGCGGCAACTCCGGGCCGCAATGGGCGGGCTGGTTCCGCAATGAGATCAACTCCGCCGAAGACCTCAAGGGGCTCAAGTTCCGCACGACCGGGCTTGCCTCCGAAATGGCCACCAAGCTCGGCATGGCAGCCGAGGCCATGAGCGGCCCGGCCATGTTCCAGGCGCTGCAGACCGGCGCGCTCGACGCCGGCGAGTTTATCGGACCCTGGACGGATTCGGCGCTCGGCTATTACCAGGTCGCCAAGAACTACTACTGGCCAGGTGTGGGCGAGCCTTCCTCGGCGGAGGAATGCGGGGTCAATGCGCAAGCCTATAGCGATCTGCCCGAGGACCTGCAGCAGGTCGTCGCCGCGGCCTGCGAAGGGCTCTACAACCAGGTGTGGAGCGAATATGTCACCAAACATGCGCAGGCGCTGAAATCTCTCGTCGAAGAGCATGATGTCAAAGTGCGCAAGCTGCCTGACGATGTGATCGCGTCGATGGGTGACGCGGCGGTCGAGGTGATCGACGACCTGCGTCAGAGCGACGATGAACTCGTGGTCCGGATCACCGAAAGCTTCGTGGCCTATCGCGATCTCGTCGGCGGTTACAAGACCTATTCCGACAACGGGCAGATGAACGCCCGGGCCTCGGTCCTCGGCTTCTGAGCCCCGGCCAACGCGCGGCCCGTCCGCGCGTTGGCATACCCTTGCCAAGGAGAGGCCGATGCAAGCCATCCCAGATTTCATCGACGGACTGAACCGCGTGACCGCGAAGCTGATACGCTGGCTGGCGCTCTTCATGGTCCTGGTGCAATTCGCCATTGTCGTCGGACGCTATGTGTTCGGGGTGAACTCGATTGCGGTGCAGGAGAGCGTGCTCTACATGCATGCGACACTGTTCATGCTCGGGGCGGGCTATACGCTGTTGGTGGACAGACATGTCCGCGTCGATGTCTTCTATGCCAAGGCCAGCCCGGCCACGCAGCGCCGCATCGACATATTCGGCCATCTCTTCCTGCTGCTGCCCTCCATGGTGGTCCTGCTCTACTGGTCCTGGCCCTCGGTGCGCAATTCATGGCGAATCCTCGAGGGGCCGATTTCCGTCGGCGGTATCGAGGCGGTCTTCCTGCTGAAGACGCTGATCCCCGCCTTCTGCATCCTCATCATTTTGCAATCGCTGTCCCTCTTGGCGCGGCTCGTTTTCTGGAAGACCCGTTGATGACAGAATATCTCGACGTTCTCATGTTCGGGGCCCTGATGGTCGCGATCCTGTCAGGCTTTCCGGTGTCTTTCAGCATCGCCGGTGTCGCCGTGATCTTCGCCTATCTGGGCTGGATGCTTGGGGCGATGGATATCGGCCTGCTCGGCGCGCTCGGCCAGCGTGTCTTCGGTCTCATTTCCAACCAGGTGCTGATCGCCATCCCGCTCTTCGTGCTGATGGGGGCAATACTCGAGAAGAGCCGGATCGCCGAAGACCTGCTCGATACGATGGGCCGCACTTTCGGCCAGCTTCGCGGCGGGCTCGGGATATCGGTCGTCCTCGTCGGTGCGCTGCTGGCGGCCTCCACCGGGATCGTCGGCGCGACCGTGGTTGCCATGGGCATGATCGCGCTGCCAACCATGCTGCGTTCAGGCTATGATCCGCGTGTCGCCTCCGGCATCGTCTGCACTGCCGGAACACTGGGGCAGATCATCCCGCCCTCGACCCTGCTGATCATCCTCGCCGACGTGATGTCCAACGCCTATCAGCAGGCGCAATATGAACAGGGAAAGTTCTCCGTTCAGGCGCTTTCGGTCGGCCAGTTCTTCGCGGCCGCGATCATCCCGGGGCTGATGCTGGTCGTACTCTATCTCCTGTACATCATCATCCGCGGACGCCTGCGCCCGCAGGACATGCCACCCGCGCCCATCGATATGGCCAAGCCGAACCGCGCCGAAATCCTGGCGACCATCGTGCCGCCTGTCCTGCTGATCTTCTCGGTACTGGGCGCGATCCTCGGGGGGATTGCCACGCCAACCGAAGCAGCATCGGTCGGTGCTGTCGGCGCATTACTGATCGTGGGCCGACGGTTGCAGCTCAACCCGCGCCTGATCCTGTTCGGCGGTGGCACCTTGGTTGCGCTCGGTATCCTCGCCGGAATGTTCCCGGTCCGCCTGCAGCGCAGCGATCTGGTTACTGCCGAATTGATGACCGGCGGGCTCTATGCCCTGATGGCGGTGATCGGCGCGGTGGCCATCGTCCTGGCCCTGCGGGCGGCGCTGCGCGAGCGGATCATTCATGAGGCGATCGATTCCACGCTGACCATGACCGCCATGATTTTCGCCACGATCCTCGCGGCGGGTTTCTTCTCGCTGGTGTTCATTGGCCTCGGCGGCGAAGACCGCATCGCGGCGCTGCTCTCCGACATGCCGGGTGGCCCGACAGGGGCGCTGATCTTCGCGATGGTCTTCATCTTCATCCTGGGCTTCTTCCTCGATTTCGTCGAGATCTCCGTCATCGTGCTGCCGCTCGTCGCTCCGACCCTGATCCTGATGGGGCATGACCCGATCTGGCTCGGGATATTGATGGCGATCAATCTGCAGACGAGCTTCCTGACCCCGCCCTTCGGTTTTTCCCTCTTCTACCTACGCGGCGCCGCGCCCAGGGAAGTGACCACCGGTCAGATTTATGCAGGCGTCATGCCCTTCATCGGGCTGCAGGCCGTTGGCGTGCTGCTGATCTGGCTGCTGCCCGAACTGGCGACCTGGCTACCGAAGGTGATCTTCTGAACGGCGGGATGGTTCGTGGCAGGTCGATGCCTTTTAACTCGATATCTCGCCTCGATAAGACCAAAGAAAACCCCGCAGGAACGCCTTCCTGCGGGGTGGTAAACTGGCTTCCGTATCCGGCAGTGGTCAGTCCGACAGCTTGTCCTTGGCGTCGCCGACACCCTTCTGGACTTTTCCTTCGACCTGATCAGCCTGACCTTCGTGCTTGAGGTCCTCGTTATCGGTCGCGTCACCGACCTCTTCCTTGACCTTGCCGCCGATATCCTTCGCCTTGCCTTTTGCCTGGTCTTCGTTAGCCATGTCTAAACTCCATGATTTGTGCAACGGATCAACAACCGTGCCGATCAGGAGTTCCGCCTTCGGTCTTGGATAAAATATTTAGGTGACGAGGGCGGCCGCGCCCGGGGGCGCATCGCGTCCTTGCTTGAGCCCTGGAACTTCCAGCCGTCAAGCTGAAAACCCGGTGCTCTCCAGCCGCCGCTTACCTGTCTTTCCGTGAACGGACTTTGCGTCTGCAGCGATCCGATCGACCAACTTGCGGGCGGCCTCCAGATCATGGTTGGCATCCACCAGAGCAGGGAGGTCCGTCATTTCGATGGAAGCCATCAACCCGGCTTCACACAGTAGATCCAACTGGATGCGTGAAACACCCCAAAGGTCACGCAGGGTCTTCTTGTCGCCGAACCGCTCCCTGTTTGCTCTGATGGTATCGGCAGTTGATTTGCGGATGACGACACCACATGTAGGACACCGCGTAACCGTGCGCATTCCGCTTTTGATCGTTGAAGAAAATCGCCGGTTAGTGCCCAATAGTTTGCGTACTGTTCGCCCAAAGACTTGCGCGATTTGCCCACAATTTAGCGCATCACCTACGCCGTATAGAGGCTGCCATCGACTGGCTTTTTGAAACGCCGAATCCGGTCGGCAGTCCAGCTATCAGATACGACGAAAGCCGCCAAGGCATCCCTTGGCGGCGTGGCGAAAGTGGGCGTGCAGACGTATTGGTCAGGTTGGTGGAAACGCAATCATCCGGGCAATGTCACCGGTTCGGATCAGATGTCCACGGGACGATGTCCCTACCGGCTGCGACCCGACCGAGGAGATTCCGCGATTTGCGAGGGATGCGAGCAGCTTTCGCGAGGTAGTTTTGAACCGCCCCGGGTTTACCGGAGAGTAAAACTCTCAAAGGATGAGCCCTATGGATCAGAAGAAGCCCACCCCGAAG
>NZ_JBHUMP010000015.1:0-86674 GCF_042685005.1 Sulfitobacter aestuarii | reverse complement strand
GATTGAGAATTGACGGCGTCTGAACACCGCCATGATATGCCGCCCTTCAGGGCATCACCAACTTTCGCGCGTTTCTCGGCAACAAAGACCGAACCTGATGAGCAGTTCGCCAAGTGGACGGTTCATGCACACCAGGCGAATGTCCATTTGGCAAATGCCTATCCCACAAAATATTTGGTTGAACAAACGGGCGAATGGCGTGGTAAAACAGCCGCTATTCGTGGTCTAGGCTTGTCTGTCTTCGACGTCATTCGCGCTCTTACAACTGCTCAGGGCGGATGCTTTCACAGTCATGGTTACAGCGCTTCTGGGCGCGAACCGAGAAAGATCATTCCTTTTTCGCTGGACGGCAAACCACCGTTTCCAAAACCGGAAACCGAGAGCATCGACGCACTGTTTGATCTCTTGCCATACGAATTCGAGGCATTCTCAGACGCACTTGATCGGGCGGTCGATACCGATCCGAAAACTGCGGCCAAACTTATCACTGCCGCTCTGGTCCCCGCTGTTGATCGCGTAATGAGACGCCTAGAAACACCGGCCAACACTCGGGATATCATCGAATGGTTGGAAACAGAATGGGCCTCACCCGGATCGCAGGAAACGGAGAGTTCCCTTGAAACACTCATTTTAGGCATCGGATTTGCCGATGGGTCTCGCATGCCGACACTCGGCTATGCAATCGGGCAGATCTGGCGAAAATTGCAGGACAGGTTCCGTTCCGGTTTTAACCTTGCCGAGGTCGAAGTGGACACAGCCGTAGCGATAGCAAATTTTGACGATGGGATAAAGCGATATTCCTACGGGCCACCTGTATCGTCTGCTCGCGAAATGCTCACGTTGGTTAACGCTGGTATCCTTGACCTTTCATTTGCCACTGATCCGAAAATTGAGTTGACGGATGCTGGATGGAAATTGAACACTGATGGGAAAATCGCCTCGGCCTCGGTAATGATCAATGCTGTTCTGCCATCGTCCGATCTATTGAAAATCGTTGATGTGTTGGTGTGCGATTTAATATCACAGCAACTTCTGCGACCAGTATCGGAAGGGTTTGGAGCTAAGACGGCTGCCGTTGGGCGTTTGGTGGACGGGCAGGGCGAACCGTTGGTGGGGTTATGCTTCCTGGGACGCTTGGCACTTGGAAGCGTTGTGGCGGTGGACTCGCTTGACAACTGTTTTGGTGAAGATGCAAGCCGATGGGCTACAGGTGTCTTGAACCGGCTGGGCTTTCTTGATGACGCCACCGACTAATTACGTTCCCTTCCCACTGAGTATACGTTCTCTGTTTTGCGAGTTTGAAAGCGTAGGTTCGTAATTGCATTGCCAACCTTGGGAATGTTCAATCCCAGGACCAATATGACAAATGTCCCGACGCAAACTGGTGGTGTTCAGTCCCAAACTGTGCGCCGGTCCGCTTCGATCTGTATATTTCAGGACTTGCTATCTTTGCCGTCGCCGATCTGATTGGCCCGCACCGTCAGGCCCTGCACGAAACGCTTCAGCGCATCGCGAAGGTGCTTGAGTTCATCCTGATCGATCTGCAATTCTTCGACAAAGGAACGCGGAATATTTGCCGCAGCCGTCCGGAGCGCTTGCCCCTTTTCAGTCAGCGAGACCAGCACACGTCGATCATCGGCTTGATCGCGATTCCGGCTGACGAGACCGTTTGCGACGAGCCGCTTTATAAGCGGTGTCAGCGTTCCGCTGTCTAGATGAAGTTTTTCACCGATGCCGCCGATGCTTTGTGGAGCGCTTTCCCACAAGACCAGCATCACGAGATACTGTGGGTAGGTCAGCTCCAGCGGTTCTAGGACCGACCGGTAGCGACGCGTAAGAAGGTTTGACGCCGCATAGAGCGGAAAACAAAGCTGCATGTCCAGTGCAAGATCGTTCATCTCTTCCGCAGTCCTGCTCAACTTCGTCACCTCTTGTCTCATGCGGTTCATCATGGATCGCTTTTACCAAAACAGGATCGAACCTCTTAGAGGTTTCAATCGGCAGGTCATAATGCTTGCACACAATATAATTGCACGCAAGGAACCAAGGCGGGCGGGAAACGTTGTCTCCATGGAATTCAATAGCAATCAGTGCGGAGACATTCATGACTGGCCAGATAACCACCATCAATCCAGCGACAGAAGAAACTCTCGAAACCTATAGCTTCATGACCAACGACGAGGCGCAGAACGCTGTCCGCGAATGCCATAGCGCTTTCCTCGACTGGCGGCAGAAGTCGACCAAGGACCGCGCTGAGAACATTCGTGCGATTGGCGAGGAACTGACGAACAGCAAGGAAGATTTTGCCCAGCTCATGACCCGCGAAGTCGGCAAGCTGATCGGGGACAGCCGCGACGAGATCGATCTGTGCGTACAGATCTGCAAATTTACCGCCGATAAGGGACCTGATGCGCTGGCAGACGAAGAGCGCGACATTCCCGGCGGCACGGGCGTCATCCACTTTGCACCACTGGGTGTCATATACGGTATCCAGCCGTGGAACTTTCCCTGCTATCAGGTGGTGCGCTACGCTATCTCGAACTTGATGGCTGGCAACGGGGTTCTTCTAAAGCACGCCGAAAACTGTACCGGGTCGGGCCTTTTCCTGCGGGATCTGATGGAACGCGCAGGTCTTCCGAAGAACCTCTTTACGGTTCTCCTGATTGACCACGAACAGTCTGATCTGATCATCGAGAATGATCTGGTGCGCGGCGTGACCTTGACCGGCAGCGATACTGCTGGCCGTACCGTCGCACGGAAAGCGGCTGAGCAACTTAAGAAGACCGTACTCGAACTTGGATCGAACGACGCATACATTGTTCTGGACGATGCCGATATCGATCTCGCGGTGGATGCCTGTGTTACGGCGCGGATCTACAACAACGGTCAGACCTGTGTGAACGGCAAGCGCTTTATCGTCACGGCGAAAAATTACGATGCATTTGTCGAGGGCTATACCCAAAAGATGAAAGCTGTCGAACTAGGCGATCCGACGGACCCCAAGACCGCCCTCGGACCAATGGCGCGCGATGATCTGCGCGACAAGCTTGCTCAGCAGGTGGAGGAAAGCATCGAAAAAGGCGCACGTGCCGTCGTCGGGGGTAAAACGCCTGACCGAAAAGGTGCCTATTATCCCGCGACCGTGCTGGTCGACGTGAAGCCCGGCCAGCCTGCCTATGACGATGAGCTGTTCGGCCCTGTCGCATCGGTCATCCGAGCCGAGGACGATGAGGATGCAATGCGTATCGCCAACGACAGTCGCTATGGCCTTGGTGGTGGTATCTTCAGCCGCGACGAAGCACACGCACGCAAGCTTGCGGGTGAGCAGTTCGACACCGGTATGATTACGCTCAATGGGTTTAACATCGCGATCCCCAATATGCCGTTCGGTGGCGTGAAGAATTCCGGCTACGGACGCGAGCATGGCGGCTTTGGCATGAAGGAATTCGTCAACGCCAAGTCGATCTATGTGATGGATTATGAGGCCAAGTAATGGCGCATCATGAGACCGATGTCGCCATCATCGGGGCCGGCACTGCCGGCCTCGCGGCCGAGCGCAGCGCGCGTCAGGACGGCGCGCGCACGCTCCTGATTGATGAGGCCTTTCGTGGCACACTGTGTGCAAGCACGGGCTGTATGCCTTCAAAGCTTCTTATCGCTGCGGCAAACGCAGCATATCACGCCCGCGGCGCGGGGGTGTTCGGCGTGCAAGTAGAAAACGTCGCGATCGATGGACGGGGGGCGCTAGAGCGCGTTCGGCGGGAGCGCGATGAATTTGTGGCGGCAACGCGTGCATCATTCGAAGATTTGCCGGCCGGCACCTGCATAACAGCACGTGCGCGTTTCGCAAATCAGAACGCGCTGTCCCTCGACAACGGCGACACTGTAAGCGCCAAGTCAATCGTGATCGCGACCGGCTCCTATGCCAGCATTCCCAAGCCGTTCAAAGGTATTGGCGACTATGTCCTCACCAACGAGAGCGTATTCGAAATGCAGGATTTGCCTGCCTCTCTCGCGGTGGTCGGGGGCGGCGCGATCGGGCTGGAATTGGCGCAAGCTATGTCTCGACTTGGTGTCGACACGGTTCTTTTTGATCATGAAGACACCCTTGGCGGAGCGCGGGATTCGGACGTGCAGGCCGCAATTGTCGAGATCATCGGACAGGAGCTTCCGCTCCACCTTGGCGTAGATATCGCCGTAAAAAAATCAAACGATCGCGTGCAGCTGTCATGGTCCGGTGCCTCTAGCGGCAGGCGAGAATTCGACCGCGTTCTCGTCGCGACTGGCCGTCCACCAGCGTTTGAAGGTCTCGGACTTGACACGGCTGGTCTGGAGCTTGACGAGCATGGTGTGCCGGTATTTGACCGCACCACAATGCAATGCGGCGACGCCCCCATTTTCATAGCCGGTGATGCGAACGCCAATGCGGCTGTGCTACACGAGGCAAGCAACGAGGGCAGCGTGGCCGGACACAATGCTGCTTCCTATCCAAGTGTAGAGGCCCACCCCCGCACCGTGGCTTTCGCGCTGACCTTTACCGATCCTCCCCTTGCCATACTCGGTGAGAGTGCTGGTGAACACGCGCTCACCGGCTGCGCCTCCTATGCAGATCAAGGCCGCGCCAAGGTCGACGCGCGCGCCAAGGGTCTTGTGCGTCTTTATGCAGCGGCACCCCATGGGCGCCTGACCGGGGCCGAGCTATTCTGCCCCGGTGCTGACCACATGGCACATTTGCTCGTCCACGCGATTCAACGTGGCGAGACGGCGAGCGACCTTCTGGACATGCCGTTCTATCATCCAACCCTCGAAGAAGGACTGAAATCGGCGCTTCGCGAAATCTGTGCCGCCACGTCGGCGCCCCTGCCAAGCGGACGCGCATCCGACGACCCACCGGGCGCCTGAACTTTAAATCAATAAGGACTTACCATGCTTAAACTGCACTGCCTTGCCTATTCGCGCGCGATCCGCGTCGAATGGCTTCTTCAGGAACTGGACACGCCGCATGAGCTTGTCCTCTATGACCGCACCGAGAAATTCGGGGCGCCGGACTCGCTAAAGGCGGTTCACCCCCTTGGAAAATCACCGGTGATTGAGGATGATGGCCTCGTTCTCGCGGAATCCTCGACGATCCTGCGCTATGTTGATGCTACCTATGGCGATAATCGCTTCCAACCCGAACCCGGAACCCAAGCCTACTTCGAGCATTCCGAATGGCTGGATTATGCCGAAAGCTCAGCTGCCATGCCGATACTGTCGGCGGTATTTGATACGATGGCCGACAAAGAAGAGGTGCCGGAAGAACCAAGGATGAAAGCCGAGCTTGCCAATAATCTCGACCACATTGAGGACCGGCTGTCTGACCGCCCGTACCTAATGGGCGACGCACCGATGTTGGCTGACATTCAAATGTCCTACATGCTCTCGCTGCTGGAGCTGACCGGACAACTTGAAAATCGCCCCATCCTTGCGGCTTACTGGCAGCGGATAAAAGACCAGCCGGGCTTGCGCGCCGCAGTTTCTAAGACGGGACCGATGACCCCGCCGGCTATCTGAACATCTGCGGCATCGTGGTCGACTGTGTTCCAAAGATCCCCAAGTCTTTCGCGACGGGAACCTTGTTGCTTCGAGGCAATCCAGTGGAAACAGCCAGCCGCGCCGGAGCGGCTGGCCTATGACCGGATGAAGACTGCGGTGATCGGCGAGGACGAGGCCGGTGTGATTACCTACAACGCTTCGCTCGTGGCGCTGCTGAACCATTATGGCGCGGTGCCACGGGCCTGTCGGCCGTATCGGGCCAAGACGAAGGGCAAGGTTGAACGTCCCTTCCGCTACATCCGCCAGGACTTTTTCCTGGCACGGACCTTCCAGAACCTTGATGATCTGAACGCCCAGTTCGACAGATGGCGGACAGGCATCGCAAACCCGCGGGTTCATGCAACGACCCGGCGTGTCGTCAACGAAGCCTTCGCCGAGGAACAGTCGCGCCTGACGACACTTCCGGCAATCCCCTACAGCGCCGTGCTAACCGTCGAGCGGCGGGTCAGCCATGAGGGCATGGTCTCGGTCGACGGCAATTACTACAGCGTTCCGGATACGACCCGGAAGCGCATCGTGGAGGTCCAAAACCACACGCACGAGGTTCGGATCTTCGAGGAGGGCGCGCTGATCGCCCGGCACTCGGTTCTCGAAGGAAAGAACCTGCGCCGGGTCGATCCCGCCCATCGCAAGGCACCACCGGCGCTTCGGCCCGTCCCTCAAACGCCGGGTGTGCCTCTTCGACCTTTGTCCTTCTACGACGCTGTGAGCAAACGCCTCGCAGCTGAAGGAGCGCGCTCATGACCATACTTCTCGACAGAATCCGCGGCGCGCTGGTCGGGCTGAAGATGCCCCGTGCGTAGAGGCGCTGGATCATACCATTCAGCGGCTCGAAAACGGCGAGATCACCGCCATCGAAGCAATCGATGCGCTGCTGAGCGAAGAATACGCGACGCGCGAGACCCGCAGGATTGACGTGGCGTTGCGCACCTCGAAGCTCCTGCCGATCAAGACGCTGGAGAGCTTCGACTTCAGCTTCCAGCCGTCTCTGGACCGCGAACGCATCGCAGCGCTCGCCCAGCTCGACTTCGTCCGGCGCGCCGAGGTCGTTCACTTCCTTGGGCCACCGGGAACCGGGAAAAGCCATCTTGCCACCGCGCTCGGCGTCGCTGCGGTGAAAGCCGGCCGTCAGGTCTATCGCGCCTCGTTGGCCGATTTGATCGACGCCCTCGCCAAGGCCGAGCGTCAGGGCCAGCTCGCCGAGAAAATCCGCTTCTACGCGCGCGCCTCGCTGCTGATCGTTGACGAAATCGGGTACTTGCCGATCAGTCGGGGCGGCGCCAACCTATTCTTCCAGCTCGTGAACGCCCGTTACGAGAAAGGCGCCATGATCTTGACCTCAAACCGGGGCTTTGCCGAGTGGGGCGAGGTCTTCGGCGATCCTGTCGTCGCCACCGCGCTGCTGGACCGGCTGCTGCACCACGCCGTCGTCGTCCAGATCGAGGGTGCCAGCTACAGGTTACGCGCCCACGCAGACCTCATCCCGGAGCATGTCCGCGCCAACGCCCGCATCACACCGCCACCGCCGCAGAAGCGCCGCGCTCGCCCACCCAAGAACGAGGTCGCCAATCCCTGATCCCGGCTGATTACCGGACCCGCCAAAGTGGGGAATTTTACTTCGGCACTGGGGAAAGTTCAGTCGGCGTTGACATGACATGGTTTGTGAAGCGAACGGCATACAACATCGCCTCACGAAGCCAAATCACCCGTGGACCAACGGCCAGGTGGAGCGGATGAACCGTACGATCAAGGAGGCGACAGTGAAGCGATACCACTATGACAACCATGATCAGCTGCGCACGCATCTCGCCGACTTCATGGCTGCTTACAACTTCGCGCGCAGGCTCAAGACACTGAGCGACCTCACGCAATACGAATACATCTGCAAGATCTGGACTTCAGAGCCAGACAGATTCTTCATCGATTCGATCCACCAGATGCCGGGACTGAACACCTAGTATGTGTCGGCAAGCAGCTCGCCCCGTATCGCGCCCCTCGACGGGTAAAATGTTCTGCTTGCGGCAGAAACTAATGGTTTATACACGGCCCTTGGCCAAGTTGATCCTAAGGAGGTAGCTATTATCGATGCCGTGATAACTTGGGTCGACGGGGCCGATCCCATTCACCGGGCGAAGCGTCTTCGCTATCAGAATGGCGCTGACATTCATTTCGACGCAGTCGCTTCCACCCGCTTTGCGAGCTCCGGCGAAATCCGCTTCGCCGTTCTGTCGATCTTGCAATTTTGTCCGTTTATCGATCGCATCCATATTGTTACGGACGATCAGTATCCCACAATCCTGCGGCCCATCATCAATGATCCTGCATACCGGGATCGCATTCGAGTGGTCAATCACCGCAGTATTTATGGCGAGCATGCCGATTTGCTGCCAGTCTTCTCCTCACGATCGATCGAAACCATGATCCATAGGATACCGGATCTCGCGCCCAGATTTATCTATTTGAATGACGATATCTTCATCGGTCGCCCGCTGGATGAGACTTATTTTTTCGAGGGTGACCGGGCAGTTTTGCGTGGCAGAATGCGGCGCTTTCCGAATCCCATGATGGCGAAGCTGAAACGCTGGATTGGCCGCGACCGCCCCGGTTATGGTGCCGCGCAACGGGCGGCTGCGCGGCTGGCAGGTTCAACATCGGTTTATTTTCTGGCGGAACACCAACCACATCCGATGCACCGCGACACCCTTGCGCGGTTCTATGAGCAAGATCCAGAGGCCCTGCGGCGGCAGGCCGGTCACAGGTTCAGATCGGCTGAGCAGATCTCTCCGACCGGGCTGTCCAACCATCTTGAGATTGCGAATGGAGCAAAGGTGGCGCCCGCGACTGACGTCGGCTACATCCGGCCTGGACGTCCCAGTGGCGAAGCGTTGGCGGACGTCATGAAGAGGCTGAACTCCGGCGCATATGCATCGTTCTGTGTGCAAAGCCTCGATGTCATGTCTGAAAGCGACTGTGCCCTGGTGCTTTCAGGGTTGGAGCGTTACTATGCCTCAACCTGATCCCGTAATAGTTACATAAGAGCGCGATATGACGTCGGCGTCCGATGACTCGTCATGAAGTGTAGCGAAGCGATTAGATGACACAATATTTTGTCAGACAAAACTGAAGGAATATAGTTGGATAGTAGGTCTGTTCTGATTGCCGTGTTCACATACAGGAAACCGCTTAGAGATTGCCTTAATTCTTATGTCCGATACGGACAGCCGACCGCAATCCACCCTTCCCTATTTTCGAGACTACCTGCACCCTGAAAATATGGGGATAACTCGAATCTGTTATAATCTACTACGGACGCACGGCTCTTCAGATAGCTGGCCCTGCCTCGAGATACCGGCGCGTGTTTCGTCCGAGCGTCACCAGGGGTATGTCGGGCTTGGCCAGCCGCGCGCGCAGGAGATTCTTCTCTGAAAGAGGATCATGTGCGCCCCGTGCGTCCACCCAAGTCTGTGCATCTCCCGCAGTCCTGATGGCATCGTTGTAACCTGGCGCATAGCGTGTCTCGAAGAAGGTGAAACCATGGATGGCCAGCTCGCTGACCGGACTGGCCAGAAAGAACATTATGGCGCAGAGGCCGATCGTTGGCTTGCGGTCAGACAAATCCTCCCGCAGCCCTTGCATCATCTCAATGGGCAGGATCTTCAGGGGCGGTCCGCCTTCCCGTTGAAGTGAAGCGCGCTTCTTCCAATATTGCTTGCGCCCCCAATGGGGAAAAACCACGGTGTCGACACCGTGCCGCATCAGGAACTCTCCCGGAATTTCTCCGGCGCTACGATGTCCGGTTTCGCGCAGGTTGTGAAACAGCAGGTCGGTGCGCTGTCCGAACAGCTCCGGGCGGGAAGCGGCAAGGCTGATCCCGTTGTTCAAGCGGACGACGACATCGAATTCGTCCACCTCTGTGCCATTGAGATCATCAGCAAGCGTCTCCGCCGGGCCAATGACAATAACGCGGCGATCGGCGTATTCCTGCGGTTCCAGAATATCTGGACGCCCGGGCATCCAAGGCGCCAGCAAAATGCGGTCTCGCATGGATCGCTTCGAGCGTTCTAAGGAATTCAGCCAGTTCACCGGGGGTGAGTCTCCACCAAAGTGTCGAACATCTTCTGATGGGCTGCAGTGGCCGACGTGCGATAGCGTGCAAGGGCCACTCGCTCGGCATCTGAAAAGGGGGAGATGTTGTGCAGGCTTCGCGTGAATTCTGGATCTTCCAGAGCCGCCGGTGTCACGAGCCGCTCGGTATTGCCGAATACATCCGTCAGGACCGCCTCAATCTTGCGGGTATTCGAGGCGACAGCAAGGAAAGGCGTATCTGTAAGTATGGCCAGAAGGACGCTGTGGAACCTGCCTGTCACGATAAGCTCGCTCGCCGACAGGCGCTGCGCAAATGCGCGGGGGTCCGAACGAGGTCGCCAATGCCGGATCAGAGGCCCCCGGCGGAGCAGGCGTCTGCCGCGCTTGTAGAAGAATTCCCGGACCGTTGTACGGGGTTTCATCCTTTCGTGTCGTGCGCCGGCCTCGGCCGCGAACAACCGCAGGCTTTGCGCCGACTCCTTCAATACGCTGTCCGTGACCATAACGCCGGATCGTGTCGGCGGCGCGTTTGGGGGTGAGAGGCCGAGCGACAGGTCGGGCGCCAAACGGGCGCTGATGCCATTGGCGGCCAGATAATCTAGGCTCTCGGACTCGCGAACGTGGATGCTGGTGAAGCCCCGGAGCGCATCAAGAGCCAACGGGTCGAGATCCGCGATCGATGCATTGATCAGATGCGCTGGCAGTCCCCGGTCGCGTGCATAGGGCGCGATGTCGAGCAGGTCACGGGTCCGCTTGCGCTCGAGCGAATGATGGATGGTACCTTCGCCGTTGACGATGATCATGTCCGGACGAAACTTCTCGAGCCGTGCAAGATGTCCGTGCCAGTCTTCGGCTACTGGCCAGAGATATGCGGGTTTCACGTCTCTGACCGCCAGTTCGCGGATAAGCGTATCCATCACTGCGGTGCAGCCGTAATGCCCCGTGACGGAAGTATCGTTGAAAATGCCGACCGTTAGCATTCTGCTCTCCTTTGCCCATGCTGTTTGACGCATCCACTTGGCCATCGCAACGCCTTACATCCAAGGATTCACGCGACAATCCGCTTGCAAGGGCTTTTCAGGGCTCATCCGCAGCGGTGCAGACACCACAGTCGCGCCCCGGGGCGCTGCGCGAGGCGGGGCACGAGGGGAAGGTAAACACTACCCTGACCAGCCGCGACTACCGAACCAATTGCGTATTCGGAGTAGCGGTCCGGGGGGCGGAAATCTGAGCACACTCACCGAAGCCTTGAAATCGTTCGTCTCTCAGACGTTTCTTGGGCGAAAGTCCTGCCCACTGCGAAGACACGAACTCAAGCTTCGGCTTCAGCTTTCGAGGCGAACCAATCGAACGCGGCCTGAGTCGACGGCCCGCGCCTCGGCCCGCGCTCTGCCAGCAAGTAGAAATCCTGCTCTCCTGAGAGGGCCGCGGGGTGGATTTGCACGAGGCGCTTTTCAGCGATGTCGTGACGCACGAGAAAGCTGCTGACGAGGGCCGCGCCCTGGCCTGATAGGGCGGCGTCAAGCGCCAGAGCCGTCTGGCTCAACCGCAGGCCATGCCTGCTCCGATCCGCGACGTTGAGCTGCTTGAGAAATGCGGGCCAAAGATCATGTGCATCATGCAGTTTCGGCAGGTGCGACAGCGCTTCCGGGTCGATCGGCAAGCGGTGACCGGCAACCAGCGAGGGGGCCGCGACCGCGATGACCTCCTGCCGGAAAAGTCGTACGACCTTCAATGCCGCGCCGAAGGGCGGTTTGCCTTGGCGGATGGCCAGATCGATCCCGTCCCCGTGAAAACTGGACATTCTTTCGGTAGCGAGGATACGCAGATCGGCATTCGGGCATGCGGCCGAGAAATCCGGCAGGTTCGGGATCAGCCACTTCGCGGCGAAGGTCGGGGTCACGCTAACCAGCACCTTGTCCGGTTCCGGGCGTAGGGTTTCGGTGGCGGCGCGCAGTTCGTCGAAGGCCGTGGTGACACGGGCGTGATAGCCGCGTCCGGTCGTAGTGAACGCCAGCCCTTTCGGCAACCTGTCGAACAGCGGCATTCCCAGATGCGCTTCGAGCTGGCGCACCTGCTGCGCGACTGCCCCCTGCGTCACCCCCATCTCATCGGCGGCTGCCCGGAAGTTGAGATGACGGCCTGCCGCTTCAAAAGCACGCAATCCATTGAGGGACGGAAGTGGGGACATGATGGAATAGTATTCCTACTATCACGCAACGTCAATTCTGGCGCGAAAAACCATCGTGGCATTCTAAAATAAGACCCAGAACAACGATGGAGCATACGATGTCAGTAGAAAAGGTAGCACTGGTCACCGCTGGCGGCAGTGGCATGGGGGCCGATGCGGCCCGCCGGTTGGCAGCAGATGGGTTCCGGGTCGGCATCCTGTCATCGTCCGGCAGGGGCGAGGCGCTTGGCGAGGAGCTGGGCGGTTTCGGCGTTACCGGGTCGAACCGAGAGGCGGACGATCTTGCCGCATTGGTGGAAAGCGCGCAGGATCGCTGGGGCCGGGTGGATGTGCTGGTCAACTCGGCCGGTCATGGCCCGAAAGGCCCCGTGCTGGAAATTTCGGATGAGGACTGGCATGCAGGGATGGAGGTCTACCTGCTGAACGTCATCCGGCCAATGCGGTTGGTCACGCCACTCATGCAGGCGCAGGGCGGCGGTGCGATCATCAACATCTCGACCTTCGCGGCCTTCGAGCCCGATCCGCTTTTCCCGACCTCTGGGGTGTTCCGGGCGGGCCTGGCCGCGTTCACGAAGCTTTACGCCGACAAATACGCGGACGAGAATATCCGCGTGAACAACGTCCTTCCGGGGTTCATCGACAGCCTGCCGGAAACCGAGGATCGCCGCCTGCGCATCCCGATGGGGCGCTACGGACACGCGGACGAGGTGTCGTCCCTGATCTCGTGGCTGGCCTCCGAAGGGGCCGCCTACATGACCGGCCAGAACCTGAGGATCGACGGAGGGCTGACCCGTGCCGTCTGATATCACAGTAACTGCCTCAGGGGCGAAGGGTATCGCCTTCCAGGTCAAGTGGGCGGCATCTGTCATCCAGATCATGGGCTACACAGCAACGGCCTTTGGCTGGACGCCGTGGAACCTCTACCTGTTCCTTGTCGGCGTCCTTGGTTGGTTCGCCGTCGGCGTGCTGTGGAACGACAGAGCGATCATGCTGATTCACTTCGTCGCCCTCGGGGCCATGCTCGCCGGGATGAGCAGCAGCTGACCTGAGGTTCTGGCAATCTCTGACAAAATCAGGCGTTTCGGTCCCCGGCGGAATTGGTGGATTGTGACTTCATGAAAATACGCATTGCGGACCGATGCCTTTGGCTTGCTAGTTATTTGGCCGCTGATAAGCCTCTATTTTGTTCGCGACGATTTCATAGCCGCTATCGCCAATCCCAGTCGATTGCGGCCGCGCGGCCATGTTTTCGATCACCCAAACCGCGTCCCGTAGACGGGCATTCGGCCTTGGTGTTTCGGTGGTCACGAAAACGAGCTGGTTCGGCAGCGGGGGCGGCACATGGATACAGACACCCGCGTAGGGAACGAGCATGAAGCCGTTCACTCCTTCTGCGCTCGAGGCAAGCGGAATGATAGACCCAGGCATCTTCACCGTCTTGCCGTCCGGCTCCATTTTCAGATTGACGCCATTCTCGTCGTAGACTGGATTCCAGGTGTCAGTTTGCTCGTCGCGATCACCATCCGCGATGATTTCCGAACAGGGTACCGTGTCGATACTGCGCTCGGCTGGCCTTGGGCCTACTTGCAAAAGGGTTGGCGAGCGTGTTGCAGGCCTTTCCAGCCGAATACGCGCCCGTCATCCTCAAGCATTTTGATATTTCGGAGAACCGTCTTGTTCAGGCAGCGATCCTATTTGGTTACGCCGACGTTGAGCATCCCGCCAACAGCCTTCGGACACCGCGCCCATTCGTCGAAGATGACGTCATGTTTTTGAGTATCATTATCACCTGACAGACTGCGTGCGTCTTGGAAATCTGGTACCCAGTATTGGTGCAAAAGATCTGCTGAGATCTGTGCTTAATCGATCTGGCTGACTTGGCGAAACCCGAGCCACGATTCCTCCACCGGAGCGCCCGTGCGGGAGACTGGCGCGGATGCACTCGCTTTCGGCAACGAATGTGTTCCGGATTACAGCGGAGAGGCATCCGGGCAGCCTGTTCTGCGAAAGAAGTTGCAGAGGGATCGGCTAACCCGTCAACGGGAATGTCGAAACATAACGATCTGATCTGCCCCGAACGAGCTCGGGGCAGATCCTCTCGCGGACGAATGCTGAAGCGTCAGCTGTCCTCCAGCTGGTCCATTGCCAGGGCGTCATCATTGCCTTCGCAGGCGGTTTTCAGAGCTTCGACTTCCGGATCGGCCATCGTGTCGCCGGTGTCGGACGTATCGGCGGTGGCCGATGTATCGGTGTCCGCAGAAGCCGACGTATCCGTGTCGGCAGTCGCCGATGTATCGGTGTCGGTTGATGTCATCGTGTCGCTATCCGAAGCAGTCGTATCGGATGTCGCGGCGGTATCCGTGTCAGAGGAAGCCGAGCTATCCATGGATGTCGCGGCTGAAGACTCGGCGGCCATTTTCGCGTCCTTGAGCGCTGTCAGCGCGTCAGATTGGTCTTCGGCAGCCATCGCAACGAAATCGCTGCAGGTGATTGTCTGGGGATCCATGTCCTGAGCGACAGCTGCGGATCCCAATGATGCGACGAAACCGGTCGCCACGAGCGTGGTTGAAAGGTACTTCATGTTTTCTCCTCCATTGGCTTCAAGCGCGGGATGCGCTGATCAGCTGAGGTTAAACCCGCGCTGCATTTTGCGGTTCCCGGGGAAGATGAAACCAGGACCGGACGCGCGGAAAATGGCCGAGTGGGCTTTCCGGCACTGCTTCTGAAGGGGTTGCTGTCCGCTGCCGAGGCGCGAGGCGTGTGACATCAGCGCAAAACTTCGCCTAACCCATCGGAAAACGGATCATCTGAGGGGACGCGCTTGTCATTCGATGCCGACATCCCCAGATGGTTTCTGAAACAAGGAGATTTGACTGATGCAATGCCCCATTGACGGAACCCAATTGGTGATGACGGATCGCTCCGGCGTTGAGATCGACTATTGCCCCCAATGCCGCGGCGTCTGGTTGGATCGGGGAGAGTTGGACAAGATCATCGAACGCAGTGTGGCGCCGCCGCCGCCCAGGGCACAAGAACGCTACGACGACGAAGACGACCATCATCGTGCGGCACATCGCGACGATTATCGCGGCAAACCCTACAAGAAAAAGCGGCGCGAGAGCTTCCTCAGCGATCTGTTCGACTTCTGACCTTGATCGGCGCCGGTCCGTGAACCGTGACTGGCGCATATTTCAGTTCGAAACAGATGGGCGGGCAGGTCAGCCCAGTCCGTGGACCCGCACATGGCGTCGAAACGTCTTCGTCAGATCGCTTTGCGTGCTCGCCCGCCAGATCATCTGCACTTCGTGTTCGGCGTCAGGTTCATCGATTTCGATGTAAGTCACATCCGCCATGGCGGAGCGGGACAGCGATCGAGGGACCAGCGATATTCCCATGCCCTGCGCAACCAAGGCGATGACGGTAAACCAATGCTGGATCCGATAGGGGGTGTAGGGCTCCACATCGGCCGCACGCAGAAGGCTGACGATCCGGTCGTGATAATGCGCGGCGAATTCCCGGGCGAAGACCAGCACTTTCTCGCCCGCCATTTCGGAAATGGAGATACGGCTGCGCCCGGCCAGACGATGCTGGCGCGGAACACAGCAGACCAGACGCTCCGTCTCGATACTGTGAAACGCCAGTTCCGGGGGCAGGGGAACGGCGTGGATGAACCCCACATCCACCGCACCCCGCAACAGGTTGTCGATCTGGCGATTGGTGTTCATCTCCTGCAGGTCGAGCTCCGCCGCAGGGTAGGTTTCCTCGAAATTTCGCAGGGTGCGGGGCAAATCCCGAAACAGCATTGAGGGCACGAAAGAGACGGTCAACGTGCCGGAAGCACCTTTCGACCTCTGCTCAGCCAGCGCGCGCGCGGCGTCAAGCTGCCCCAGAATGCGCGCGCAATGTTCGGCAAAGACCGCGCCTGCCGGGGTGAGCCGCACCCCCTTGCGCTCCCGATTGAGCAGCAGGAAGCCCAGGGTTTCTTCAAGCTGTTTCATGCTGACGCTGAGCGGCGGCTGGGAGATGTTCAGCCGCTTGGCCGCGCGTCCGAAATGCAATTCCTTGCTAAGCACCAGAAACTGCTGAAGTTGGCGAAACGTGATGGCCATGGCTGCCTCGCGATAGCATTTTTGCAATCGCACTATACAGGATCGGTATTGGATATCGAATGATCTTTGCCACAATCTGCGAAAAACCCTGTCGCATTGGAACGATCATTCATCCGCAAGAGGACCTGTCATGACCCCGCTTATCCACAAAAACATTCCCGACAGTGCCGGAATGAACGCCTTTGCCTCTGACAGCGCGTTGCAGGATCTGGCGTGGCTTTACATCGCCGAAAGCGATCAGCCGCGTGTCATGCCTGAACTGGATCGCATGGGCGAGCTGGTCGGAAGTCACCTCGAGGATCTCGCGCTGCGTGCGGACAAGAACCCCCCGGTGCTGCAGATCCGCGCCCGCAACGGCGCCGATCTGGAGCGGGTTCACAAACATCCATCCTATGTCGAGCTGGAGCGCTATGCCTTTGGTGAATTCGGTCTGGCCGCGATGTCGCACCGCAGCGGCGTGTTCGGGGCGGAGGGAAGATTGCCGCCGATGTGCAAATATGCGCTCGTCTATCTGTTCGTACAGGCCGAATTCGGCCTCTGCTGCCCGCTCTCTATGACCGATTCACTGACGAGAACGCTCGTCAAATTCGGCTCTCAGGAGCTGATCGACACTTATTTCGAGCAGCTGACCAGCCAGGACATGGATGAGTTGTTCCAAGGCGCGATGTTCATGACCGAACAGGTCGCAGGGTCGGATGTCGGAGCCATCGAGACGACGGCGAGGATGGTCGATGGCGAATGGAGGCTTTATGGGGACAAGTGGTTCTGCTCCAACCCCGATGCCGCGCTCGGCATGGTGCTCGCCCGTCCCGAAGGCGGTGCTGCGGGTACCGGCGGGCTTTCGCTGTTCCTGGTGCCGCGCACGCTTCCGGACGGCACCAAGAACAAGTACCGCATCCTGCGTTTGAAGGAAAAGATGGGCACCAAGTCCATGGCCAGCGGCGAAATCGCCATTGAGGGAGCCACGGCCTATTTGGTCGGCGATCCTGGTCAGGGCTTCAAGCAGATGACCGACATGATCAACATGTCACGTCTGGCCAACGGGGTTCGGTCGGCTGGCCTGATGCGGCGGGCGGTTTCCGAGGCGCTGTTCATCGCGAAGCACCGCACCGCCTTTGGCGCGCGCTTGATCGACCTGCCGCTGATGCGTCGGCAGTTGATGAAAATGCTGGTCACCGCCGAGCAGGGCCGTTCGATGGTGTTTCATACCGCGAAAGTGCTGCAGGCCGCGGATTCAGGCGATGCCGAAATGGCCAGGGTGCTGCGCATCCTGACCCCGTTGATAAAGTTCCGCACCTGTCGCGACGCCCGCAAGGTGGCCGGTGATGGCATGGAGGTGCGGGGCGGCTGCGGCTATATCGAAGAATGGTCGGATGCCCGCGTCCTGCGCGATTCACATCTCGGGTCGATCTGGGAAGGTACGAGCAACATCGTCGCGCTCGATGTCGCCCGCGCCGTGCGCCGGGCGGGGGCGCTGGAGGCGCTCAGGGCCTATGTGGGTCAATTGCTGGCAGAGGCGGGCGACAGGGGAGGCGAAACCGCAGAGATCGCAGCCTTGTTTGCGCGCGCCACCGAACTTCTGAACACGGTTGCGCATGATCGCGCCCTTGAATCCGAAGTGCGCGCGGCGGCCACGGCGGTCTATAACGCCACCTCGGCGGCGATCATGCTGTGGGAGGATGCACAGCTGGCCGGGCGTTCCGGGTATTGCGGCGATCGCAAGACACTCGCCCAGGCGGTAGCCGCGCACAAGTTGCGCGCGCGCGACCCGCTGGACATGACCGCGGCCGAAGGGCAATCCGATGAGGAGATCGCGGCTCTGCTGGATCGTGCCCTTGTTGCCGATGAAAGCGCCGTGGACCGGGTGGCAGCACAATGAGCGGCGCCAACACAGGGGCGCTGAAAGGTCTGAAGGTCATCGACCTGTCGCGTGTACTGGGCGGTCCCTTCGCAGGGCAGATCCTGGGCGACCACGGCGCCGATGTGATCAAGATCGAACCTCCGACGGGAGATGAAACCCGCGAATGGGGCTCGCCCTTCCAGGAAGAAACGGCGTCCTACTTCATCGGTATCAACCGAAACAAGCGCGCCCTGGCACTCGATCTGCGGCAGGAGGCCGGGCGCGACGTGTTGATGCGCCTGTTGGCCGACGCGGATGTATTGCTGGAGAATTTCAAGACCGGCACTCTGGAAAAATGGGGCATCGGTTATGACAGGCTTTCGGAGCGCTTCCCGCGGTTGATCCACTGCCGGGTCAGCGGCTTCGGCGCCGACGGTCCGCTCGGGGGCATGCCCGGATATGATGCCATCCTGCAGGCCATGGGCGGTATCATGAGCGTGAACGGCACGCCGGAGAGCGGCCCCACCCGTGTCGGCCTGCCTGTCGTGGACATGGTGACGGGGCTGAACGCCGTTCAGGGCATCCTGCTGGCGTTGCATCACCGGCAGACTTCAGGCGCAGGCCAGTTTGTCGAGGCGGCGCTGTTCGACAGCGCGCTGTCGCTTCTGCATCCCCATGCCGCCAATTATGCATTGTCGGGGAACCTGCCGAGGCGGACGGGCAATGATCATCCCAATATCTCGCCCTATTCCACCTATGCCACCGGCGGGCGCCCGATCTACCTTTCCATCGGGAACGACAGGCAGTTCAGCCGCCTGTGCGACCTGATCGGTGCGCCCCAGATCGCCGCCGATCCGCGCTTTGTCTCCAACGGCGCGCGGGTGACCAACCGCGCAGAGCTGCGCATGGTATTGGAGACCGCGCTGGCCGGATACGACGGCGCAGAGCTCGCGGAGACATTGATAGCCGCGGGCGTGCCGGCCGGCCCGGTTCTGGATGTCGGCGAAGCCCTGGCGCATCCTCATGCGGCGCACCGCGAGATGACCGTCAGCATGGGCGAGTATCGCGGTCTGGGCGCACCGATCAAGGCCACGGCTACGCCTGCAAGCTTTCGCCGCAAGCCCCCGCGTTTCGCCGAACACAGGGCCGAGATCCTGGCCGAAGCCGGGTTCAGCGCCGATGAAATCGCGCATCTGACAGATGAAGGGATCACACCTGACAAACGCCGCATCTGACGCGGCGCAAATTCGACAATCCGTATTCACCATCCCAGGGAGGACCGTAAATGACCTATAAACTCAGCTCCGCAATCGGCGGTGCAGCCATCGCCATTGCCGCCGCTTTGCCTGCTTCGGCACAGGAAGCCGACTTGCCCCGCTCCATGCTCTGGTCCACCTATGATGTGGGCTCGAGCGGGTATGTCGAGGCATCCGCCATCGCCGATGCTTTCGGCAAGGAATTCGACACCCGGGTGCGCATCATGCCCTCGGGCACCTCCATCGGCCGTCTTCTGCCTCTCAAGACCGGGCGCGTGCAATATGGCTGGCTTGCCAATGAAGTCTATTTCGCGACCGAGGCGCTCTATGATTTCGAAGCCCAGGAATGGGGCCCTCAAGACCTGCGTGTCGTCGCCGGACGCCCCTCCACCTTCGGCATGGCCATCGCCACGGACAGCGGCATCAAGTCCATCGCGGATATCCGTGGCAAGCGGGTTCCGCGGATCAAGGCGAACCCGTCCATCAACATCAAGGTCGAGGCGATGTTGGCCTTCGCCGGTCTGACCTGGGAGGATGTCGAGGTCGTCGAAGTTCCCTCCTATGGCGCGGCCCTCAGAGCCGTCGTCGATGGTCAGGCCGATGTGGCCGGCACCACGCCGACCGCGGCCACGCTCTACGAACTCGAGGGATCATCGCGCGGGCTGAGCTGGGCTCGCTTGCCCAAGGACAATGCCGAAGGCTGGGAGGCTATTTCAAAGGTTGCGAGCTTCTTCGCGCCCGCTACCGCAACAGGCGGTGCGGGTATTTCCGAAGACAAGCCTGCAGAGATTTTCGCCGTTCGCTATCCGATGATCACCGTCTATGCCGAGACCGAGGAACAAGAGGTCTATAACTTCATCAAGGCGTTGGATGCGGCCTTTGGCATCTACAAGGACGCGACCCCGGCCATGCCCAGCTGGGCCTTGGCCGATGCGGGCACAACCCCTCAGGATGCGCCATTTCATCCCGGTGCGATCCGGTATCTGAAGGAGATCGGCGTCTGGACGGACGACGATCAGGCTTGGAACGATGCGCGTCTGGCACGAATGGACAAGGTGCAGGCGGCGTGGGAGCAGGCAACCGAAACGGCGATGGATCAGAACGTTTCTTCCAAGGATTGGCCTGCCTTCTGGGCCGAGAAACGCGATGAAATGCTGAACTGATCGTCTCGTATCTGCCCCCCGTGCCTGTTTTCGCGCACGGGGGGATGTCATCAACGCCGGAGGTATTCGAAATGTCAGGGCCTAGCGACACAGCACAGCCCCGCCCGCGCCGCGCTGCACGCCTAGCCGTAGGTGCCCTTGGGGCAATCGGCCTGACCGCGATTGTTCTTCAGACCTTCAATATCGCGCTGTTCGGTGTCTTCCCGCTTCTTTCCAATCGTTATTATTACCTGTTGATCGCGATCTTCCTCGCCGCCGCTTTCTTGCTGCTGCCCGCGCGCCCGGCCAATCGCGACGCGCCGCCGAGCGTGCTTGACTGGGGTCTTTCGGCATCGGCCTTGGCGGCGGGGGGCTATCTTGCGGTAAACGCGGAACGGATACTCGCCCAGGGCTGGGATGTGGTGGCACCGATCCTGCCCGCCGCGGTCTCCATCGGCATGGTGATCTTGGCCCTAGAGGCCCTGCGCCGGTCGGGCGGGCTTCTTCTGCTGGTGATCTGCAGCTTCTTCGCCGCCTATCCGCTGTTTGCCGAATATATGCCCGGCTTCCTCTGGGGGCCGTCCCTGAACGTGACGGAAACGGCGGCGGCGCATGTCATGGGCATGGAAAGCCTGATCGGGATACCGCTCAGGGTAGTGGCCGACACTCTGGTCGGTTTCATCATCTTCGGTGCTGTGCTGAACGCGATCGGTGGCGCGCGGTTCTTCATGGAATTGTCGATGGCGTTGATGGGCAGACGCCGGGGCGGGGCGGCCAAGGTCGCGATCATATCCAGCGCGCTGTTCGGCTCGCTGTCGGGCTCCGTCATCTCCAATGTCCTCTCCACGGGGCGGATGACGATCACCTCGATGAAGAGCTCCGGCTATCCCGCCCGCTATGCCGGCGCGGTGGAGGCCTGCGCCTCCACCGGCGGGACGTTGATGCCGCCGGTGATGGGCGCTGTCGCCTTCATCATGGCGTCCTTCCTCGACATGCCCTACACCACCATCGTCGTGGCCGCGATCGTACCGTCGGCGCTCTATTACCTGGCACTCTTGCTGCAGGTGGACCTGTTCGCCGCCCGAAACGATATTGGCGCGCCCGACTCTCAGGATATTCCGGGCCTGGGGACCGTTGTTGGGCAGGGTTGGCATCATCTGGTCTCGCTGATTGCCCTAGTCGTGCTGCTGTTTCTGGTCAGCCCTGCGCACGCGGCCTATTATGCCACGGCGCTAATGCTGCTCGTCTCGCTGATGCGCTACCGGCAGGTTCCGGGGCTGGATGGCGCGCAGAAACTGGTGGAAGGCGTCACCCGCGACATCGCCTATCTCATCGCCACCCTCTGCGGCATCGGGCTCGTCGTCGGCTCCCTGGCGATCACCGGCGTGGGCGGTGCGTTCTCGCGCGAACTGGTTCAATATGGCGGGCAGAGCACCTTGCTGCTGCTGTGTCTGGGCGCGATCACCAGCTTCGTCCTGGGCATGGGGATGACCGTGTCGGCCTGCTACATTTTCCTGGCGACAGTTCTGGCACCGGCGCTGGTAAAACTGGGATTGTCGCCGATCGGATCGCACCTGTTTGTGCTCTACTGGGGCATGTTGTCGTATATCACGCCGCCGGTTGCGCTGGCATCCATTACGGCGGCGCAGATCTCCGGCGCGAACGGGATGGCCACGGGCTTTACCTCCATGCGACTGGGGGCCGCGCTGTTCATCCTGCCTTTCGTATTCGTCTATGAGCCCGCATTGTTGCTTCAGGGCGGAGACATCATGCAGATGGTATTGTCCATCGGCACCGCCATAGCGGCGCTGACCGCCCTGTCCTGCGCGCTCGAGGGGTATTTCTACGGTGTTGGCCGGATTGGCCCGATCGAGCGGTTGATCGTCGGGTTCGGGTCAATCGGCCTGATGGTGCCGGACCGGGCATTCGAACTGGCGGGGCTTATCATTATCCTGGTTGGGGTTGGCATCGCCTGGTCGCGCCATCGCTCGGTTGTCCCGGCCACTGGTTGGACCAAACGCCGCCAGGAATGAAATGTTCACGTCCTCGATCTGGCCCCCTGGCGTAGCACATGGCTGGCCGGGTGGTGTCGGCGGAAACGCAAAGGCCTGGCCGTCCTGTCGGTCGGCCAGTAAAGTTTGCTCATGTCACCGCTCCGCCTTCCGCGCTTTGGATCACGTGGCGCATCGAATACGAAGCCTTTTTACACTAGCCCTCGGTCAGCGCGCTGACATCGACGATATAAAGCTGGCGCTCGCCTTCATGCACTGAATCCACGCAGACGGCATTGCCCTGCGGGTGCCAGCGCGGATGCAGGTCACAGCGGTTTTCCTTGCCGAGATCAGGATCGGTTTGGAGCTCAGCCACATCATAGCGCACGCCGCTTTCGAGATGGTAGAGGAACAGGATACGGATATTGGTCTCCTTGTCCGGGTAGGTATCGGAGACCATCCATTTGCCATCCGGCGAATAGGTCATGTGGCCGTTCTCGGTCAGCACATCCGCCCCGACAACCTCGGCCTTGCCGCTGTCGATGTCATAGAGTTGGTAATGGATCTCGCCCTTGTTCGGCCCCCAGACCATGATATGCCGGTCATCGCGCCAGATCGGATGGGAGATCTGATACTCGGATTTCTCATAGTCAAACGTGTCGAGCCGATCCGGATCATGTGCCTCGTCGAGATGCGGGATGGGGTGATCGGTGCATTCCAGCAGGGTGAGGGCGCTGCCGTCCGGTGCCATGCTGTAAAGCCGGTGCAGGAAACAGGTCTCGTCCTCGACTCTGCGGGTCCAGCGGTGGATGAACAGCACCCGGTCGGAGCCGGGGTTGATCTCCAGATGGGTGACCCAGTGGATCGCGCCTTCCATGGAGGCGACGGGCTCGTTTCGGGTGAGGGCGTGCAGGCTCAGCACCAGCTCGCTTTTTCCGGTGTGCATGTCCATCCGGAAGATGCCGTCCTCCGTCGGCGCCAGCGGCAGGTCATCGGCGCTGGTATCGTCGGTATAGCCGATGGTGGGGTGGGTGATGTTGAAGCGCCGGTAATCGACGCAGATCGCGAAGCTGCCGTCCGGGGAGACGGAATAGACCGGATCGTGCAGCATCTGCACTTCGCCGCCGGGAATCTCGGTGATCGCGGCGGCCAGTCCGGGGTATTGCCCGCCCGCTTTCGGGGAGCGCACGTTGTAGACGACGCGCTGACCGGCCGTTTCGGGCAGCCATTGCAACTGGCAGCCCATCTGCCAGTTCCAGGCGGTTGTGGTGCCGAGCGGATAGAAACGGTCGCCATCGGTGAGGTCGAAATAGCCGACCGTGGCTCCGTCCTCGGGCTGCAGATCGCGGGTCAGCCAGGGCACGCGGACGGCGAGAAGCTTCTCCCCGGCCGGGTCCCAGATGCTCTTGTTGTAATAGCCGAAGAAATGATGGGCCGTCCCGTCCCCGACCTTGCGGATGGGACAGGGGGCGGATTTGATCGCGGACATGGAGGTCTCCGAAATGGTAGGGAAGAGGAAGAATTACTCGAGCATCTTGGAATTCTGGCGGTGCTGGTTGATGCCATGGACAATCGCGATGATGCAGAGCAGCAGGATGATCAGCGACACCGGACGCGTCAGGATCTGCATGCCGAAGGCCGCAAGATCACCGCGCACCAGTGCCAGCGACCGGGCCAGCTCGCCCTCGGCCAATGTGCCGAGCACCAGCCCCAGCACCAGCGGCGCGCGCGGCACGGCCAGCGCGGCCATGCCCCAGCCCAGCCCGCCGATCGCCAGCATGATCCAGATGTCATCGAGCGAGGCGCGCAGCGAATAAGCGCCGATCACCGCCAGCGTCAGAATGATCGGGGCGAGGATCCCGGCAGGCACCTGCACGATGCGCAGGCCGTAGCGCGCCAGCAGCAGGCCGATCGGAACGAAGAGCAGGTTGGACAGGAACAGGCTGAAGATGAACCCATAGGTGACATCGGCATTGGTGGTGAACAATTCGGGTCCGGGGCGCAGGCCATGGATCATGATGCCGCCGAGCAGGACCGCAGTCACCGGATTGCCCGGAATGCCGAGCGTGAGCAGCGGGATCAACGTGCCACCGGTCACGGCGTTGTTGCCGGTCTCGCTGGCAATCAGCCCTTCCGATGAGCCCTTGCCGAACGCTTCCGGGGTTTTCGAGCCGCGCTTGGCGGCATCATAGGCCAGGAAGCCGCCGACGCTGCAGCCGACACCGGGCACGATGCCGACGACGATTCCGATCAGGCTGGCGCGCAGCACGTTGTATTTCTGCGCCGCGAGTTCGCGCAGGCTCTCCCAGTGGCTGGTCCTGTCGACGCCACGGGCGCTGTCCCGGGAGCTCTTGGCGCGCTCGATCAGGTCGATCACCTCGGGGATCGAATAGAGACCGATCAGCGCGACCACCAGCGGGATACCGTCATAAAGGCTCGGAACGCCGCCGGTGAAACGCATGGTGCCGGTCAGCGGATGCACGCCCACGGTGCTGAGGATCAGACCGAGCGCCCCGGCGATGAGACCCTTCTCCATCGCCCCTGCGGACATCGAGGCGATGACGGTGATCCCGAAGACCGCGAGCAGGAAATATTCCGGGGAGCCGAACCGCAGCGAGAATTCGGCGAGCTGTGGCGCCAGGAACAGCAGCGCGACGATACTGATCATGCCGCCGATGCAGGAGGCGAAGGTGGCCAGGGAAATGGCGCGGCCGGGCTTTCCCGACTTGGCCATCGGATGCCCGTCGAGCATGGTGGCAACCGAAGCCGAAGTGCCCGGAATGTTGAGCAGGATGGCGCTGATCGCGCCGGAATAGGTGGAGGCGCAATAGATCCCGCCAAGCATCGCCAGGCCGACTTGTGGTGGCAGCGAAAAGGTCACCGGGATCAGCAGGGCCACGCCCATGGTGCTGGTAAGTCCGGGCAGCGCCCCGATCACAACGCCCCCGACGACGCCCAGCAGAACCGCAAGCAACAGCGCGGGATCGGCCAGCGTCTGCAGGCCCAACAGAACGTTCTCAAACATCTTAAAGTCCTCTCGGGGGGCTTAGAAAAGGATCGCGTCAAGGCGCGGAACGCCGAGCAGTCCAAAGAAGATCAGGTTCATCAGCGCGGTGATCGCGGCGGCAAGCACCAGCGATTTCATCCAGCCCGCCGCGCCGAGCCAGCGGGTCAGCAGCAACAGGAATGCAAAGGTGGCGATCTCGTATCCGGCAAGGCGGAAGAGAAACACATAGGCGGCCACGCCGCCGAACACGGCCAGGAGCGCGCGCGGGTTGATCGACGCCGCGGCCTCGGGCATCCCGGCCGGGCGGAGCAGGACGCGCAGCCCGAAGAGCAGGGCCATCATTCCAATGAAGACGGCGAGACTGCGGGGGAAATAGGAAGAGCCGACTGGATAGCCGAACGCGGTGACGGCGATTGCCAGGGCCAGCGTCAGGGCCAGCGCGGCGAATATGAGATCACGGGTGCGGGTGGTCATTTCGGCTCTTCCTTGGTTCGATTACTTCATCAGGTCGATGTATTTGCCCAGGGCCGCATCCGCGTCCTCGAGATAGGCTTCGAATGCGGCAGCATCCATGTATTTCAGCGGCAGACCGGCGGTCTTCGCATGATCGATGAATTCCGGGTCGGCCATCACATCGGCAAAGGCCTGCTCGAGCCGCGCCTTGTGGGCATCGGAGATCCCGGCAGGGGCGGCGATGCCACGCAGCGAGGCGCCGACCGAGGGCACTGCCGTGTCAGCCGCTTCGCTGACCGTGGGCACATCCGGGAACAGCGGGCTGCGCTCGTCCGCAAAGACGCCGAGCAGACGCAGACGGCCGGAATCGACATGCGAGCTCGCCGCACTGGCCGAGGGCAGGGACGCGGCAAGCTCACCGCCCAGGGTCGCCTTGATCGCCGGGCCGGACCCGTCGAAGGCGATGAAATTGAAGTCAGTCTCCAGCGCATCTTCGGCAACGATCAGTTGCAGCTGGTTATTGGATTGCGGGCCGTCGGCACCGATGTTCAGGGCGCCGGGCTCGGCCTTCGCGGCTTCGAGCAGCTCCGCGAGACTTTGATAGGGGCTGTCCGCGTTGACCGCGACCACGACCGGATCGAGCTGGATATTGGCGATCGGGGCGAAATCGGCCATCTCATAGGGCACGTTTTCGCGCAGCTGCTTCACAAGTTGGATCGAAGGCACGTTGATGAAGCCGATCTCGTAGCCATCGGTCTTGGCCTTGGCGAGTGCGGAAAAGCCGATCTGACCGCCGGCCCCGGCCTTGTTCTCCACCACGAGCCGCTGGCCGAAATGTTTCTCGACGTATTTCGCGACGGTACGTGCGGCCGTGTCGGTGCCGCCGCCGGGCGAATAGGCAACGATCAACTTGACCGGTTTCTCGGGATATTCGGCAGCGGCAGGCATGGCAGTGGCCAGAGCGGCAAAACTCACCGCCATGGCGAGCTTGGTCAGGGGTCGTATCATCAGGCGTCTCCTCCTTGGTTGAACCCAGCCGGGGAGAGATCGTCTGCCTCTCCTCCGAATTGTTCGTTAATGTATACAAACGAGTGCAATGAAAAACAAGATTGGTTTTCGAGGGCGATTGCATTATCCACGGTCACACCCTGTGAAGGACGAAAACGCCTGATGACAAAGACTTCCTCCGCCAAGAATGCCGCCAGCAGCAATGAGGATACCGCGCCTTCACTGGCCGAAAATGTCTATCAGGTCCTGTCGCAATGGATCCGTGAGGGCGTCTACAACCCCGGAGACCGGATTCGCGAATCCGTGGTGTCCAAGGAACTTGGGGTCAGCCGCACCCCGGTTCGCGAGGCTCTGCGCCGACTTCAGTCGGAGCGACGGGTCAACATGGAGCCGCAGCGCGGCGCCGTGGTTGCCGAGCTCGATCGTCACGAGGTGGTGGAGCTTTACCAGCTGCGTCAGCAGCTTGAAGGTGTCGCCGCGCGATTTGCCGCGCAACATGCCTCTACGGCGGAGATCGCGCTGATGGAGAACATTCTCGAGCAGAGCGCCGAGGCCGCGGAGGATCCGCGGTTGCTGAACCAGATCAACTGGCAGTTTCACACGGCGCTTTATTCAGCCGCCCACAATCGTTTCCTGCTCCGCTCGATAGCCGCGATTTCCGACGAGATGGCGCTGCTCAAAGGGTTGAAATATATCCCTGAAGGCCGCGCCCCGGCGCTTCACCGCGAACATATGCGCATCCTCGACGCGATCCGCGCCCGCGACCCGGACGCGGCAGACGCGGCAGCGCAGGCGCATATCGAAATGTCCCTGCGCGTGCATTTGAGCGCGGAACAGGCTGGCCGATACCCGGAGTGAAGGGGGACCTGTCCCCAGCAGGCACGTCATCTATAACGAATTTTGCGGATTGCTTGAGATCATCATTCGCCCAGAAAGGAGCGTCGTTTTGAGGTTGAACCTCGATCAGTTACTGCGGATCGGAGCCGCATTTCGGCGTCACAGGCATGGCCGTTCATCCCTTCCAGCCGGTTGATACGTCCGTGCCGCTCGTCGGCCGATTTCTGGTAGGTAATCGCCATGGGGCAACTCAATCCTTCAAAGTGTGGTCATGGATCGCTTTCGCCAGAACGTCGATTGTATCGATGGTCGGGGTGTTGCCGGGCAGCACATGGGCGATCAGCGAAAACTCGGAGCAGGCAATCAGCAGCAGATCGGCGCCGCGGCCGATCAATTCCGCCGCGGCATCCTTGAAGATCCGGCGCGCTGTCGTGGTATCGCCGCAACGCTTGATGTCACGGATCGCGACGAGCATGGCGCTTTGGTCAGCAGGCCAGAGCGCGCCGATTCCAGCCTCATCGAGTGCCGGGGCAAAGACCCCGGCCTGCCGCACAGCGGGGGAGGCGAGGAGACCCAGACGCGCACCGCGCGGCAGGCTGAGCGCCGCCTCCGCCACGGACAGCCTGACCATGTTCAGCAGCGGAATTTGGACCGCAGCCTCGATCTCCAGAGCATGATGATGGGCGGTGTTGCACGGCATCGCCAAGGCGGTGGCGCCGATCTGCTCCAGTCGCCGCGCCATATCGGCCAGCACCGGTCCCGGGCTCTCACCCTGGCCCTCGACGAGATGCGCGATCCGCGACGGCACCTGCGGGTTCATGTCGATGAGCAACGGCAGATGATCGACATCATCGACCGCCTGCACCCGGTCCAGCAGCCGTTGTTGCAGCAGGATCGTGGCTGCGGGACCCATGCCGCCAAGAATGCCGACAACGCGGCCGCTCACGGTGCCACCTCGGGGCAGGCGCATGTCGAACAGGTAGGTAGGGATTGAGTCACTGTGGGGCAGCGTCTGGGGCGCCAGATAACCTGCCGCAGGTGCAGGATATCATTCTCGCTGCGCGGCTGCCCGGCTCCCTCGGCAGCAATCGGACCTGCCCGCACAAATACTTCCCCGAGCCCTTCCCCGAGTTCCTGGCCGCTTAAGGTGCAGATCCGGACGCTGAACCGCAGCTTTCGCCGCAACCTGTCGGCCATGCGCAGGATGTCCTGCTCCAGCGCCAGTTCGATTGGCACGAAGCCCGCTTCAACATGCACGATGGCGGCAATCTTCTGCATCGCGATCAGCTCCGCATACGCGTGTAGTCAGGGTCATAGGGGGAGGGGGCGATCACCTCGGCTCCGACCAGCTCGCCGCAGAGGTCAAGCTGCAGGCGGCTGCCGGTCTCCGCATATTGCGGGGTGACGAAGGCATAGGCGAGATTGAGCCCGACACGATGGCCCCAGTCGCCCGAGGTCACCGTGCCGACAACCTGCGCGCCCTGCATCAGGGAGGCACCGCCGTGAGCGGGGGCATTGGTGGCGTCGATCTTCAGGGTGACCAGTTGCTTGCGCGGGCCTTCTGCCTGGCGTTGCAGCAGCGCCGTGCGGCCGATGAAATCGCCCTTGTCGAGCTTCACGAACCGCCCCAATCCGGTCTCGAACGGATCGAATTCGGTAAGCAGGTCGGCCTTCCAGTGCAGGAACCCCTTTTCCAGTCGCATCGACTCCACCGCCCGGGCGCCGAACAGCTTGAGGTCATGGCCCGCCCCGGCCTGTCTGAGCGCCAGATAGGCCGCGTAGAGCGAGGCGTTGGGCACATGGATCTCATAGGCATGCTCGCCCGAGAAGCTCACGCCCATCACCGTGGCGGGGGCATAGCCGATGAAACATTCCCTGACCGTGAGCCAGGGAAAGGCCGCTTTCGACCAATCGCCCCGCGCGCAGGCGGCAAGCACATTGCGGGCATGCGGGCCGGCCAGCACCAGGATGGTCTGATCGGCCGTGAGGCTGCGGATCTGCACATCCTCGTCGCCGCGCATATGACTTTGCAGCCAATCCATGTCATGAAACTCGCTGGCCGCGGCCGAGCCATACCAGACCCGCTCGGACCCGCGGTCGCTGGCGGGCAGGTTGGCGATGGTAGCCTCGCCCTTGACCATGCCATGGTGGTTGAGGAGATAGCCCAGCCCGATCCGGCCCGCGCGACGCGTAACTTTGCCGCAGAACATTCGGTCGAGGAAATCATGGCGGTCGGCGCCGGTGATCTCGAACCGGTTGAAGCCGCTGACTTCGCAAAGGCCGACCTTGCTGGCGACGTGCGCCACTTCGGCGCCGATCACGTCGAAGGCCTCGTCGAAATCGAAGCTCAACGTCGGGTGGAAGTCCGGCGCGGGCTTGATGTAATCGACCCGCTCCCAGCCGCTGACCACGGTAAATTCGGCCCCCTCCGCGGCCAGTACCGGGGTCAGCGGCGTGGTCTTGGCCAGGCGTGCCGCCGGGCGGTGTTCATGCGGGAAATGGAAGCGGAATTCGTTCTGATAATCCTCGATCGCCTTCAGCGCGGTCAGCTCGACATTGGCATGGGTCGTAAAGCGGCGCGGGTCGATCACCCAGGTGTCGTAACACGCCTCGCCATGCACGATCTGCTGGGCCAGCAGCCAGCCATGGCCGCCACCCTCGCCAAGACCGGCGCGCAGACCGATGATGCAGAAGGCATTGCGCTTGCCGGGGATCGGCCCGACCAGCGGCGCGCCGTCAATCGTATAGGTGATCGGGCCGTTGACCACCGTGTGAATGCCGGTCTCGCGCAGCGCGGGCATCCGCTCGAAGGCGCCCTCAAGCACGTCCATCACCCGGTCGAGATCATCGGGGCACAGCGCGTTGACGAAATTCGGATCGATCCCGTCCATGCCCCAGGTCTTGCAATCCTGCTCATAGAAACCGACCAGCAGGCCGTTCTTCTCCTGACGGCAGTAGTAATCGGAGATCGGGCAGCGGATCAGCGGCATCCGGTGGCCCGCGTCGCGGATCGCGGGGATCTCTTCGGTCAGGAAATACTGATGCTCCATCGAGGCAACCGGGTGATGCACGCCCATCATCGCGCCGACCTCGTTGACCCGGTAGCCGCAGGCATTGACCACGATGTCACAATCGATGTCTCCCTGATCGGTATGCACCGTCCAGGTGTCGTCCTTGTTTTGGGTCAGCGCGTTCACCGGCGTGTTGCGATAGACCTCGGCCCCGGCGGCACGGGCGCGCCGGGCCAGCGCCTGGCAGAGCTGCGCCGGGTCAATGTCACCATCAAGCGGATCCCAGAGGCCACCGAGCAGATTGTCGGTAGAGATCAGCGGATGACGGCGGGCACATTCCTCGGCGTCGATCACCTCGAAATGCACGTCCATGCCGCGCGCCATCGACGTGAAGTGACGATAGGCCTGAATCTGTTCGGAGGTGTTGGCAAGCCGCATGCCGCCGTCGCCGTGATGGTAATTGATCGGGTATTCGGGGTCTTCGGCAAGCTCCTTGTAGAGGTTGATCGAATGGGTCTTGAGGCCGACCATGGTCTGGGTCATGCCGAAATTGGTCACCTGCGCTGCCGAATGCCAGGTGGTGCCGCTGGTCAGCTCATTGCGCTCAATCAGCACTACATCGCTCCAGCCTTCCTGGGTCAGATGATAGAGCGTCGAGCAACCGGCGATGCCGCCGCCGATGACCACAACCTTGGTACGCGATTTCATGGGAGTGCCTCCATATGTCCTGATGGAATAGGGCGCAGCGAGAGACCAATCGCAACGATGGGGATGTGATTTCGAAGTTTTCGTGAACTGGATTTGTTGATTTCGGAATTAGGCGGGGGGATTTGCTTCCCCGCGCCGGAACGCGCCTGAATTATGGCAGGCAAAAAGGGTGGGATTGGCGATGAATGCGCAGCGTGGCAAACGAGGGGGACGTCTTGAACGGCTGGCGCAGCGCGCTGCCAAACCGGCGGTGGATCCCTGTCCGCCGGGGCAGGTCGGTGGCGCCTACAAGCCGTTGACCGAGGCCGAGATCCAACGGATCTACAACACCGCGCTGGATCTGCTGGAGAACCTCGGCATGGGCGAAGTGCCGCCGCGGCTGCAGGCGGATCTTCTGGCGGCGGGGGCGCGGGACAATGGCGCCGGGCGGCTCCTGTTCCCGCCCTCGCTGGTGGCTGCCGCCGTCGATCAGGCGGCCAAGACCTTCACCCTGCATGGCCGCGATCCGGCAAGGTCGATCGAGGTCGGGGGCAACCGGGTTTATTTCGGCACCGGCGGCGCGGCGGTGCAGACCCTCGACATGGAGAGCCGGGCCTACCGCTCGTCCACCTTGCAGGATCTGCACGACTTCACCCGCCTGCAGGATGTGCTCGCAAATGTCAGCTGGTTCACCCGCTGCTGCGTGGCCACCGATGTGCCGGACAATTTCGACCTCGACGTCAACACTGTCTATGCGCTGCTGAAGAATACCAGCAAGCCGACCGCGACGTCCTTTACCCTCGCCGAGCATGTGGCACCGATCGTGGAGATGCTCGACATCGCTGCGGGCGGGCCGGGTGAATTTGCCAGACGGCCTTTCCTCAAGGCCCATATCAGCCCGGTGATCTCGCCGCTGCGCTACGGCGAAGATGCGGTCGATGTGGTCTATGAATGTATTCGTCACAACATCCCGATCTCCTGCATCACCGCGGCTCAGGCCGGGGCCACTGCACCGGCAACGCTGGCGGGATTTCTGGCGCAATCGCTGGCCGAGACGCTGGCGAGCCTGGTCATGGTTCACGCGATCTCGCCCGGGTTCCCGATGATCTTTTCGAACTGGCCCCTGGTGATCGACCTGCGCACCGGTGCGTTCTCGGGCGGCAGTGGCGAGACCGCCGTGCTCAACGCGGCTTCGGCACAATTGTCGAACTGGCTCGGCCTGCCTTCGGGAGTGGCCTGCTCGATGACCGACGCCAAGGCGATCGATGCTCAATATGGCATGGAGAAGGGACTTACCTCGCTGACGGCGGCTTTGGCCGGGGGCAATCTGATCTATGAAAGCTCCGGCATGACGGCCTCGTTGCTGGGAGCAAGTTTCGAGGCTTTCGTTCTGGATGACGAGATGCATTCACACAGCTATCGGGCGCTGCGCGGCATTGAGGTGAGCGAAGAGAACCTCGGATATGCCGCGATCTGCGAAGCCGTGCTGGGCGATGGGCATTTCCTCGGCGGGCAGCATACCTATGCCGCCATGGAGCGTGATTACTTCTATCCTTCGCTCGCGGACCGCGACCAGCCCCGCACCTGGGCGGAGAAGGGAGCGCAGGATGCCTGGGGCGTGGCAAACATCCGTGCAAGGCAGATCCTGAAGGACCATCACCCGGAATACCTGACGCCGGAGCAGGATCGCGAGATCCGCGCCCGGTTCCGCATCCTCTAGCCGCCCGAACGAGGCTCAGTCGATCAGGACGAAACTGTCGGCAAGCCAGGGATTGCTGAGGTGGAAGGGCTTGATCGCCCGCTCGACGATCATTGCCCGCATCCTCGCATCGACCAGATCCAGCACCGAGCGCGAGCAATCCGGTGTCGTGACGATGGAGATCCGCCGGGCGAACCGCTTGCCCGGAAAGCGGTGCATCCGCAGCCGCGGGTGAAACCGTTTCGCACGGGCAAAGAGCAACGGCGTGGTGATCGTCCACCCGCCCTCGGCGGCAACCATGGCCATCAGCGTCTGGTTGTTACCGCATTCAAAGCGATGCGGCAGGGTCACGCCGAGGCGGCGCAGCTGGGTTTCGATCTGGCGCGCGATCATCAGGTTGGCGGAGAAGCGCAGGAACGGCAGACGGCTGTTCCCCGCGACGATATCGGCGATTGGTACCTCATTGCCCAGCGGCAGCACGACGACGAAGGGATCGCGCAGCAGCGGTCGGTCCTGCAGATCCGGCAGGCGCTCCGTCGGACTGGAGGTGATCCCCAGATCGAGTTGGCGGTTGCGCAGCAGTTCGATGATCTGATGGCTTGAATCCGTGTGGTACATGAAATCGCAGCGCGGCATGTTGCGCGACATGAACACAGCCAGCTCGGGGATGATGTCGCTGTCGAAATCCTCGATCGTGCCCAGCCTCAGATAGCTGGCGTCACCGATATTCCCGGCCGAGGCTTCGGCCTTGGCCTTGCGGATGGCGTGCAGCGCCGGGTCGATATTGCGCAGAAAGGCCCGCCCCTTGGGGGTCAGCACCATCGGGCGGCGGCTGTGGTTGAACAGCTCCACCCCGAGATGCTCCTCCAAGCTGCGCAGGTGATGCGAGATGGTACTGACCGACAGCCCGGTTTCCTGCGCGACCGCCTGCAGCGATCCCTTCTCGGCGCAAATCTGGAACAGCTCAAGCGCTTTGAGGCTCAGATCCTTGCGGGGCGAGAGACGTGTCATCTGCGTTGTCTTTCAGAAATCGACGTTGCTGCCCATCATCTGCGAGAATATCGAAATAACAATCTCAAATATTACCAGCAATTGCTTCTCGATCCGCCGATGCCGGGAATTGTGGAAGCGTTCCGATCAACAGAGCTGTCGAGCCGAAACCGGCGCAGCCGAAACCGGGAGAGACGGACATGAAGCGATTGATACTGGCATCCGCGTGCAGCCTTGGCTTTGCCGCACCGCTCTGGGCGCAGGAATGTGGCGAGGTGACGATCACCCAGATGGATTGGGCCTCGGCCAATGTGGTGACTTCGGTCGCCAAGTTCTTGATGGAACAGGGCTATGGCTGTGATGTGACCGCGGTGCCCTCCTCGACACCGACGGCGCTGACCTCGGTGGCCGAAACGGGCAAGCCCGATCTGCTGACCGAGCTCTGGGTCAATACCGCGCCGACCTATGCCGAGCTTGTCGGGCAGGGAAAGCTGGTGGAACTGGCCGATGTGCTTTCCGACGGCGGCATCGAGGGGTGGTGGGTGCCGCAATACGTGGTCGATGAACATCCTGAGGCTGCCACGCTGGAGGGTATCCTTGCCAATCCCGATCTGGTCGGGGGGCGGTTCGACAATTGTCCGGACGGCTGGGCCTGCCGCACGGTGAACGACAATATTAACAAGGTCATCGACATGGAAGGCAAGGGGATCGTGATTTTCAATCACGGTTCCGGTGAGACCCTCGCCACTGCCCTTGCGGCGGCCTATGCCAACGAGGAACCCTGGGTGGGTTTCTACTGGGCCCCCACCGCGATCCTCGGGAAATACCCGATGGTGCTGGTCGATATGGGAGGCTTTGACGCCGAGACCCACGCCTGCAACAGCAGCAAGGATTGCGGCGCGCCCGGTGTCTCGGCCTATCCGCGTGCGGATGTCAAAACCGCCGCGACCGTCGATTTCCGCGACCGCGAGCCGGAGGTGGCCGAGTTCATGTCGAAACTCTCCTTCACCAGCGAACAGATGGGCGGGATCCTCGCCTGGATGGAGGACAACAACGCCTCTGCCGAAGAGGGGGCGGTCTATTTCCTGAGCAACAACCAGGATCTGTGGTCGGAATGGCTCAGCGACGCAGCACGCCGGAACGTTTCGGCACTGTTGCAATAAGAAGCGGAAACAGCGGCAGCCCGGCCGGGGAAGCCCGGCAGACGGTCCGGGCAGACAGGGGACGCACATGGCCTTTTATGACACGATGATCGACCTGATTGGATTGCGCGACTGGTGCGCCGCCGATGCCGACGCTGCACCACGTAGCATGGCACAGTTGCTGGCACAAAACCGGACGGGCGGCGGCGGCGAGCCGTTGCCCTTTCCCTCGCTCGATGCGCTGCACGCCTCCTGCGCGGCAATTCCGCAGACAAGGCAGCTGACCGCCGCGGTCGAAGCCGGGTTCCTCGGAGCAAAGGATAGTCTCAAACTGGTGCTCGATCCGCTGACGCAGCCGTTGTCTTGGTTGCTGGAAGGGGCGCTCTATGCTTTCAGCGCCACCCCCTGGTGGGTGCTGATCCCATTGTTGATCGCCGCCGCCTGGGCCGCCACACGACAATGGGGCATCACCCTCTTCGTGGCGCTGGTATTCATGTTTTTCGGCTTCATCGATCATCTCGATGTGGCCCTGCAAACCCTGTCGATCATTTTCGTCTGCACTGGCCTCAGCGTGTTGTTCGGCGTGCCGCTGGGAATATTGATGTCGCGCTCGGACCGGGCACAGCGGGTGATGCTGCCGGTGCTCGACATGCTGCAGACCCTGCCGAGCTTCGTCTATCTGATCCCCCTGATCTTCCTGTTCTCGGTGACCGAGCCGAAGCTCTACGGCATCGCGATCATTCTCTATGCCATCGTGCCGATCATCCGCCTGACCGACCTCGGCATCCGCCTGGTGGACCCGGGTGTGATCGAGGCGGCGGAGGCTTTCGGCATGCCGGAAAGCCAGAAGCTGTTCGAGGTGCAATTGCCGCTGGCGCTGCCCAATATCATGGCCGGGGTCAACCAGACCATCATGATGAGCCTCGCCATGGTGGTCATCGCCTCGCTGGTCTCGGCGCCGGGTCTGGGCGTGCTGGTCTTGCGCGGGATCCGCAATCTCGAACTCGGGGTGGGCCTTGTGGCGGGACTTGGCATCGTGCTGCTGGCGGTGGTGCTCGATCGCTGCTCGAAAGCGGCCATGCGGCGTATCGATCCCGCTCACAAATCGCAATAGGGGCCCGACATGGACACTCCCAAGATCAGCATCCGCAATCTTTACAAGATTTTCGGTTCGAATCCTGGCGCCATGGTGCCGCTGGTCCGCGATCAAGGGGTGAGCAAGGCCGAGCTGCTGAAGAAACACCGCCATGTGCTGGGGCTGCATGATATCGATATCGACATGCGGGCAGGTGAGATCACGGTGATCATGGGCCTGTCGGGTTCCGGAAAATCGACGCTGATCCGGCATCTGAACCGGCTGATCGACCCGAGCTCCGGGCAGATCCTGCTGGACGGTCAGGACGTGACGGCGATGGATCGCGCCGAGCTTCGCCGTCTGCGTCAGGATGCCATGTCGATGGTGTTCCAGAACTTTGCCCTGCTGCCGCATCGCACGGTGGCGCAGAATGCCGCCACCGCCCTGAAGATCCGCGGCGTCGGGCAGCCGGAACGCGAGGCGGAGGCGCTGAAATGGTTGGCGCGGGTGGGGCTTTCGGGCTTCGAGCACCGCTATCCGCAACAGCTTTCCGGCGGCATGCAACAGCGCGTCGGCATCGCGCGGGCACTGACCGCCAATTCCGACATTCTGCTGATGGACGAGGCTTTCTCCGCGCTCGACCCGCTGATCCGCACCGACATGCAGGACCTCCTGATCGAGCTGCAACGGGAGCTGCACAAGACCATCGTCTTCATCACCCATGATCTCGACGAGGCGCTCAAGTTGGCCGATCATCTGGTCATCCTCAAGGACGGCGCGGTGGTGCAGCAGGGCAGCCCGCAGCACATCGTGATGAACCCGGCCGATCCCTATATCGAGGCCTTCGTCGGCGACATCAACCGGGCACGGGTATTGCGCGCCGGGACGATCGCGGATCCGGGGAGGCCGGAGGTGAACGTGGTCGGGGAGGTGGATTGGAACGACACGCTCGAGGAAATCATCACCCTGGCGCGCGGTCGGCTCGATGCGACGGTCGCGGTGAGACGGAACGGGGAGGTCGCGGGGCGGATCGAGATGGGCGCGCTGCTGGCCGCGCTGGTGCCCTATCGTTCGGCGCCGCGCGGTGAGGCTGAAGTCGCGCTCGCCTCCTGATGCTGTGGCCGCGCGAGGATGGTCAGGGCAGTGTGGAGGTTGTTCCGGCAGCCGTGTAGGGCGAGATGCGTCCGGGTTGCGTCGCGCCTGTCGATGTCAACCGGACGTTCCTTCCAGTTCGACACCGATTAGGGCGCTGAAACTTTCAAGCCCGACCTGCACCAGTTCGTTGTCGCCAAAGACGTCGGGCAACGCACCGCCTTCGATCCACAGACCGTCCAGAATGGCGTTCCCGGCGATGCTCAGGCGGCGGAGTTTCCGGGGGTCCGTGGCAATGTCTGCCTCTTCCAACACGGCCGCGATCAGCCCTTTGAGGTGCAGGCGAAGCAAATCGTAACTGCGCTTGTGACTGTCGGCCATCGCCGGATCATGAAGCAGAACGGCGAAGAACCCGGCCCAGATCGCGATGGATTCGTGGCTGGTCACAGGTGACTGCAGGGACACCTGAATGAACTTGGACAGGCGCTTGCGGGCGGAGGCCTTTCCCTTGGACGCCTCGTCGGCGGCGCGTACGAGGGTCGCCATGTGCAATTCGTAGGCGGCGGTGATCAGGTCGTCCTTGGTGGAAAAGTAATAGCGGATCAGCCCCTGGGTGACGTCGGCCTCCTTGGCGATCGCCCTCACGGTCGCGGCGCGCACACCGTCGCGGGCAATGACGCGCAGGGTGGCCGCAATCAGGTCGGCGCGGCGCGTGTCCGTGTTGGCCCGTTGAATCTTGCCGGTCTTTTCCTGCATGCCACTGATTTAGTTGAAATCCGGGAGTGTCGCAAATGTGTCGAAAGGCGGCTCGCCCGCCCTCCGCCTGCGCGGTCGCAAAGGGATCATGCCGCGGCCATCCGTTGCTTTTCACGCAACAACATGCCGAACAGGTCGCGCGGGTCGTCGGGGTCCGCGATCATGTCGAGCATGTCGAAGCGGTTTGACGTTCTGAGCTTGTCGCGCACCCACCGCAGGGCGCTGAAATCCTCGATCGCGAAGCCGACACCGTCAAACAGCGTGATCTGGCGGTCGTCGCGGCGGCCGGTGATCTCGCCGGTGATGACCTGCCAAAGCTCGGTGACGGGGTGGTCTTGTGCCAATTGCTGAATCTCGCCTTCGATGCGGGTCTGTTCGGGATATTCCACGAAGATATCCGACCGCATGAGGATATCGCGGTGCAACTCAGTCTTGCCGGGGCAGTCGCCGCCGATGGCGTTGATATGGACACCGGCGCCGACCATGTTGTCGGTCAGAATGGTTGCATTCTGCTTGTCGGCGGTGCAGGTGGTGATGATATCGGCCCCTTCGATGGCCTCCTGACCGGTCGCACAGCTGACGACGCGCAGGCCGGTGCCTTTCAGGTTTTCGGCGCATTTGCGGGTCGCGTTCGGATCGGTGTCGAACAGACGCACTTCCTCGATGCCGCAGATCTTGTGCAGGGCGAGGGCCTGAAACTCCGACTGGCTGCCGTTGCCGATCATCGCCATGACCTTTGCATCCCTGCGGGCCAGGTATTTCGTCGCCACCGCCGATGTCGCGGCCGTGCGCAGGGCGGTCAGGACGGTCATTTCGGTCAGCAGCACAGGATAGCCGGTGTCCACATCGGCCAGCAGGCCGAAGGCGGTGACGGTCTGCAGGCCCTCCTTGGTGTTCTTGGGATGGCCATTGACGTATTTGAACCCGTATTCGGTGCCATCGGAAGTCGGCATCAATTCGATCACGCCGACCTCGGAATGCGACGCCACGCGCGGCGTCTTGTCAAAAAGGGGCCAGCGGCGGAAATCATCCTCGATATAGCCTGCGATCTCGGCGAGGGCCTCTTCGATCCCGGTCTCATGGGTCAGCCGCATCATGTTTTCGACGCTCACGAAGGGGACGGTATTCAGGTCCGTCGTCATTGTCTATCTCCCTGGCTTCGGGGTGACGCGCGGTCGGCGAGGTGATTGCCGGCGATCATGCAGCGCACCGATCCGCCGGCCATTTCGATGGTCGGAACCTGCAACGGCACGATCCGCGCGCTTTCGCCGATGATCTCCCTTTGTGCCTCGTTGAGGCAGTCAAACGCCGTTTGCGACAAGGCGAGCAGCCGCCCCTCGCGGCCCTGAAGCTCGATGGCATTGCCTGCGAAACGCTCGATCTGCTCCGTGGTCAGGTCGATCACACTCCTGCCGACATACGCCAGCCGCGCGGTGATTTCCTGTGCGCGGGTGCTGTCCTTGATCATCTCTGTACCGATCAGGGCGAAATCGGTTGCGATGCACATCAGGACGTTGGTGTGATAGATCGGGCTGCCTTTGCGGTCCACGGCGTCAAAGACCATGGGCTCATAGTTGAAATGCGTGCAGAACCGTTCCAGCAAAACAGGATCAGCGCGGTTGGAGCGGATTACATAGGCGATACGGTCCTGATGATCGAGGACCATGGCACCCGTGCCTTCAAGGAACAAACCGTCCGGCTCCAGACCTGAGTAATCAATCACGTCCTGCACGCGAAAATCCCGTTTCAGCAGTTCGATCACATCCATACGGCGTTCGGCACGGCGGCTTGCGGCGAACATCGGGTAGATTGCCACATGACCGCCGGGATGGGTCGAAAACCAGTTGTTCGGAAACACCGAATCCGGCGTTGCGCTGCCTTCATCCTCGAACAGGTCAATCCGTACACCCAGCTTGCGCAGGGTCTCGGCGGCTTGTGTGACCTCGCCGTGGGCCCGCTGCGCAAGCGCGCGCCAGTCGGTGGAGCCTGCGGGCGTCTGGAAGGCGTTGTCGGCTTCGGTTTCGGGGTTCGGTCTGAACTGGTGCGGCCTGATCATCACCGCGGCTGAGGGAGCCTGAATACTGCGTTTTCGCATTTTAGCCTCGTGAGGGGAGTTTGTTTTCAAGGAGCTTGAACCCCAGCGTGATGATCCCCGCCAGCACCAGATAGATCAGGGCGAGCATCAATAGCGGTTCATAGACGATAAAGGTTTCCTGACGGATACGGCCGAAAACGGCGAAGACATCCACCACGGCGATGGTGGCCACCAGCGGGGTCGCCTTCAGTTGCAGGATGAATTCGCCGCCAAGGGTCGGCAGCACCCGTTGTACGGCGCGTGGCAGCCAGATGCGGCGCAGGATGGTGAAGGGATGCATCCCCATCGCCGTGGCCGCCTCGAGCTCGCCCTTCGGCACGCCCTTGAACGCGCCGCGCATGACTTCGCCTTCATAGCCGGCAAAGGACAGGGTCAGCGCGACGAAGGCATAGGGCCATGCCTCGATCAGCCAGGGCCAGATCCATGTCTGACGCAGTCCCGGGATATAGGGAAAAAGCGAGCCAAGACCGTAATACAGCAACCACATCTGCAGCAGGATCGGCGTGCCCCGGATCAACGTGCAAAACGACAGCGCCAGCCAGGCGAGCGGTCGCGGTCCAGTCACCTGGACCAGCCCGATGGGGATCGCAAGGAAGATGCCCGCGACGATCGAACTGACCAGCAGGGCGACGGTGACCCATAGCGCCTTGAGGATATGAGGCGCGTATTTCGGCAGCCAGCTCCAGTCCATGTTCAGCGCCATGGCAAGCAAAGCGGCGATGGCAATCAGGACCATGACGATACGATGCGGTTGGAACAGGCCCGACTTAGGCATGACGCGCCCCCCGGTTCACCCGGTTCTCGATGAGCTTGAAGCCCCAGACCGAAAGCAGCGTCAGGATAAGGTAAAGCGCACCCGCGGCCATGAGGAACAGGAAGTAATGCTTGGTCGCGCCCGCTGCCTGACGCGCCACGAGGGTGAGTTCCGTAAACCCGACGACGGCCAGCAGAGCGGTATCCTTGGCCGCGATCAGCCAGAGGTTCGACAGCCCCGGCAGCGCCGCAGGCAGCATGATTGGCAAGGTGACACGGTAGAACACCTTGAACGGGTGCATGCCGAAACTCTGCGCGGCCTCGATCTGGCCGAACGGCACCGACCCGATCGCCCCGCGGAACACTTCCGTTGCATAGGCGCCCTGCACGAAGCCGATGACGATGACACCCGCGGCAAAGCCGCTGATCTCGACGCGCTCAAACCCGAAACCGGTGAGGATCTGGTTGATGAATGTCGGCAAGGCGAAATAGGCCAGCAGGATCAGGACCAGTTCCGGGATCGCCCGCACCATCGTGGTGTAGACCGCCATGAGATCACGCACGACAGGGCCGCCCGTGCGTTTGAGATTGGCCCCGGCAAGGCCGATCCCCAGCCCGATGACATAGCCCGAAAGGGCGACCTGCACGGAGACCAACAGCCCGTCCAGCAAAGCGCCTCCCCATCCGGGCGGCGCCAGCGCCAGCAGTTCCGCCGCGCTCATTTCCTTGTAATTGACTGCCATTGGGCCCCCGCGATGTCGGCCGGGGAGGGCACGCCCGCCCTCCCGGCCGATCCGCTCTTATTCGCCGAAGATATTAAAATCGAAGTATTTCGCGGTGATCTCGTCGTAAGTGCCATTCTCGCGGATCGCGTCGATTGCTTCATTCAGCTTTTGCTTGAGCTCGTCTTCGCCCTTGCGCAGACCAAAGCCGATGCCAAGGCCGTGGATGGCTTCGTCATTGGCGACAAGACCCACATCCTCGCAGCAGGCAGTGCCTTCATCCGAGCTCAGGAATTCTGCAAGAACCAAAACGTCGGCCAGGGTCGCGTCGATCCGGCCCGCGAAGAGATCCTGGTTGGCTTCGTCCTGGGTTTGATATTCGCGGATCGTGGCGTCCGGAAAATACTGCGATGCATAGGTCTGGTGGATCGAACCGGATTGCACGCCGATGGTGCGACCGGCCACGCCTTCGGGGGTCGGCTCTACACCGCTGCCGACGGCCGCCGTGATGGAGGCGCCTGTCTGGTAGTACTTGTTCGAGAAATCAATGACCTTGAGCCGTTCCTCATTGATGCTGAGGGAGGCCGCAATCACGTCGATCTTGTCGGCGAGCAGGGAAGGGATGATGCCATCCCATGCCGTGGCCACGATTTCGCAATCGAGCGCCGCCTCGTCGCAGATGGCGTCGATGATATCGATCTCCCAGCCGGAATAGTTTTCGGATGCGTCCGAGGTCGCAAAGGGCGGGTAGGCTTCTGTCGCGACGCCGATGCGAACGGTCTCGGCGGCTGCCATCGTGGTAAAACCGGCGGTTGCCGCCGCAGCGAGCAGGATCTTGTTGAGTTTCATGGTATCTCCCTTGGTTGACTAGTTGATCGTCTGGATAAACTGTTTCAGGCGCTCGGATCTGGGGGCGTTGAACACCTGATCCGATGTACCTTCTTCCTCGACACGTCCGGCATTGAGGAACATGACCTTGTCTGCGACCTCTGCGGCGAACTTCATTTCGTGGGTGACGATGATCATCGTGCGGCCTTCCTCGGCCAGCTCCTTCATCACGCTCAGGACTTCGCCGACCAGTTCGGGATCGAGCGCCGATGTCGGCTCGTCGAACAGCATGACTTCAGGATCGACGGCAAGCGCACGGGCAATCGCGCCGCGCTGCTGCTGTCCGCCGGACAGATAGGAGGGATACATGTCGCGCCGGTCCGAGAGCCCGACACGGTCGAGCAATCTGCGGGCGGTTTCGCGGGCCTCGTCCTTTGCTCGTCCAAGTACCTGAACCTGCGCTTCCATCACATTCTTCTCAAGCGTCAGATGCGGCCATAGGTTGAAACTCTGGAACACCATTGCCAGACGGCTGCGCAAACGCCGCAGTTGTCTCTTGTCGACCACCTCGACACCTTTGCGGATGCTGGACCTGAAAGCCACATCCTCGCCCAGCAACTTAAATGTCCGGGTCCGCGTCGGGATCTCCAAAAGGTTCAAGCAGCGCAGCGTCGTCGATTTGCCGGACCCGCTGCCGCCGATAAGCGCGGTAACCTCGCCGACGCGCGCGGTCAGGTCGATGCCTTTCAAGACCTCGTGCCGGTCAAATGTCTTGTGCAGATCACGAACTTTGATGACCGGTGTTCCCGGCTGTTCCTCACCCTGCATCCTGCCCTCCCCCGCGACTATACGCTTGCATAAATTTATACATCCGTATAGCACACTGTCAACACCTGTAACGCTGCGCAAAATCAGTCATTCTGTTGGAGATCAAGATGATGAAACGTTCCTATACATTCACGCATGCCATCACCCGCAAGCCCGGAGCCAGCGTTGTCAACGGTCTGCGCGCAGTCGATACAGGCACACCGGATCTGGACCTGTTCCTTGGGCATTACGCTGATTATGTCGCTGCGTTGAAATCCACCGGCGCCACCGTGATCGAGCTCGATCCCCTCGAAGAATTTCCCGATTCCGTCTTTGTCGAGGACGCCGCCCTGTGCCTGCCCGAAGCGGCGATCGTCATGCGCCCCGGGACGCCCAGTCGGCTCGGCGAAGCCGCGGTCATGGCCCCTGTCCTGAAGGAAGTCTATGGCGACGTGACCATCATCGAGGGTGACGGCTTTATCGACGGCGGTGATATTCTGACCACCGAACGCGAAATCCTCGTCGGCACATCGGCCCGTACCGATTCCAAGGGCGTCGCGGCCCTGCGCGACATCGTCTCCCAGTGGGGTTACACCCTGCGTGAGGTGGCCACCCCGGAGGGCGTGTTGCACTTCAAGACCGACTGCTCCCTGCTGGACGAAAACACGATCCTGGCGACGCGGAGGCTCGCCACATCCGGTGCGCTGGATGGCTACGACATCATTCACACCGCAGACGGCGAAGAAGCCTGCGCCAACGCGATCCGCTTCAATGAGCTGGTGCTGATGCCCGACGGCTTTCCGAAGACCGAAGCCAAGCTTCTGGAGGCCGGTTACAACGTGAGAAAGATCGGCAACACCGAAGCGGGCAAGCTGGACGGCGGCATGTCCTGCCTGTCACTGCGCTTTTCGCCTCCGGTAAACTAAAGAGGGCACTGCATCGCGGCTTCGTTTCCACTGGTAACCAGTGCGGCACTGCCCCTGAAGCCGGGATGACCCCGATCGCTTGACATCCCCGATAAAAAAAGTCAGGTAAGCGTCCGAACTACCCAGCACCTTCCGGTGGCCAGGCAATCCCTCCCGTTTACCGCCCCCGATCGGCAGCCGCTTGCGCCCTGCTGCAACTCCCGGTCGAGGGCGTCCAGAAGGATGTATTGCCTTGACCATTCTGTCAGACCTGCTTGCGCGTTTCGCCCGGCAATTTCCGCAAGCGAGCGATCTTATCCTGCAGGGCGGACCGATCGTCTGGCTGATCGCCGGATTGTCGGTCCTCACCGTCGCGCTCGTGCTCTGGAAGATCTGGCATCTGGCGCTGCTCGGCGCCTGGACCGGCGGGGCTCGGGCCGAGCGGGCGGTCTTGCTGTGGACGGCGGGCCGTGGCAGTGACGCCGAGACGCTTCTGAAGGGACGGCGGAGCTGCCGTGCCCGGTTGGTGCTGGCAACCATCGGCGCGCTGCATGATCCGGGCCTCGACCCGGCAGGTGCCGAGGCCGAGACAATGCGCGTGGCGAAAGGGCTGCTTGCCCGCGCCCGCAGCGGGCTGCGGCCGCTCGAGCTGATTGCGACCATCGCACCGCTGCTGGGCCTGCTGGGCACGGTGCTCGGAATGATCGCGGCATTTCAGGCGTTGCAGGAAGCGGGCACCCGTGCTGACCCGGCGACCCTGGCGGGGGGTATCTGGGAAGCGCTGCTGACCACGGCCGCGGGCATGGTCGTGGCGATCCCGGCCTCCGCGGCGCTCACCTGGTTTGAATCTGTCGCGGATCGGCTGCGTCACGAGATGGAGGATTACGCCACGCGCCTGCAGATCCGCAGACCCGACGGGGCAACGTCCGAGACACCGCGCGCGGCGGCGTAGGCTTCATGACTTTCGGAGATCCCCCCGCCCGCCGTCGGCCGTCGCTCACCCCGATGATCGACGTGGTCTTCCTGCTGCTCGTTTTCTTCATGCTCGCCTCTCGTTTCGGCCTGGACCTGCAGATGCCTCTGAACGTCGCGGGCAGTGCGGGGGGCGCCTATGCGGGACCGCCGAGGCTTGTCGATATCGCTCCGTCGGAATTGCGGTTGAACGGGAGCGACACCCCGCTTGCCGGGCTCGCGGACAGCCTCGCCGAGCTGACCGAAACGCCCGAAGACACGATCATTCTGCGTCCCCGCGAGGGTGCCGTGCTGCAACGTATCGTCGCCGTGATGGAAACCCTCTCACAGGCGGGCTATCGGCGGCTGGTGCTGATCGGGGGCGCGGAATGAACCTTCCTCCGTCCCCGCGAAGAGCGCCGTCCGAGAACATGGTGCCGATGATCAACGTCGTGTTCCTGTTGCTGATCTTCTTCCTCATGACCGCACAGATCGCGCCGCCGGAACCCTTCGAGATCAGCCCGCCGGAAGCCGGTGAAGCCGACGAGACCGACGGCACGTTGACGCTGCACCTCTCTGCCGATGGGCAGGTCGGATTTCGCGACTCGCAGGGGGATGCGGCGTTGGTCGCGCTGGCATCGGCACGAAGCGAAGCCTGCGAAGCCGGTTGCGCGCAGGAAGCGCCGGTGCTGTTGCTGCGGGCGGATCGCGATGTTCCGGCGGCGGCGTTGGCCGAGCTGATGCCACGGCTTGGCGCCGCAGGCTTCGCGCGGATCGAACTCCTGACGGCGCGGCCATGAGGCGCGCGGCGGAGAGTGTCGGTTTCCTGACGCTGGCGCTGGGGCTGCATGTCGCGGTCCTCGCCCTTGCCGGAGATCGCGAGAGCGGCATGGAGGCAGCGGGAGCGGAGGGTGCGGCGCAGATCTCGCTGCAGGCCGCCGACGCGCAGCTTGTCGCGATGGTCGAGCGCTTGGAACGGCCGCCAGAGGAAGCGACGGCAGCCGCGATGCCCGCCATGACAGCACCGGAAACGATCCAGTCGCCCGAAATCCCGGCACCTGCCATGCATGCACCTGCCGCGCCTGAAGGGCTTGCCATGCCCGCGATACCCGAAATGCCGGAACGCGCGCCGCCGCTCGACCGGGAGGTGACCCGATCACCACCGCCTCCTGAAGACGTCGCAGAGGCAGGTCCGACGCAGACCAGTGCCCGCCCGCAGCTGCGTCCCAAATCGCTGGCGCCGCCGCCGAAGCGCAGGGTCGAGCCGAAGCGTGCGCCAAAGAAGGTCCGGACGCCAAGCCCTGCGCAGCGGGCCTCGGGTGCGGGGGCAGGCGCCCATACCGGGCGCACGCAGGATCAGGAGGCAGCCACCCTCAGCACCGGCGAGCGCCAGAGCCTGACCGCCCGCTGGGGCGCGCAGATCCGCAATAGCGTGGAACGACGCAAACGCTATCCCGCGGCAGCGCGCGGCGTGTCGGGTACCGTCACCGTGCGCCTGACAATCAGCGGCAGCGGCGGGCTGCAGGATGTCCGGCTGACGCAATCCTCGGGCAATGACGCACTCGATCAGGCGGCGCTGCGTGCCGTACACGCCGCACGCTTTCCCGCAGCACCGACAGGACTGACGCAGTCGAGCTATTCCTTCACGCTGCCGATGAAATTCTCGAGTTGAGAGGGGAGACATCACGATGAAGATGCAGAACGCGACTGCTCTATTTCACAACGCGGATCCCATCGGTCTGCTTGAGGCGGTGGGTGCCGATCTGGCCGCGCAGGACGTGGCTTTTGAACGGACAACGGGACCGACGCTTTGCTATGATACCGGGATCGGCGCGATGCGGCTGGGCTGCGATGCCTCGGCCCTGCGCATCGAGATCGAAAGCGACACCGCGGGCAATCTCCACATGCTGCGCGAGGGCCTCTGCGCGCGGCTCGATCGGCTGCTCGGCGCGCCGGTGGAGCTGATGTGGTCCGGGCTGGCGCCGCGGGCCTCTGGCCTGCCGCCGAGCATGCGCATCGCCCGGGTTCTGGGGCGCAGCCTTGTCGGGAAAAACTTCCTGCGTCTGCGGCTCGCGGCCGAACGGCTGGAAGATTTCGCGCGCTCTGGTCTGCACATCCGGCTGCTGATCCCCCCTCCCGGCCGCGCGCCGACATGGCCGCGTGTGGGCGCGAACGGGCGCACGATATGGCCCGACGGCGACGACGCCCTGCACATCCCGGCCTATACGATCCGCGCCGTTGACCCGGCGGCCGGGTGGCTGGACGTCGACATCTTTCTGCACGGCAACGGCGCGACCTGCCGATGGGCGCAGGAGGTCGCGCCCGGTGAGAAGGTCGGCATCAGCGGCCCGGGTGGCGGCTGGCTGCCCCCCGGCGACAGATGGGTGCTGGCCGGAGACGAAACCGCGCTGCCCGCCATGGCGCGCATGCTCGAGCTGGCGCCCGTCGGCATCACCGGTCAGGCCCTGATCGAGGTTGCGGATGCTCAAAGCGAGATCGCCCTGGCATCGCCACCGGGTTTCACCATTCGCTGGTTGCACCGCGCGACGGCGGCGCAGGATCTGGTCACGGCTTTCCGCTCCCTGCCATTGCCTGCGGGAGAAGGCGCCTATGTCTGGTTCGCCGCTGAAAAGTCGCAGGCCGCTGCCGTGCGCCAATACCTTCGCAGTCGGCCGGACATCGGAAAATCACAACGCCATGTCGCGGGATACTGGTGTGAATCAATATATTGACTATTTTAGTCAGGAACTATAATCCCACCCCCGACCCAGCCACTCCCGCCAGGCCACAATCCTAAATTCAATACAAGGAGAGGGACATGCTCTGCATGCGCTCAAGCCTGTCGGTCTGCGCGCTGCTTGCGGCGGTACCGGCCCTGGCCCAAGACATCGCGCTCGACGCGATCACCATCGAAGATCAGAGTGAACGCGGCCTCTTTGGTGAAACCGTCGCGTTCGACAGTCGCGGCATCACCAGGCTCGACACGCCGATCGCCGAGACACCGCGTGCGATCAACGTCGTGACGGCCCAGCAGATGCAGGAACGGGGCGCGCGGAGCGTTGAGGAGGCGCTGAGCTATGCTACCGGCGTCAACGCCGGGCAATGGGGACAGGATGCGCGCTCGGATTGGTACAACATCCGCGGGTTCAATCCGACGACCTTCCATGACGGCCTCGTGTCGCGCTTCGGCTATTACAACGATGTGAAACCCGAGACATTCCTGCTGGAAAGCGTCGCAGTCCTGCGCGGACCGGCTTCCGGTCTTTACGGCAATGGCGAGGTCGGCGGCGTGGTCAATACCATGTCGAAGACCTCCGCAAGACAAAGCCCCAACATCGTGCAGCTTTCCTTCGGCAATCATGCGCGCAAGCAGGTGGGGCTCGATTTCGGCGGCGACCTGAAAGCCGACGGAACGCTGAGCTATCGTCTTGTGGGTCTGGCCCGCGACGCAGCCACCGGGGTTAATTTCTCCCACGACGATGCGCTGGCGCTGGCGCCCTCGATCACCTGGCGTCCTACGGCAGATACCGAGCTGACCCTGCTGGCCCGCTACCAGAAGAACGACGCGACGCCGGATATCCAATTCGCCTCGATCTATGGCACGTTGCTCCCGGCCCCGAACGGGGCCTTCCTTGACAGCGACCTGTTCGTCGGCGAGCCGGATTTCGACCGGTTCGATGCCGAACATGCAAGCCTGACCGCCTTCTTTTCGCATCGCTTCAACGATACCTGGACGATGAATCTCAACGCCAGATGGATCGACGCGCAGGCGCAGTACAACCACGCGTGGTGGGCCTTCGACGATTATCCGACCCGCTACAATCCGGACGGCACGATCGATCGCACCGTCTATCGCGCGGAGAACACCATGGAGAGCTTCAACATGGCTGCCAGCGCCACGGCGAGATATGCGCTTGGCGGATGGGATATGCAGACGTTGATCGGGCTCGATTATACCCGCGCGCTCTATGACAGCGATACAGCCTATGGCGCGCAGAACGGACCGATCGATCCGTTCGATCCCAGCTATACCGGCGTCAGTATCGGCGCGGTGACCGACACGCCCGCAAATACGGTCGAGGAGGCGGGGGCCTATGTCCAGACCCGCGCCTCGCTGAATGACCGGCTGCATATCGATGCCGGGCTGCGCTATGGGTGGATCGAATCCGGCGAGACCGGCGGAACCTTCTCCGGCAGGACTGTGAACGCGACGGACCATGCGCTGAGTACGAATATGGCGCTGCTTTACCGTTTCGATAACGGTCTGGCGCCCTATGCGAGCTATGCGGAGAGTTTCCGTCAGGAGATCGTCGGGGCGGATGCGTCCGGGCGCGCGTTCGAGCCCACGCAGGGCAGGCAATACGAGCTGGGGGTGAAATTCCAGCCCGCGGGCCCGCAGACGCTTTTCTCGGCCGCGGTGTTCGACCTCACCAAATCGAACCTGGCGCTGGCTGACCCGGCGAACCCGGGGTTTCAGGTTCAGTCGGGCGAGGCGAACTCGCGTGGTGTCGAACTCGAACTCAAACATCGGATCGGCGATGTCTTCCTCGATGTCGGCTATACTTGGCTCGATACCGAGAATGTCTCCGGTCACTGGATCGCGCAGGTCCCGGCCGATTTCGGTTCGATTTGGGCGGATTGGCGGCCGCAGGGCGGCGTGCTGGAGGGCTGGATCCTGGGCGCGGGCATCCGGCATATCGGCGAGAAATGGGAGGGTTCGGACAGCCAGCGCACCCCCGCGGTGACCTTGCTCGATGCCTCGCTGGGCTGGTCGAACGACGATTACGATGTGCGGCTCAACCTGCAGAATCTCACCGACAAGGATCATCTTTCCTTCTGCGACACCGGTGCCTGCTATTTCGGACAGGGTCGCAGCGTGTCGCTGACCGGCACGATGAAGTTCTGATGTTCGCGCTTCGGGACGTCGCAAAGGAGCACGGTGGGCGGGAAGTGCTCAACATCGACCGTCTGTCGCTCGGCGAGACAGGGATCACGGCGATCCTCGGTCAGAACGGTTCCGGGAAGTCGACGCTGTTGTCGCTGCTGGCCCGGCAGGCACGTCCCGAGCAGGGCAGTGTCACGCTCGATGACGCGCCGATTGCGTCGTTTGGCCAACGCGCCCTGGCGCGCCGGGTGGCGTTTCTTCCCCAACGTCTGCCGACGGCGCCCGGCATGACAGTGCGCGAGCTCTGCGGGTTGGGCCGCTTTGCCTGGCGCGGCGCATTCGGACGCTGGGACGATCTCGACAGGCGGGCGGTCGATACGGCCCTTCTGGCGACCGGCGTCAAGGAATTCTCCGGCCAGCCAGCCGATGATCTCTCCGGCGGCGAACGCCAGCGTGCCTGGATCGCGATGCTGCTGGCGCAGGACGCGCCGATCATGCTGCTGGACGAGCCGACCGCCGCGCTCGACCTGGCCCATGCCTATGAGGTGATGCGCCTGCTCCACCGGCTCTCGCGCACGGCGGGACGGCGTATCATCGTCGTCCTGCATGATGTGAACCTCGCCGCGCGTTTCGCTGACCGGATCGTGGCGCTGCGGCAGGGGCGCGTGGGCTTTGACGGGCCTCCTGCCGAATTTCTCGCGCCCGAGACGTTGCGCGCCCTTTTTGACCTCGACATGACGCTGATCGCCGGGCCTGCCGGGCCCGTTGCGGTCGTTGCCTGAGCTTGCGGAGTATTGGCCATGCTGCGCCTCGCCCTAGCCATTCTGCTCTCCCTCGCCGCGCCGCTTGCCGCGCAGGAAAAGCCGCCGATGCGTATCGTTGCCCTCAACTGGGCGCTGGCGGAATCACTGCTCGCAATCGGCGTCGTGCCGATCGGCGTGGCGGATGTGATGGGATACCGGACCTGGGTCGGGCGGCCCGAACTGGCCCTCGACACGCCGGACGTGGGGCTGCGCACGGAGCCCAACCTCGAAACCATCGCGGCGCTGGCTCCGGATCTCATCCTCGCCTCCGATCAACAGCGCGACCTGCTCCCGGCCCTGGGTCGGATCGCCGAGGTCTGGCATGTTCCGGGGTTCAGCGCCGATCAGGACAATGCTGCGACCGCCCGGGCGGAATTTCTCGCGCTCGGCACCCGGCTGGGGCGAGGGGCCGAGGCGAGGGCCGCGCTGGCGCGCAGCGACGCGCGTATCGAGGCAGCAGCGGCGCGATTGCATGCGCATTTTGGCGAGCCGCTCCCCGAAGTGCTGCCGATCCGCCTGCTGAGTCCGACAACGGTGCGCATTCACGGTGCCAACGGCATGGCCCGCGCCGCCCTCGCAATGATGAACCTGCCCCATCCCGATCCCGGCGCTCCGAACCGCTGGGGATTCCGGCAGCGGCCTGTCGAAGACCTTGCGAGGTTTGACAGGGCAATCGTCGTGAATTTCACCCCGTTTCCTGCGCGCCGCGCGCTTTTCGGCTCCGCGCTCTGGAGCTTCATGCCATTCGTTCAGGGTGGACGGTTCGCCGAGACCGGGCCGGTCTGGGCTTTTGGCGGCGCGGTCTCGCTGGGCTACATGGCCGAGGCGATTGCCGAGGGCTTGCTCACCATCGATCCCGAGGCTCTGCCATGATCCGCCTGCTGATCCTGACCCTGAGCCTGTTGGCCAATCCGCTCGGCGCCGCGACGGCCCCGGAGCGGCACGAGAAGCAGGGATCCGCACAGGTGCCGGAAAGAATTGTCGTTCTGGACTGGGCGCTGACCGAACAGTTGCTGGATCTTGGCATCACCCCGGTGGGCGCGCCCGAGCTGGCGCTCTATCGCGAATGGGTCATCGACCCGGCGCTGCCGGAGAGCGTCGCCGATATCGGTCTGCGCAGCGAACCCAATCTCGAACAGATCGCGTCATTGGCCCCGGACCTCATCCTGGCCTCCGATCTCGATCCTGCCCAGCTTGCGCGGCTGGAAAGGGTTGCCCCGGTGCGTGTCTTCGAGGCCTTCTCGAAGGATCACGACAATATCGCCGCGGCGCGGGACATTTTTGAGACCATTGCACAGCTGACCGGACGTGCCGCGCTGGCCGAGGCGCGCATTTCCGCGATGACCGCGGAGCTGTCCGCCTTGCGGCAATCCCTCTTCGCCGCCTTTAACGGAGAGGTGCCCAGCGTCGCCGTTGTGCGGTTGCGCGATGACGCCGGCGTCTGGATCTACGGCGCCAATTCCATGCCCGCCGCCGCCCTTGAGGCTTTGGGTATCCAGAACGCCCTGCCGCAGCCGCCGTCGCGCTGGGGTGCGGTGCAGCGCCCCCTGTCGGCGCTAATCGAGGTCGGCACCGGTGCCGTGATCGCGATCCGCCCGCATATGGCCGGTACGGCGGTATTCGACACGCCGATCTGGCGCCATTTACCCGCCGTGCAGGCCGACCGCTTTGCCGAGGCGGCGCCGGTCTGGAGTTATGGCGGCTACCTGTCGCTTCTGCGTCATGCGCGCGTCTTCACCCAAGCCCTGCAGGCGATGTCCCGATGAACAGGGATTTCCCGTTCACCGCGCCTCTTGCGCTCGCCGCGCTGTCTCTCTTCGTCCTCCTGCATCTCCGGCTCGGCGTGGATATCGGGGCGGGCCGACTGGCCGAGCTGGTGACGGGGGCGGCCCCGGCGGGATTTTCCGATATTCAGGCGACCCATGCGGTTTTGCCCCGTATCGTGATGGGAACGCTCGTCGGCATCGCGCTCGGCATTGCAGGCAGCCTGTTCCAGCAGATGACCGGCAACCGGCTGGCCTCGCCCCTGACGCTGGGCGCCTCGTCGGGCGCCTGGCTGGCGATGATCGTCGCGACCTTCCTGGCGCCGGAGCTGGCGGCTTCGGCACGCGAATGGGTCAGTCTCGCCGGGGCCACGGCCGCTTTCGGCCTGCTTGTCGCAATCGCCGGTCTGCGCGGCTTGATGGGGCTGCGCGGGGTGCTGGCGGGCATGGCGGTCAATCTCCTGCTCGGCGCGGTCGCCTCGGCGATCATTCTGCTGCAAAGCCCCTATTTCGGACAGCTCTTCATCTGGGGTGCCGGGGATCTCGCGCAGAACGGCTGGGACGACATCGGCTGGGCCTGGCCGCGTCTGGGATGCGCGATCCTTGCCGCCATCGCCTGCACGCGCGTATTGGGGCTTTTGCGGCTGGGCGCGGGCGGCGCAGAGGGGCGCGGGCTTGCGCTGCCCCCCTGGCTTGGCCTGCTGGCGCTGCTCGCATTGTTCCTGACCGCCGTGAGCGTCGCCTCGGTCGGCATGATCGGCTTTATCGGATTGCTGGCACCGAATATCGCCGGGCTCGGCAAGGCGCGCGGCCCGCTGCGCGAGATGCTGATGAGCGGGCTGATCGGTGCGGCGCTTCTGGTCGGTGCCGACCTGATCGCGGTGAGCGCCAGCACCCTGCTGCGCGACATGGTCCCGACCGGCGCCGCGGCGGCGCTGGCCGGGGCGCCCGCCCTGATCCTGCTCCTGCGCCGCCGCTTGGGCGCCGCCGGTCACGCCGCGCTCGAAATGCCGACCGGACCGATGCGGATCGCTCCGCGCACGCGGCTCGGGATCTGTATGCTCGTGCTCGGCACCTGTTTCTGCGCCCTTTGCCTCTCCCCCGGCGCTTCGGGCTGGGCCGTCGCCTGGCCTGACCCGCTGACCCTGTCTTTTCGCTGGCCCCGGATTCTGGGGGCCAGCGGCGCGGGCGCGGCAATGGCGGTTTCGGGCATGATCCTGCAACGGGTGATCCGCAATCCGCTCGCCAGTCCGGATATCCTCGGCATGTCATCCGGCGCGACCTTCGCGCTGGTGGCCACCGCGCTCGTCACCGGAAACTCCATTCATGCCCTTGGCATCGCCGTCGCCCTGCTGGGCAGCCTGGTGGTCCTGGCGGCGCTGATCCTTCTGGGGCGTCGGCACGGCCATGCCCCGATGTTTGTCGCCCTCCTGGGAATTTCGCTCGGCGCCCTGCTCGATGCGCTGGTCAAGATCGCGATGGCCGCGGGCACTGCGGACTCGGTTGCGATCCTCGGCTGGCTGAACGGCTCGACCTACCGGATCTCGCCCCTCGGCGCACTGGCGCTGATCGGTGCAGCGAGCGCGGCTCTGGCGCTGAGCTTCGCCGCGCGCCGCTGGCTCGATCTCATCGGCATGGGGGATGTGGTGGCGACGGCCCGGGGGCTGGAGACCACCCGCGTGCGGCTGCTCGGATTGTGTCTCGCGGCCTCCCTGGCGGGGATCGTGACGGCGATCATGGGGCCGATAAGTTTTGTCGGACTGCTGGCGCCGCATCTGGCCACCGCGCTCGGCGCCCGCCGCGCAGGCAGCCAAGTGAGCCTCGGCGCCCTGCTCGGGGCCTGCCTGCTGGTGCTGTCCGACTGGCTCGGCCGAAGCCTCGTCTATCCGATGCAACTGCCTGCGGGCACCTTCGCGGCGATCCTCGGGGGCGGGTACTTACTGGTGCTGATGATCCGCGCACGCCGCGCAAAGCCATAATGCCTATCTCGCCTGATCCACATCGAGTCCCGAGAACCGAACGATCCGCAGGCCGCGATCCGGATCATCCAAGGAAACGGGCTCGGCGGGTCACCAACCGGCTGGGCCGGAACTGCTATAGCGTTTATCAGTCAAAGCCCGCCTATAGATCAGTTCCGTTGCCTTCCCGCTGGAACGTGATCTGGCCGTCCATCACCGAGGTCACCGCAACCGCCTCGGTGATATCTCCCGCGGGCAGTTGGGTCAGATCGTGGCTCAAGACCACGATGTCGGCGGTCATACCCTCTTTCAGCTTGCCACGCGTGGTCTCGGCGAATTCGGCCCAGGCGTTGTCTCGCGTGTAGCTGGCGAGCGTATCCCGAAGTGTCTGGGTCTGGTCCGGCCAGTCCTTGCCAAGATCGAGCGGCGCGACTGCGGCCTTGATACTGGGCATCACATCCACGGGGATGACCGGCCAATCGGTTGAAAAGATCACCTTCGCCCCGCTCTCCCGGAGGGTCTGCCAGGCATAGGCTCCAGCGATCTGCTCGGGGCGGATATAGTTCCCGACGCCGTCGGGTGGAAAGACATGACCGCGCGGCGCGTGGCCCGGCTGCAAAGACGCGACGATGCCCAGTTCGGCCAGTCGGGGAATATCATCGGGGTGGATCACCTCGATATGCTCGATCCGGTGGCGGCTGTCGCGCTTTCCATTGGCCTTTTGCGCGGCCTCAAAGGCGTCGATGGTCCGGCGCACGGCGGCGTCACCGATGGCATGAACGGCGATCTGAAAGCCGAGCCGGTCAGCCTCGACACAGGCGGCGACGAAATGCTCTTGGGTGAAAACCTCATCGCCCTTATTGCCGTCTCTGCCCATCTTCCCCGGATAGGGTTGCAACATCAGCGCGGTCCCGCTTTCGATCACGCCGTCGATGAACATTTTGACATGGCTACAGCGGACTTTCTCCCCCTGAAACGCTGCGCGCAGGGCCGGGGCTTGCTCAGTCAGACGCGCCACCGGGTCAATGCCCTTAAGGTGGAACGGCACATGACAACGGCAGAGCAACCGGCCTTCGGCTTCCAACTCTGACAACAGTTCAAGCTGGTAGCGATTGCCGTCCATCAGGTGCAGGCCGGTGATGCCCTGCGCCGCGCAATGGGCCAGTCCGCGTGCGATGACGTCTTTGTCCATCGCGCGTTCTTGCGGTGTGGCGGGCGGCTCGGGGTCGCGGCCAGCGGTGAGGCCCAGCATGTCGCGGCCCCCATATCGGGTGAGCGACAGGATCGGACTATAGGCGCCGGGCTCAAGCAATTCCCCCGTGGCCCGCCCGTCATCGCCCATGACGATTTCAGAGCCTGCGTCGACCTCTCCGCCTTCCAACAGACCTGCCGCTTCCAATGCGGCGGTATTGGCCCAGACCGTGTGGTGATCGGGGGCGAACATGGCAAGGGGCCGGTCAGGCAGGATCGCATCAAGGTCGTGCCGCGTGAGGGTCTTGCCTGTGTCAAGGATGCCGTAATCGGCCATGACGCAAAACAGCATCCTGTCGTCTGGGTTGGCATCTGCATAGGGCCGGATCAGGCGGCGCATCTCCTCCAGCCCGGTGACGCCGTAAAGGCTGAGATATTCCAATTCCACCGAGCCGCCAAACAAATGCACATGGCTGTCAATAAAGCCGGGCAGCACCGTACCGCCTTTTGCGTCGATCACCTTGGTCTGCGGGCCGATCAGCGGTTTGATCTCAGCGTCAGAGCCAACAGCCGTGATTTGATTGCCAGTGATGGCAAGCGCACTGGCTTTGGGCCGGTCAGTGTCAAAGGTAATCAGCGCGCCGTTATGAATGACGATATCTGCCGGCATGGTCATTGGTTCCTTGTTTCAATACGCGCCCCGACCAAGGCCGGAGCGCAATGCGTTTATCCGTGAACGCGGGTCTTATTTCTGAAGGTCGGTCCAGATCGCGGTGTAGAGCTTTTGCGCTTCCGGCGGGCAGGCCTTGGCGACATAGGCCGCACCCTTCAGCTCCTGCGGTACCACCACTTCGGGGGCGGATTGCATGTCTTCGGGCATGAACTCTTCTGATCCCGCGATACCATTGGCATAGCGCGCGAATTCAGACAGCATCGCGGCGTTTTCCGGGTCCATCACGAAGTTGAGAAAGGTCTTCGCCTCTTCCACATTGGCGGCATCCGCAAGGATTGCAGCATTGTCCATCCAGACGGGGTAGCCTTCTTGCGGGTAGCCGAAAGCGATGTCGGGGTTCTGGTTGCGCGCCCGGAACGACGCGCCGTTCCAGTTCACCCCGGCGGCGAGGTCACCCTTGGCATATTTCTCGATATTGCCATAGTCCATCGACAGCCAGTTGGGCTTGGCGTTGCGCAGAATGTCGCGGACCTTTTTCAGCATCTCCTTGTCGGCCGTACATTGCTCGCCGCCCGCATAATGGATCGCCATGCCCATGACGTCATTCATCTCTGGCACCACGTTGATCTTGCCCTTCAGCTCTTCTGGCGGGTCAAAGATCACGGCGGCGGTGTTGATGTCGCCGTCATAGACCGAGGTGTTCACGGTGACACCCACAGTCCCCCACTGCCACGGCACAGTATAATTGCGGCCCGGATCGAATTCGACGTCGATCCACTGCGGGTCCATATGTTTGAAATTTTCCATCTCGTTGGGCTTGCTCTCCATCAGCAGCCCTTCGCCGATGAAGATCGGCACATAGGTGCCGGAGGGCACGACAATGTCAAAGCCGTGACCGCCCGCCTTGATCTTGGCCAGCGCGGTGTCGTTGCTGTCATAGTCGGTGATGGTGACCTTGATGCCGGTCTCTTTCTCGAACTTCTCGATCATCTCAGGGCTGGTGTAATTGCCCCAGTTGTAGATGTTCAGCTCGCCTTCGGCCAAGGCTGGCCCGGCAAGGATGAGGGTCAGTGCCGTTAATGTCTTTTTCATCTTACGCTCCCGTTGGTTGATTATTTTTTGGCTCTGCTGAGCAGGGTATAGGCGATCACCATTGTAACAGAGATGCAGAGCAATACGGTCGAAATTGCGTTGATCTCTGGCGTCACCACCCGCCGAAGTTGGCCCAGCATATAGGTCGGCAGAGTGTCCTGCCCGGCGGATTTCACAAACTCGGTAATGACCACATCATCAAGACTGATGACGAAGGCCAGCATCGCCCCGGCAAGGATGCCGGGCCAAAGCTGCGGCAGGGTCACATGGCGGAAAACCTGAAACGGCGTGCCATAAAGATCGGCGCCCGCTTGCTCCAGCGTCAGGTCCATCCCCTGCAACCGCGCACGAATGGGCAGATAGGCAAAGGGGATGCAAAAGGCGGAATGCGCGATGATCAGATAGAGCAGCCCGGTGTAGCCAGTGACGACCTTGATCGAGGCAAAGAAGATCAGCAGCGCCACGGCTGTCACGATCTCCGGCACCATCAGCGGCTGGTGGATCAGCGCAAACACGGTGCTCTGCCCGCGAAACTTGCCCGTGCGGGTGGTGCCAAGGGCCGCCAGCACCGCAACACTGGTCGAGATTGCAGCGGCAGAGACCGCGATGACAAGGCTGCGGACGGTCGCCTCCTGCACCATTTGATTGTCCCAAGCCGACACATACCAGCGCCAAGAGAACCCCTCCCAAATGGCGATAGAGGTGCCTGAGTTGAAGGAATAGACCACCAGTAGAATGATCGGCATGTACAGCATGAAGAAACATGCCATCGCGATGCTGGTAAATCCGGTCAGTTTGCGAATGTCGAAACCGCGATTAGCCATGCTGCACCTCTTCATTCCCCGCGGCGCGGACATAGGCCAGCAGCGCCACCATCACGATGGCCAGCAAAGTGATCGACAGCGCCGCCCCCAAGGGCCAGTTCCGTCCCTGTCCAAATTGCAACTCGATCAGGTTGCCGATCATCAACTGGTTGCCCCCGCCCATCACGCGCGGCGTGACATAGGCGCCAAGCGACGGCACCAAGACAAGAATCGAGCCCGCGATCACCCCCGGTTTCACCAGCGGCAGGATCACCCGCCGCAGCACGTGAAGCCGTGTGGCGTACAAGTCATAGCCCGCTTCAACGAGCCGGAAATCCAACCGCTCCAATGAGGCATAGATCGGCAGCACCATCAGCGGCAGATAGACATAGACCATGCCCAAGATGATCGAAAATTCGGTGAACAGCATTTGGATCGGCTCATCGATAATGCCCAAACCCATGAGGATCGAATTGACGGTCCCCTCGTTCCGGATCAGTTCCAAAATGGCGAACGTGCGGATCAGCAGGTTCGTCCAAAAAGGAATGATGATCAGCAGCATCCAGAATTCCCGCTGCTTTTTCGGGCGTGTTGCGATGAAATAGGCGGTGGGAAAGCCAAAGAACAGGCAGGCGATCGTGGTCAGGATCGACAGTTTGAGCGACCGCCAAAAAATGCTGAGATGCGCATCCGACCAGCCCATGGTGTCGTCGAAAATATCGCGCTGCATCAGCACACCGAACCAAGCATCGGTCGAGAAATCCCAGACCACCCCACCATAATCGCCGGGTGTGAGGAAGGAATAGACCAAGGTGATCAACAACGGCCCACTGGCGGCGAAGATCAGGATTATCAGCGCCGGTGTCAGCAGCAGCCAACGGGTCCGGGCGGCGCGTTTGACGACGGTGTTTGAAAGCTCTGCCATGCGTCAGTCCCTCAGCACTTGAGCGGCCCCATCGGGGAAGGACACTCCAACCCGGTCACCCGTGACATAGGAATGCGCGACCGTCGGGCCGTTTTGCTGGCGCAGAACAAACTCGCTGCCGTCGTCCAGACCGACATGGAAATGCGTATCCGTCCCGAAATAGACCACGTCACGCAGGCTTCCGGCCAAAAGCCCTTCGGCTTCTGAGGTCAGTTGCGCATGCTCAGGCCGCAGCGCGAGGGTCACTTGGCCGGCGCTTGCCTCATTCGCATGGGCTTGGACCATCTTGCCCGAGGGCAGGCGCAGCTGCGCGGTCTCGCCGTCGCGCCCGATGATTTTTGCCGGGAGGAAATTGGTATCGCCGATGAAATCCGCAACGAAACGATCTGCCGGGCGGTCATAGATTTCGCGCGGGCGTCCGACCTGCCGCACGGCGCCGTTGGACATGACCGCAATACGGTCCGACATGGTCAGCGCCTCTTCCTGATCGTGCGTCACAAAGATAAAGGTGATGCCGGTCTCTGTCTGAAGCCGTTTCAACTCAAGCTGCATCTTCTTGCGCAGCTTGAAATCAAGTGCGCTCAAGGGTTCGTCTAAAAGCAGGATCTTGGGCCGGGGGGCCAAGGCGCGGGCAAGGGCGACCCGCTGCTGCTGCCCGCCCGAAATCTGACTGGTCTGCCGATCCGCCATCTGCGTCATCTGCACCAGTTCCATCATCTCGGCGACGGTGGACCTGATCGCGGCCTTGGGCGTGCCCAGCATCTGCAATCCGAAACCGATATTCTCGGCGACGGTCATATGCGGGAACAGCGCGTAGTTTTGGAAGACGGTGTTGATCGGGCGTTTGTAGGGCGGAGAGTCCAGCAGGCTTTCGCCGAACATCTCCAGACTTCCCGAGGTCGGATGTTCGAACCCTGCGATCAGCCGCAGCAGAGTGGTCTTGCCACAGCCCGATGGCCCCAGCAGCGTGAAGAATTCGTTGTCCTGGATTTCCAGATCAATGCTTGCCAGCGCTTCGACCGGCGGATGGCCAGGATATACTTTGCGCAGTGCCCGAGCGGTGATTGCCTTCGCCATCTTTCCCCCTGATTGCCTAGCCTGGTTCTTGTTTTTGAGCAAAGCCTGACCTGCATGATTGCGCCAATATCAATTGGTGAATATACCCCATGAGGGGTAGTGTTCTTCAATTTTTGATCAGATCTTGGAGTACCTTTGAGCGACGCGCTGACAAAACTGGCGATTGCGCAATTGCGCGATGCCTTTCGGGCCGTCGGCACTTCTGATTTCTTCGAGGCCTACATGGCCCTTTTCAGCGCGCGCATGGCCTTTGGCACTTTCCTGATGCTGCGTTTCGATGCGGGCCGACCGCCCCTTCTCCTGGACCACTGGATCGAGCCGGGGAAACTGCTCGGCCGCCCCCTCGAAGATTATATAGAGAGCAGCTACGGCTTTGACCCTTTCTATCTGCATGGGCCCCCGCCTGAGGGCGGCGGCGTGTTCCGCCTGGTCGACATCGCGCCGGACCGGTTCTTTTCCAGCGAATATTACCTGCAGTATTATCGCGGCACCGGGCTTTGTGACGAAGTTGGCCTGCTCGCCCCCCTGCAGGACGGCGGTGTCGCGCATCTGTCGCTGAACCGGCGGGACGGGCAGGGGCCCTTCCGGCGCACCGAATTGCAATATTTGCAGAGCTATGCGCCCCTGTTGCTGGAGCTTCTGGTGCAGCATTGCGAAGCGGTGGCACCGGCACCCCCAATCCAGCCGACCGCCACGCGCCCGCCGCTTGCCGATGCGATCCGGGGCCATGCCCGGAACCGGCTGAACATCAGCTTGACCCGGCGCGAGGCTCAGATCGCCGGGCTGGTCTTGCAGGGACATTCGAACGGCTCGGCGGCAAGGCTGCTGGATATCGCAACCGAGACCTGCAAGGTCCATCGCCGCAACCTTTACCGCAAGCTTGTCATCTCATCGCAGCGCGACCTCTTCGGCGTTTTCAAGCACCTGCTGTGACCGGCGCTTGCGAGTTTCCGTGGGACCGCAATGGGCCAAGCGTCGGACAACAAGCAGCCTCACCCGGCGGCAAAATCGCCTGCGGATCGGTGACGCGCCCGCGGAACATGCAATCCGCGAACGCGAAAGATAAAGATCAGGCCAGCTTGCCGGCCACGTCGACGAGGCGGCGGGCCTGGTGGGCGATGGCGGACCTGGCGTCGTCCGAGAATTCCTCTCCGGCAGTGTGGCTGTAGCCATAGGGATTGCCGCCGGTCTTGAAGAGCACCTCGTCGGTGTAGCCGGGCGCCACGATGAATCCGCCCCAGTGCATCGCGGTCACATAGATCGACTGCAGCGTCGTTTCCTGACCGCCATGGGCGTTCTGCGCAGAGGTCATCGCCGACACCGGCTTGTTTGCCAGTTTGCCGCTCGACCATGCACCGCCCAGCGTGTCGATGAAGGCGCGCATCTGGCTTGCCATCACGCCAAAGCGGGTCGGTGCCGAGATGAGATAGGCGTTGGCCCATTCCATATCCGCGGCTGTGGCCTCGGGAATGTCGGCGGTCTTTTCGGCCTGGGCCTTCCAGGCGTCCTGGCTGTTGACAGCCGCATCAGGCGCGGTTTCCGCTGCCTTGAGCAGACGCACCTCGGCACCGGCCTCGCGCGCCGCATCGGCGGCAATGCTGGCCATCTGGTGATTGGTGCCATAGCTGGAATAATACACGATTGCGAGTTTGACGGTCATTTTCGTTCTCCATTTGGTTGGTGGTCAAAGATGATTGCCCGTGGCGGCAACAGATCCGCTGTCGCCGGGTCAAAGGGCACGTTTTGAGGGTTGTGTCAGATATCTCTGCCGGGCGCCTTGGCGCGCATCGCGTCCAGGCTCCAGGGTCCCGGACCTGCGAATACCAGGTACAGGAACACGAAACAGAACAGGATCGCCGCGGCACCGTCATTGACGGAGGGAAAGAAGCTCCGCGGTGCATGGGCCACGAAATAGGCAACCGCCATCGTGCCGGACGCCACAAAGGCGGCGGGACGGGTGAACAGTCCCAAAGCCAGCAGCGCCCCGGTGACAAGCTCGATCAGGCCGGCATTCCAGGACATCGAGAACATCTCGGGCGTGCGGCCTGAGGGAAAGCCGAGGATCTTTTCCGAACCGTAGGAAAGAAAGGTCAACCCGGCAGCGATACGCAAGATGCTGAGCAAACGCGGATTCCAGACGGTTTGGTAGTTCCGGACGTTCATATTCTTACTCCGTTTCTGATTGGCATGAGTTATCCCGCTGTCGCGTTCAGTCAATGAGGGCGGGCAGGGCGCGCTCGAGCCGGGGGCGCAGATGGGCGTGCTGATCGGGCAGCTTCAGCGCCTCGCCCAGATGGGCAAGGTCTTCGTCCCGGTCAAATCCCGGCTCGTTTGTTGCGATCTCGAAGAGCACCCCGCCGGGGGTGCGGAAGTAGATCGCCCAGAAATAATCGCGGTCGATGACCGGCGTGACATGCACGCCTGCCTCCAGCAGTGCCTTGCGCACTACGGCCTGCGCCGCGCGGTCCTCGACCGCAAAGGCGACATGATGCACCGATCCGGCGCCCTCGCGGGCCCGCTCGGCATCAGGCAATGTTTCGATGTCGATGACATCGGCGCCGTTGCCGTTCTCGAGGCCCATGCGAATGAGCGCACCCTCGCGGGCAATCTCGCGGTAACCCATGAAGCCGAGCAGACGCGCCGTCGCCTCGGCATCGCGCAGGCGCATGGTCACGCCGCGAAAGCCGCGGATGCCCATGTCGGTCGGGACCGGGCCACCGTCGAAGGGCGTGCGCGTGTCGCCCGGAACCTCGACCAGTGCGAAGCCGTCGCCATCGGGCCCGAAAAAGCGCAGACGTTTCTCGCCGAATTGCTCAAGCGTTTCGAGGCCATTCACCCCGGCCTTCGACAGGCGATCGCGCCAGACGCCGAGCGTGCCAACGGGTATGGCAAAGGCGGTTTCGGACACTTCCCCCGTCCCGCGGCGCCCTTGCACGATATGCGGAAAGGGAAAATAGGTCATCATCGTGCCGGGGGTGCCGGTCTGGTCTCCGTAATAGAGATGATAGACCTCGGGCGCGTCGAAATTCACGGTTTTCTTGACCCGACGCATGCCGAGAATCCTGGTGAAGAAATCGTTGTTTTGCTGCGCAGCCGCCGCTATCGACGTGACGTGGTGCAGGCCTTTGATCTGGGTGAGCATGGCAGACTCCTCGGTTGGTGAACTTGCTTGAACCTGAAGATAGGGCCGGGCGTCATTCAGCTGAACAGCTATAATCTTGCATTGACTATTGCACTGCGCGTAACAATGGCGGCATGGGAGAATTGGAATCCATCCGCGTCTTTCTGAGCGTGGCCGAGCTGGAGAGCTTTGCCGGGGCGGCGCGCCAGCTCGGGATGACACCAGCCTCGGTCACGCGCACCGTCGCGGCGCTGGAGGACCGGTTGCAGTTGCAGCTTCTGGTGCGCACGACGCGGCGGGTGTCGCTGACCTCGGCCGGTGCGCTCTATGCGGCGCGCGTGGCGCCGCTGGCGCAGGAGCTGTCGCGCGCGGTCGAGGAAACCCGCGAGGCGCAGGGCATGACCGCAGGCAGCATCCGCATCAGCGCGCCCATGTCGCTGGGGGTCGAGGTTCTCCCCCCGGTGCTGTCGCAATTCGCAACGCTGCATCCGCACACCCAGGTGGCCGTGCATCTGTCGGACAGTTTCGTCGATATCGTCGAGGACGATTACGATCTGGCCATCCGCGTCTCGGGGCCGCCGGGTGACAAATCCACCATCTGGCGCAAGATCTGCCCGGTGCCGCGCGTTCTGGTCGCCTCGGCCGAGTATATTGCCGCGAACGGCGCGCCGAAGATGCCAGAGGATCTGGGCGCCTATGTCTGTCTTGGCTACGCGGAGGATGCGCGCGACGAAATCTGGGATCTGACAAGGGGATCATCGCAGCGCAGCCACAGGGTCGAAGGCCGGTTCCGCGCCAATAACGGTGATCTTCTGGCCCGGCTGGTGCTGAACGGCGAGGGGATCGCGATGCTGCCGCGTTTCATCGTCGCGCGCGATATCGAGGCGGGACGCCTCGTTCAGGTTCTGCCGGATTGGGCGTTGCCCGAGATTTGGCTGACGCTGTATTATCCGCCCTACGACCAGCTTCCGCTGCGCGTGGCGACGTTCTCGGACTTCTTCGAAACGCATGTGGCGACGGTGTGCAGCCTTTGACGCCCCGCGCCGGATGATCCGACCGGAACAGGGCACGTGGCTTTCCCGGCCTGATTGGTTCGGAAACGCTCGTTCGTGATCATATCCTCTCAGCGGTTGGAAGGCGGGTCGCTTGGGACGAGGCGTTGGTGTCGCGCCGGGTCAAATGGCGCAGGTAACGGCGCTCAAACCCGCGGAAGGCCCATGTGATGCACAGCACAATGAGGAAATAGAGCAGGGCAGCAGTGATGAAGCCTTCATAGGCGAGGTAATAGCGCCCGTTCAGCCAGCGCCCAACGCCAAGGATATCTTGCAAGGTGATCGTGCTGGCAATGACCGAGCCGTGCAGCATGAAGATGACTTCGTTGGAATAGGCCGGGATCGCGCGACGGAAGGCCGAGGGCAAAATGATCCGGCGCATCCGGCTGCGGTAGGAGTGCCCGGTGGCAATAGCCGCCTCGACCTCTCCGGTCGGCGTATCGGCAATGGCACCGCGCAGCAGTTCGGTCGTATAGGCGGCGGTGTTGAGCGTGAAGGCGATGAGCGCGCACCACCACGCCGAGGACAGGATCGGATCCCACAGGAAGCTCTGGCGGATCACTTCAAACTGGCCGACGCCGTAATAGATCAGATAGGTCTGCACCAAGAGCGGCGTGCCGCGAAAGACATAGGTGTAGCCCTGCACCAAGGGGTTAAAGACCCGGTGTTTCGACGCGCGGGCAATGGCCATGGGGATCGACAGCAAGCCGCCCAGCAACAGCGACAGGAAGGTCAGGTTAAGCGTCACCCAAACGCCATAGAGGAAACGGTCAAAGTTCTCTGCGATCAGGGAGATGTCGAGCGGGATATAGGTCAGCAGGTTTTCCATCATCACGCCCTCACCACGCCACGGTTATAATGCCGCTCCACCGCGCGCAGCAGCAGATCAGAGATGCCGGTGAGCAGCAGGTAGATGACAAATGCCGCCGCCATGAAGGTGAAAAGCTGGCCCGTCGAACGCCCGGCTGTGAAGGCGTTATAGACTAGGTCCTGAAGCCCGATGACTGACACCAGCGCCGTGGTCTTGAGTTGCACCAGCCAGTTGTTGGTAAAGCCCGGCAGGGCATAGCGGATCATCTGCGGCCAGATGATATGGCGAAAGATCAGCGATTTGCGCATTCCGCAGCTGATACCAGCCTCGATCTGCCCACGCGGGATCGCCATGATCGCCCCGCGAAAGGTCTCGGTGAAATAGGCCCCAAAGATCACGCCGATCGTACCGGCCCCCGCTGCGAACTGGCTGACCTCGACGTAGCCCCAAAGCCCCGTCACCGCGCCGATTTTGTTAAGCGTCACCTGACCGCCAAAGAACACCAGCAGGATCAGCACCAAGTCTGGCACCCCGCGCACGATGGTGGTGTAGGCAGCGGCCAGTCGCTGGGCCAGCCGGTTGTGCGAAAGTTTGGCCCAGGCACCGAGCAGGCCAAAGATCAGGGCGATGACCAGCGAGGTGAGCGCCAGTTTGATCGTCATGATCGTGCCGTCGATCAATTGGGATTGGTATTCCAAAAGCAGGTTCATCGCGTGTTCCTTAAAGGATCATCAGGGCAGCGCAGGGCCGCCCTGATGAAAGGTGTAGGGCGGAGACTTACTCGCCCGCAGGCCGACCGCCGTAGATGTCGAAGGGGAAGTATGTGTCGTTGATCTCGGCATAGGTGCCGTTCTCACGGATCGCGGCAATTGCTTTGCTCAGGTCCTCGCGCAGCGCGTCCTCACCCTTGCGCACGGCAATGCCCACGCCTTCGCCGTAGCATTCAACGTCCGTGTGATCGCCACCAAGGAAGGCGTAATCGGCACCGGCCTCCGCGCTCAGAAAGCTTTCCTGCGCGATCAGACTGTCAGACAGCTGCGCGTCCACGCGGCCAAGTGCGAGATCGCGGAACACTTCGTCTTGCGAGCCGTAGAGAACGATCTCGGCATCGGGGAACATCTTTTCCGCGTAGCACTGATGGGTTGCGCCGCGCTGCACACCGATACGCTTTCCGGCCAGACCTTCGGGCGTGCCTTCAAAGTCGGCATTCTTGGGAGCCACCAGACGGGCCGGGGTTTTGTAGTATTTGTCGGAGAAATCGATCTGGCGCTTGCGCTCTTCGGTGATCGACATGGACGCGACGATGGCATCGAACTTGCGCGCCTTCAGCGCCGGGATCATGCCGTCCCATTCCTGCTCGACCAATTCACATTCGCGCTGCATCTCGGCGCAGAGTGCCTTGGCGATGTCGATGTCAAAGCCGACAAGCGTGCCGTCGGATTCCTTGGAGGAAAACGGAGGGTAGGCGCCTTCGACGCCGATGCGCAGCGTGTCTTGGGCGGCCAGTGGCAGGGCGACGGCGCTCAGTGCAATGGCAGCAGCGCTGCTAAGGATGGTTCTACGAAACATGGTGTGGTCCTCTCTGTGGTTAATTAGTTCATGCGCGAAAGAAACGCTTGGAACTCTGGGGTTTGCGGGTTGGAAAACAGCTTCGCGGGCGGGCCTTCTTCGCAGACTTCGCCTTGATGCAGAAACACGGTTCGGGTCGAGACATCGCGGGCAAAGCCCATCTCATGGGTCACGACCAACATGGTGCGGCCCTCTTCGGCCAGATCGCGCATGACGCCCAGCACTTCGCCCACCAGTTCAGGGTCCAGCGCCGACGTCGGCTCGTCAAAGAGCATCACATCAGGGTCCATCGCCAGCGCCCGGGCAATCGCCACACGCTGCTGCTGGCCACCCGAGAGATGGGCGGGGTAGTAGTCTGCCCGGTCCGACAGGCCGACCTTGGCAAGCAGCGCTTCGGCTTTCTCACGCGCCTGCGCTTTGGGGGTGCCTTGGACGTAGAGCGGGCCTTCCATGACGTTTTCCATCACGGTCATATGCGACCAAAGGTTAAATCCCTGAAACACCATCGCCAAACGGGCGCGCATGGCTTCGACCTGTCGCAGGTCTTGCGGCACGATCTCGCCCCGGCGGTTCTGCGTCATCCGCATCTGTTCCCCCGCCAGCCAAACCTCGCCAGAATTGGGCGTCTCCAGCAGGTTGATGCAGCGCAGGAAGGTGCTCTTGCCGGAGCCAGAGGCCCCCAGAATGGCGATGACCTCGCCCTTTTGCGCCTCAAGCGACACGCCTTTGATGACCTCATGCGAGCCGAAGCTCTTGTGCAGGTCTTTGACTTTCAGGGCAGCGGGGGCGCTCATGCGGGTTCCTCCTGAGGGTGTGAGAGTGCGGCCAACTCGCCCAAGGCGATCGGTTTGATCGGGGAGCGGGCGCGGGGTGGGGAGATGGGCTGGTTTGCGTTGCCTTCGCTGAGCAGCCCGCGCATGGTCGCGTCACACATGCGGCCCTGACAGGGGCCCATGCCGCAGCGCAGGGATGTTTTGATCTGGCGGGGGCCTTGCGCGCCTTCGCAAATGGCCTGCCGGACGGCCCCGGCGGAGACCTCCTCGCAACGGCAAACGATGGTTTCGTCTGTAGGGGCAAGGATCTCGGCGGGCGGGGGGTATGCGGCGTCAAGGAAGGGCCGAATGGCGCGGGCGCGGAACAGCGCAGCGCGGGCTCGGGCGGCACGTTGGTTGCGGGTGTCGGTGCTGAGCTGGCCGGATTGGCACAGGATGTTCAGCGCGGCCAATTCACCCGCCGCCGCCGCCGCCTCCGCCCCGCCAATCCCGGCACCGTCTCCGGCCACATGCAGTCCCGGCTGGTCGGTCGCCCCCCAAAGATCATGCTGCGGCTGAAAGGCGCCCTGCGCGGCGTTCCAGTGATGCGCGATCTCCGCCGCTCTTGTGATATGGGTGCCAGGGATCACCCCTTGGTGGGTCAGCAGCAGACCACAGGTAAGGCTCTGATCGCGCCCTTTCGCCCGGAAGGAGAAGTCGACCTTGCCGCTTTCGGTCGTGGTGGCATGGAAACCCGAGGCAGCGGTGTAGCGCGGCACGGCTGCTTTGCGAATCTTGGCAATCAGGCTCAGCCCTTTCAGCAAGGTTGGCAAGCCAAACAGGGCGCGGGGCAAATGCGGTGATGCGCCCAGCATTTGCGCAAAGGTCTGTGTCTCCACCAGCGCCTGTGGGGGGCTTCCGGCGTCGATCATCTGCGCCGCGATCAGATAGAGCAGCGGGCCAGACCCAGCGAGCACGGCATCCTTAGGCAGCATCCCCGCGGTCTTCATCAAAATCTGCGCGGCCCCGGCTGGCATCACACCGGGGAGCGTCCAGCCCGGAAAAGGCACAGGGCGTTCCTGCGCCCCAGTTGCCAGCAGTACATGGGCGGCCGAGGTCGTCTGACTTTTACCGCCGCGCGACCATGTGACCTGCGGCCCCCTATCGAGCCGCCAAACCGTTGCGCCAGATTGGAGCGTGATGCCGGGATGATCGAGCGCATCAACCAAATCCGCCCCCGCAGCGTAGGCTTGGCCAAGAAAGCCGCGCTTGCGCCGGTTCTGCGCCACATTGCGGTAGATTTGGCCGCCGGGCTGGGGCTGTTCGTCCAGCATCAACACCTGCAAACCGCCCCGCGCCGCGACGGCTGCGGCTGACATGCCAGCAGGTCCGGCGCCGATGATAATCAGATCCACCTCAGGCACGCCGACCTCCGTTCAGTTCACGCAGGCCCGTTTGGCGTCGGACGGTCATCCCCTCGCGCAGAAGGGTCATGCAGGCTTGGGTGTTGGGTGTGCCGTCGACCTCAACCAGACAGTCAAAACAGACACCCATCATGCAATAGGCCGTGCGGGGTGCGCCCTGCGCGGTCTGCCGCGTCCACGCGCCCGAATGGGCCAGCAGCGCCGCGGCGACAGTGACCCCGGCAGGCGCAGTGACAGGCTCGCCATCCAGCGTGAACTGCACGTGATCCCCGATCTCAGGCAGCGTGCGAAAGCGCGAAGCGACATTCATCGAAAGCCTCCAGATCAGGGGTGGGGGATGTGTTCATTATCCAATCCGCGAGCACGCTGGCGTGGAGGGGAGCCAGCGTGACCCCGCTGTGGCAGGTCACCAGAAAGGCACCGGGATATAGGCTGGATTTGGCATAGACCGGGTAGCCGTCCGGCGACATGACCCGCAGCGCCCCCCATGCCCGGACAACCCGCACATCGGCAAGCGCCGGGAAGACGGTGACAGCATGGTGCGCGAGTTTGGACATGATGGGCAAAGTCTCACGATCATCCAGCCCTGCATTCGCCTTGGTGCCGCCAATCTGCACGCCGCCCTCGTCGACCTGCCGGATGGTGCTGGACAGGAACGGCAGGCGGTTGCCCAGTTTCTCGGTGATGAGCAATTCGCCAAGCTGCGGCCGGACCTGCGTGATGAACCCAAGATCTCGGGCCAAAGTGGCAGCGCCCAACCCGGCACAGAGCACGACTTGCTCCGTGTAGAGTGCTTCCCCATCGGCCAGCGCCAGCGCGAAACCGCCGCCCCGCTGCGGCGTGACCACTGCGACTGTGGCGTTCATGGTCACGCGCCCGCCAGCCGTCTGAACCGCAGAGCGCAGGGCGCGCAGGAAGCGGAGCGGATTCACATGGCCGTCGCGCGGCGAAAAGCTGGCGCCGACAACCTCCGGTCCGATGCCCGGCAACTGGCTGCGTAGATCATCCCCATTGAGCATTTGATAGTTGGCACGGTGACCCAGATGCGCCGCTTGTTGCTCCAGCTCCGCCCTGAAGCCGTCCATCTCCGCGGGATTAGTGAAAAACTCGTAGCCGCCGGATTGATCCAGCGCCACGTCGATGCCCGAAAGCTCCTGTAACTGCCGCGCGAATTCCGGCCAGACGGCGAGCGCGTCCATCGTCCAATTGGCGTAAGGCGCGAAATCCCAGCCTTTGCCTTGGCCCCAGACGAGACCGAAGTTCCCCTGCGAGGCACGCGCATCGCTGTCAGCCCCATCCAGCACCCGAACGCGCCGCCCGGACAGCAGCAGACCGAGCGCCACAGACAGGCCAACAAGCCCGCCGCCGATGATGGTGATTTCAGGACTGCGCTGTTGCATGTGATTCCTCCGCGATAAAAATCGCAGCATTGTTTTCATAAGAATAATCGTATTATTTGCACAAATCATTCCCACAGATTATGGATTGTCATGCTCCCGCGTCTTACCCACCGTCAGATCGAAGCCTTCCGCGCTGTGATGGAGACCGGCAAGATCACCTCCGCCGCCGCCGCGCTCGGGACAACGCAGCCGTCGGTCAGCAAGCTGATCGCGGACCTGGAGCGTGCGGCTGGCTTTGACATGTTCGAACGCCAGGGCCGTCAGGTAGTGCCGACCCCGGAGGCCCGCGCGCTTTATGAAGAGGTCGAGCGGGCCTTCGTCGGGATGATGGAGATTTCACGCGTCATCGAGGATATTCGGGACTTCCGGACCGGCAGCCTACTCATCGCCGGGATGCCGGCATTGGCTCTGAAGCTCCTGCCCGATGTCATTGCGGAGTTCGTCGCCGAAGAACCGGGCATCACCGTATCCCTGCGCACGCGAAGCTCTCGGGCGGTGCTGCGCCATCTCAGTTCGCAGCAATTCGACCTCGGGTTTGCCGCGCTGGACAATGACCATCCCGCCGTGCTGCGCCGTCCGTTGTTCACGGCGCCGATGCTGGCCGCGCTGCCGCGGGGCAATGAGCTGGAAGGGAAGCCTGTGCTGGAGCCGAAAGATTTCGATCGGCGCCCCTTCATCGCGCTTGGAGCCGAGATCGGGACCCGCTCGGAAACGGATGCTTTCCTGTCCGCAGGCGGTGCCCGCCCCCGGATCGTCGCCGAGGCGCAGTTGTCCGCGTCGATCTGCGAAATGGTCGCGGCCGGAGCCGGCATATCGATCGTGGAGCCGGTGACGGCAACGCATTTTGCCAATCTCGGCCGGATCGCGGTGCGCCCTTTGTCGCCCGCGCAGCCCTTTCGCTATGACCTGCTTCTGCCGGCCACCCGCCAGCCGTCGCGCGTTGCCGGGCAGTTTCTGAAGTTGGTCGAAGCGCGGTTTGAAACGCTCATCGGTGTCCGGGCATAGCGTCGCGTGTCGGTGCTACTTACGCCGGTCTTGCGGGGCGAGCGGGTCTAGCCTCCGGGGAACGCCGGGTTTGCCCAGCCCACATTCCAGCGCCTGACGGTCCCAGTTCCCGGTCTTCGCAGCAGCCTCATACGTCGATCGAAGAAACGCCATGAGCGTGGCGCGGGGATCGTCGCTGCTCTGCACAGCCTTATAGGGCAGGAGAAACTCCCCGAGGTCTTTGTCGAAATAGGCGCTCTCCGGCTGCACCGGATGTTCGGCAAAACCTTCGGGCGTGGGGTAGGCATAGGCATAGAACATCGGTTCCTCCACGCCATTGCCCCCGGGCCAGAACCCCGCCGAAGAGACTTCGTGGCTGTAGGCCTCCTGCGCGACATCGTCCGGCAGGTTCGGAATGCCCGCCGGGTGCAGCGGTGCGCGTCGGCCCGAGAAGCGGGTCACGGCCAGATCTAGCGCGCCCCAGAACAGATGTACGGGCGAGACCTTGCCAAGAAAACCGGTGCGGAAATGTTCGAACACCGGCACGATATGCAGCAGGGCGCCGTGATAGCGTGTCACCGCTTCGGCGTCATAGGGCCGCTCCGCGTGGTCCTCGGCAAAGGGCGTCGGATCAGGCAATTCGTTCGGTGCGCCGTGAATGTCGAAGCTGCCGCCAAGCGCCTCGACGGCCTGTGCGGTCTGCTTGTGAAAGGTGGCAACGGGCATGGCTTCAAGCGGAAAAGACTCTCCCGCGCCGCCGTCGGCTTCGCCGACGAACTGATGATCGACCAGATCAAGCGTGAGGGTCAGGCAGCCATCGGCCTCATGTACGGGACCGGTGGTGAGGCCGCGCGGGGTGACATAGAGCGTCGCATGCCAGGAATGGTTGACCCAGGGGGTATGGGCCAACCGGTATTTGCCGAGAATCTGCGTCCAAAGGTGGAGTACCGCGCAGGTTCCGGACCATTCGCCGTCGTCCAGCGCGGGCCAGGCGCCCTTTTCTGCGCTGGTCATCCCATCGGCTCCATATCCTGGCGTTTCAACGCAAGCTGCACGCCCGCATCCGCTTCCATGCGCCCGATATGCTTTTTCAGCGCCGGGTAGTCGTCCAAGGAGAGAGGCGTCTGATCGATCCAACGGGTCAGCACATAGAGGAACGTGTCCGCAAAGCTGCGCTTGCCGAGATACCAGTCGCCATTCCCGCTCAGGATTCCGTCCATCCGGCGGTAATGGGTGTCGAGCTTCTCATAGGTCTTGCGTTTGACCTCATCAATCGCGGCATCGCTTTCGGCAAAGTTCTGCGGCCCGAAATGACCCCCATATGCGGCGTGGACCTCGGAGGTCATATAGGAAAGCGCCTCCGCTTCTTTCCAGCCCAGTACCGTGTCCCGGGCATAGCCTTCGCCGCCATGGGCCGCGCCAAGCCAGTTGAGGATCGCTGCAGCTTCGGTCAGCACATCGCCGTCCTCAAAGCGCAGGGCGGGGACTTTGCCTTTGTCGTTGATCGCCAGATAATCGTCCTTCTTGTGATCGCCATAGGCCATCGTATGGACTTCGACAGGCGCGTCGAGCCATGCCACCGCGATATTGGGGGCGAGCGAACAGGTTCCGGGCATTGTGTAGAGTGTGGGCATATTGCTTGTCCTTTGTAGGTTGATGAAATCCGGGGCTTACTGCTTGACGGCGAATTCGGTGAAGCCGGTGACGAACGCCCTGAGACGGTCCTTCATTTTCTCGTCGGTGAGCGCGCCGACGTCGTCGAAGATGCCCCCCGCGCGGGCGACCATCAGGCGGCCCTCGTGCCATTGCCGGGTGGTCAGGGTACGCAGGACGCTCAGCCATGCATCCTGGGCGAGGATCGTGCCGAAACCGCCGGGGGAGGCACCGAGCACGGCGAAAGGCTTGCCGCCGAAGACCTTGGAAATGTCGCCGGCCGGGCGGCTGGTCCAGTCGATGGCGTTCTTCAACACGCCGGGGATCGAGTTGTTGTATTCGGGCGAGAACAGCAACACGCCGTCGGCCTCGATGATCTGCTCTTTCAGCTTTTCGACTGCCGCGGGAAGGCCATGGGCCTGCTCATCATCCGCGTTGTACAGCGGAATATCGGCGATGCTGCCTTCGACCAGGCTGCTGCCCTCGGGCATCAGATCCTGCGCCGCGTGCAGCAGTGCCGTATTGAAAGAACCCTGTCTGAGGCTGCCCGAAATTCCAAGTATCTGCGTCATTGATCTTCCTTCCAGAGCCTTGTCACGCGGTCCTGCGTCCGGCTGGCTGCGACCTGTGTTCGTGCGGAAAAGGCGCCGCGCGAGCAGCGCCTCTTGGAGTGAGAGGTAACCTGATCCGTCAGGCCTTCAATGCCTGTGGCAGGACGGCGTCGATCACCGGCAGCCGACGCAGCGCGAATGCGCCACCGCCCTGAATGGCGACGATGACAGCAAGCGCGACCAGCAGAGCCGGAAATTCCCAGCCGCCGCCCTCGTTGCTGAAGAGCCAGCCGTTCCCGGCATGTGCCCAGAACGATCCGATCAGAACCGGCAGCGACAGCAGAGCGGCAAGGCGGGTATAGAGGCCCGCGATGATCGCGACGCCGCCGACGACTTCGGCAAAGACGGTCAGGTAGGCGACGATCGCCGGAAGACCGAGGCTGCCGAAGAAGGCCACGGTGCCGGGCAGGGTGAATACGAAGAGCTTGAGCAAGCCATGCGCCAGAAGGATGGTGCCGAGCGACAGCCGGGCAAGGGTGGCGCCGACGTTGGTGTTGGTTTCGAAAGTCATTGTCTGTCTCCTGTGAGACTGTCCGTTGTGTTCTGCTCCCTATATCGATCATTGCGCTGTGTTTGATAATATAAAGATATGGCAGCTTACCCGTTCCAAAAGGTTGATAATCCCATGGACCAGATTTCCCGCATCGGCATCTTTGTTGCGGTGGTGAAGGCGCAGAGCTTTGCCGGGGCCGCGCGGACGCTCGGCATGACCAGCTCCGCGGTGTCGAAACAGATTCAGAACCTCGAGCAGGACCTCAAGGTCAAGCTGCTCAACCGCACCACCCGTCATGTGGCGGTAACCGAAGAAGGCGCGGTCTATTTCGAACGGGCCAAGCAGGCGCTGATCGATCTGAAAGAGGCCGAAGAGGAAATCCATGAGCTGAAGGCCAAGCCGCGCGGGCCGCTGCGGGTGAGCCTGCCGCACAGTCTCGGCGTGAAATACCTGGCCTGCTGCGTGGCGCGTTTTGCCGACGCGCATCCGCATGTGGCGCTCGACGTCAGCCTGAATGATCGGTTCATCGACCCGGTGAATGATGGCTATGACGTGGTCGTGCGGATCGGTTCGCTTTCCGATTCCTCGTTGATGACGCGGCGGCTCGCGTCATGCCCGTTCATGCTCTGCGCCAGTCCTGACTATGTGTCGCGCAACGGATTGCCCGAAACACCCGACGATCTGACAAGGCATGACGTGCTGGCCTATTCGGGCAACCAAAGCCTGCATGAGTGGCGCTACAGGGATACCGGGGGGCAGGTGGGGCGGGTCTCTCTCGGCGGGTCGTTCCGCTCCGATTCAGGCGAGATGCTCTGCCGTGCCGCGATTGAGGGGATCGGCATCGCAATCCTGCCGGTCTTATATGTCGCGGAGCATCTGCGGGAAGGACACCTGCAACACCTGCTGCCCACCTGTCAGACCTGGCCGGAACGCGACATTCACCTGCTGTTTCGCCCCAACCGCTATCAGCCGACCCGACTGCGGCTCTTCGTCGATCATCTGGTCAAAACCGCCGCCGACTTCCCCTGGGAGCAGAGCTAGACCTCGATCTTCTCGATGTCTTTCAGGACGGCATGGACGGCCAGCCCCGTCTCGGTCAGCCCATAGGTCACTTTCGGCGGAATGGTGTTTTCCTGTTCGCGCCAGACCAGCCCGTCGGCCTCCAACTCGCGCAGGCGGGTGGTCAGCACCTTTGGCGAGATCCCTGCGATCCTTCGGCGCAATACGCCGAAACGACAGGCCTGATGTTCGCCAAGCACATAGATCACATGGGTTTTCCACTGACCCCAGAGTTTGCGCAGCAACCTGTCGGCCCCGCAGGGCATGTCGATTTCAACCGCGTTATCCGGGGCCGGTGCATTTTTTCGGGTGGTTTCCATTTGGTAACGACTTTCGCTTTGTAACTTGCAGCCTACATAAGCCTCCAACGGACGAACACAACATGCCAGACGGCCCTTCCAGCCCTTTGGCACCGAAAGGAGAGCATCATGTCTCATGCCAAATCCCCGGCCATCCCCGGCCTGCACCACGTCACCGCCATCTCCGGCCCGCCTCAGGACAACCTCGATTTCTGGGTCGGCACGCTGGGCCAGCGCTTTGTCAAACGCACGGTGAACTTCGACGATCCGGGCACCTATCACCTTTATTACGGTGACAGGGATGCGGCACCCGGGTCAATCATGACCTTCTTCCCCTTCGTTGATGCCGGACCGGGCCGGGCCGGGGCGGGCATGGCTTCTGCAGTGGCCTATGCGATCCCCGATCTCGACCAGCGCATGGGTGATCTGGCCGAAGCGGCTGTCGACTTCGAAGGACCGTTCGAGCGGTTCGGCGAGCGGGCGATTGCGCTGAAAGATCCCGATGGCCTGCGGGTGGAACTGATCGAAGGCGGCGCGCGGGACGAGGGGTTCCATTCCGTCACCCTCTGGCTTGACGAGGTCACCTCCACCGCCAAGGTGCTGGAGGCGATGGGCTATGAGCGCGAGGCGGAAGAGAGCACCGCGACCGGCGGCACGGGCGGCGGTGAAACCCGCATACGCTATCGCTCCACCGATCCCGAGCGCGGCTCGGCAGTGGATCTGATGACCTCGGATGCTCGCTCCATCGGGCGGCCGGGGGCGGGCACCATTCATCACGTCGCCTTCCGGGCGCGCGATGAAAAGGAACAGCTGGAATGGCGCGAGCGGCTCTCGGCTGCCGGTCAGCAGGTCACCCCGGTGATCGACCGGCAGTATTTCGACGCGATCTATTTCCGCACGCCCGGCGGTGTGCTGTTCGAGATTGCCACCGATCCACCGGGATTTGCCGTGGACGAAGATCCGGCGCATCTCGGCGAGGCGCTGAAACTGCCCGGGAAATACGAGGCGCATCGCGCACGTATCGAGCAGGTGCTGCCGGAAATCCGGGTGCCGTCATGAGCGGCGCGCTGGCGACCACAACCCGCGGTACCGGTCCGCATGCGGGGCAACGGCTGGTGACAGCCGGAGCCCCGCTCGACCGGGCGCGGCTGGCACTGGTAATGATTCACGGGCGCGGTGGCGCGCCCGAGGATATGGTGAGCCTTGCCGATCACCTCGCCCTGCCGGACCTCGCCGTTCTTGCGCCGCAGGCCGCGGGGCGCTCGTGGTGGCCGGACAGCTTCCTCGCACCGCTGGCGGCGAATGAGCCGGGGCTGAGCAGTGGACTGGGCGTGATCTCGAACCTGCTCGACGATCTGGCGGAACAGGGTTTCGGACCGGAACGGGTGGCGCTTGTCGGATTTTCGCAAGGCGCCTGTCTGGCGGTCGAGGCTGCCGCGCGGCTCGCCCGCCCGTTCCGCGCGGTGGCGGCGCTTTCGGGGGGTCTGGTCGGTACGGGTGAAGCCGGTGGCCCGCCCCGCGCCGATCTCTACGACCGTCCGGCCAAGTCTTTCGTCTACGAAGGTCGGCTCGCCGATGTGCCTGTCCTGATCGGCTGTCATGAGCAGGATCCGCATATCCCGCTCGCCCGCGTGCGCGAAAGCGCTACTGTTCTGGACGCGATGGGTGCGCAGATCGACACGCTCGTCATCCCCGGCGCCGGACATGGTATCATCGCCGAGGAGGCCACGTGGCTGCGCAGGCATCTGAACAACGAAGGCTGAAGGGAGAGCACATGGAGACCGACATCGACATCACCCGAGAAGAGGGCAACAGCAAGGGGCGCTATGTGGCCATGGTCGACGGCCACGAGGCCGAGATGACCTATTCCCGCCTGGGCGAAAGCACGATCATCATCGACCACACCGGCGTGCCGGACGCACTGCGCGGCCGCGGTGTCGGTCAGGCGCTGGTGCGTCGGGGGGTCGAGGATGCCCGTGCCGAAGGTCGCAAGATCGTGCCGCTTTGCCCTTTCGCCAAGGCGCAGATCGAACGCCATGCCGAATGGCAGGATGTCCTGCAAAACAGAAGCTGACAAAGGAGATATGCCATGAGTTGGAGCCCTTGCCCCGATCCCGTTCCCGGTGACGTGCAGAGTGTCGATGCCATCGAAACCCTGATCGTGCCCCGTGCGGTCGATCTTGGGGAAATGGAAGTGCGCCGCGCTTTGCCGTCCGACAAACGCCAGATGGTCGGCCCGTTCATCTTCTTCGACCAGATGGGCCCGGCGGAATTCCTGACCGATCAGGGCATCGACGTGCGCCCGCATCCGCATATCAACCTTGCCACGCTCACCTATCTCTTCGAGGGGCAGATCCACCACCGTGACAGTCTCGGCACCGATCTGGCGATCGAGCCCGGCGCGGTGAACTGGATGAAAGCGGGCAAGGGGATCGTCCATTCCGAACGCACCGCGCCCGAGCGCAAGGCCTCGGGCCAACGGCTGTTCGGTTTGCAGACATGGATGGCCCTGCCTGAAAATGAAGAGGAATCCGCCCCCGACTTCATGCATCACGGCAAGACAGACCTGCCCACGGTGGAAGCCGAAGGACTGACCGCGCGGCTGATCGCCGGTTCCACCTTCGGCGCCGCCTCGCCGCTCAAGACCGCGTCGGACACGCTTTACGCCGACGTCACCCTCGCGCCCGGGGCGAAAGCGCCCATCGCGGCCAATACCGAGGAACGCGCGCTCTATACCATCCGCGGCAAGATCGACATCGCCGGCGATACTTTCGAGCCGGGTCAATTGCTGGTCCTGCGTCCGGGCGATGAAGTTTCGGTCAAGGGCGTCGATGACGGCACCGGCGATCACGCGCGCTTCATGCTCTTTGGCGGCGCGCCGATGGAAGGTCCGCGCTACATCTGGTGGAATTTCGTGTCATCGCGCCGCGAACGTATCGAACAGGCCCGCGAGGAATGGCGCCGTGGCCGGTTCGAGACCGTGCCGGGCGACGAGGAAGAATTCATCCCGCTGCCCGAGGGCAAGCCCAAGATCATGCGCGCGCAGGGCGGTGTCTACTACCCATGAGGCATGTGCCCGTCCTCTGCACCGCCCTTGCCCTGATCGCGGTGACGGCGGGCGCGCCTGCTCTCGCCGCCGAGACGGAGAACGCCCGCAGCATGTTCGGCCTCGTCGGCATGGAGCTGGCGTTTCTCGAGGCGCTGGCGTTGATCGCGCTGGCCTGTGTCTGCGTGCCCCTGTCCCGGGCATTGGGGATGGGCACGGTGATCGGCTATCTGGCGGCAGGGGTGGTGGCGGGGGTCGGCCTGTCGATCTCCTTCACCCGCGATCCGGAGGAATTGCTGCATTTCGCCGAATTTGGCGTCGTGCTGTTCCTCTTCGTCATTGGTTTGGAGTTCCGTCCCGCGCGCCTGTGGGAAATGCGCGGCACGATCTTTGGCCGCGGGCTGGCACAGGTCATGACCTGCGCGGCGCTGCTGACCGCGGCGGCGCTGATCGTCGGGCTGGAGTGGCGCGTGGCGCTGATTGTCGGGCTTGGGCTGGCCCTGTCCTCAACCGCGCTGGTGATGCGCGGCATTGACGAGGGCGGCGAGCGCAATTCGGTCTTCGGCCAGACCGCCATCGCGGTCCTGCTGTTCGAGGATCTTGCCATCGTGCCGTTCCTGCTGCTCGTCACGCTCCTGGCTCCTTCCGGCGAAGGGGCGACACTGGCCGACAACCTGCGGGCCACCGCCATCGGCATCGGAGCCATCGCTCTACTGATCCTCATCGGCCGCTATGCGCTCGACCCGATCTTTCGCATCGTCGCCCGGACCCGCACGCCCGAGCTGATGACCGCCGCCGCCCTCGGCGTCGTGGTGTTCGCCGCGCTGATCATGGCTGCGGCGGGCCTGTCCTACGCCATGGGGGCGTTCATCGCCGGGGTGATGCTGGCAGAATCCTCCTATCGTCACGAGGTCGAGGCCGATATCGAACCTTTCCGCGGGCTGTTCATGGGGTTGTTCTTCGTCGCCGTTGGCCTCTCGCTGGATCTCCGGGCGTTGGCCGACAATTGGCTGATCATCATGCTGGCCGTGCCTGTCACAGTCACGTTGAAGGGCGTCGGCGCCTATGCGGTCAACCGGGCCTTCGGCACGCCACATCCCATCGCCCTGCGCATCGCCTTTGCGATGGGTCAGCACGGCGAATTCGGCTTCGTGCTCTTTGCCGCTGCCAGCGCCGCGCTGCTGCTGCCCGGCGACATCGCTTCCATTGTCGTCGCCATCGTGACCCTGTCGATGGCGATCTCGTCGCAATCCGAACGCCTCTATCGCGCAATTGTCCGCCAGCCAGCGCGCGAAACGATCGACGAAGATTACACGGACGCCGAAGGCACGGTGCTGATCATCGGATTCGGCCGCGTCGGACAATTGGTGGCGCAACCCCTCCTTGCCGAAGGCGTTCCCGTCACCTTGCTTGACCATGACGCCGACCGTATCCGCGAGGCCAAGCGGTTCAACGAGCGGGTGCATTTCGGCGATGGCAGGCGGGCGGACGTGCTGTCTGCTGCCGGGGCGGGCACGGCCAAGGTGATTGTCGTGGCTACCGATGATCCGGATACGACGCTGGAGATCGTCAGGATCGTCCGGCGCAAGTTCCCCGGCGCCGGGCTGCAGGTCCGCGCCCATGATCGCATTCATGCGGTCCGGCTGGCGGGCGAGGGGGTGCCGAACGAGGCGATCATGCGCGAGACCTGGTTGTCTGCGCTGGCGCTCGGCGGGCTGACCCTGCAAGCTCTGGGCTATGCAGATGGCGACGCGGATGACGTGATCGCTCGCCTGCGCAAAGGCGATACTGAGCGGCTGGATCAGCAGATCACGGTCGCGCGTGACGAGAGCGGACGCGAAGATATCATTGCAATGATCGCCCCGGAGCCGGTGTTGAAGAGATAGCCCGTCAGATTTTTGCGGATTCATCCTCAGGGGTGCGCGGATCGAGTGCCACAGCGACCGGAGATATATCCGGCAGCGGCACGAATTTCTCGCGCCCCTCGACGGGAAGCGGGCCGCCGGTTCGCACGGTGACCAGCACGAAAAGCGCATAGAGGACGGCGACGCCGGACTCGAACAGGAAAAAGGACGTCGGTCCATAGAGTGACATCAGCAATGCCGCCAGCAGCGGGCCGACCGTGGCGCCGATCGAATAGACCATCAGCAACCGCCCCGAAGCGGCCACGTAAAAGCGCTTTTCCAGCCGGTCGAACGTCTGCGCCACGCAGAGCGGATAGACGCTGCTGACCGCTCCGCCGAAGGCAAGCGCCATGGCGATCAGCAGGGCCAATGGCAGCCCACCGGCGAGCGCGCTGGACAGCAGACCCCGGGAAATACCGACCGCCAGCAGCAGACAGGACATGACGATGCGTCGATCAAAACGATCCGCAAGCATCCCAACGGGCACCTGGAAGCTGAGGCCGCCGAGCACGACCGTACTCATGAACATGGCCGCCTCGGCCACGCTCAGCCCGATCTGCCGGGCGAAGACCACGCCCAGGGCGTAGAAGGAACCGACAAGCATACCCGCGACGCCCGCGCCGACGACTCCCACCCGCGAGGCATCGAAAAGTATCTTGAGGTCAAGCACACGCAGGTCTTTGAGATCCGGTTCGCCCAGGCGGGTCATGGCGACCGGAATCAGCGACAATACGATCAAGGTCGAAGCCATCATCAGATGATCGCTGTCCCCGACCGTGCCCGCGTTCACCAGGGTCTGCCCCATGGCAATCGCCAGATAGAAGACCAACATATAATAGCCGAGCACCCGCCCACGGGTCTGGTTGCTGCTGCGGTCGTTCAGCCAGCTTTCGATGGAGGTGGTCATGCCCGCAATGCAAAATCCGTTGATCACCCTCAGAACGGCCCATGCGAGGGGATGTTCCAGGAACCCATAGGCCAGACAGACCGCTGCCGTGAGCGCGGCAAAGGCGGAGAAGGCACGGATATGGCCGATCCGCAGGATGACATGTTTCGTATAGAAGCCACCGAGGGCCAGCCCCATGTAATAGGCTGCCATCACGGCGCCGGTCAGGGCGACAGGATAGCCCGCCGCCTCCATCCGCAGCGGCAGGACGACACCAAGCAGGCTGTTGCCCGCCATGAGCAGGATCGTTCCGCCAAACAGGGCTTTGACCGGTGCGAGCAGGGCGAAGAAGCTATGGGCCATGGCTTTCGTGCTTCCTCTTAAAGCTGCTGTGCAAGAAAAAACCCCGGCCGAAACCGGGGCTTGATGATATGCGATTCGCGACAGCAGCGTGCAGATAATGCGACGCTGTCTGCCGCGACCGTGTTTCCGACGGGATCAGCTGGCGGTGGGTAATGTCCCCGATTTGCCGATCAGGCGCCTTGGGCCCAGCCTGCGACCTCCTGTCGGACGGCTCACTCTCCGGGCGCATCAGCGGTCTGTTCGCATCCCAAATTGGTGCCGTCCAACTGGTTCTCCAGGATCGCCGAACGTCCCTTGGTCGACAAGGTATCCGCGCCTGACACATAGCGCGCGCCGGAGCCAGAGACGACATTGACGAAGATACGCGCCGCGCCGTCGATCTCCATGAGCGCGAGCGCGTTGGGCCCCGCATTCACATATTGCACGCGCAGCGGGCCGGCCTCTTCACACTCATACTCGATGGTCTCAACGCTGTCGGCAGTGCCGAGCGAGAGGTTCAGGGTTGTTTCCGCCGTGGCGGGGAGAGCCATGGCCGAGCAGGTCAGAGCGGTGAATACGAAACGCATGGGGATCATCCTATGTTGAAGGTCTTCAGCCGCTGAGGTAGGCCGCGCGCCGCGGCGCTGCAAGGTGCGAAGCGCGGCGGCGGCGGCAGGTGCGCAGATCCGCTCCGCGGCGCCTTACAGCGCGGCGGCGCATCACATTGGCGGCATTTCACTCAGCCCTGCAGTAGACACCCCGACCGTGAGATTCCGGTCAATCATGTGAATGGGCATGGTCGTGATCATGAGAGTGTCCGTGCCCTTCATCATGCGCGTGATGATGCGGAGCCATCGGACCGGGGTCTTTCGGGATATGTCCCCCCGCAGCATAGGTCTTCTGCATCTCCCGCACCCAGCCACAAAGCTGTTCGACAGTCTCCGGGCGTTTGCGCGAGAGGGCGAGCACGGGACCACCGTCGCGCGCGTTCGTCGCATCTGCCACCATCTGCTTTACATCCACGTCAACATGTTCGCCCAGATCGATCTTGTTGATCACCAGCAGATCCGCCCCGCTGATCCCCGGGCCGCCCTTGCGTGCCACATCGCCGCCGCCGGCCACATCAAGCACGAAGAGCTGCGCATCCACCAGTGCGGGAGAGAAGGTGGCTGTGAGGTTGTCACCGCCGCTTTCCACCAACACGATGTCGAGCGGGGCAAAGTCGCGCTCCATGTCCTCGACGGCGATGAGGTTCATCGTGACGTCGTCGCGAATGGCCGTGTGCGGGCACGAACCCGTTTCAACGGCGCGGATGCGCTCTTCGGGCAACACGCCTGCAGATCTCAGAAACCGAGCATCCTCGTCGGTGTAGATGTCGTTGGTGATGACGCCGATCTGGAATTCATCGCGCAGATGACGACAGATCGCCGCAATGACCGAGCTTTTGCCTGTGCCGACCGGGCCGGCAACCCCCAGACGCAGCGCGCGGCTTTGCTTTGTCTCGTTCAAATCATGCATCTTCGGTTCTCCTTCATTTCAGATGGCCCAGGGGGCGCCGAGTTTGTTCATTCCGTCGTGCAGCAGGCGGCGCAGCGCGAGGCTGTCAGGGGCCACCGCTCCGATGGCCACGCCGGGCCCTGCCAGCGGCGCGAGTGCTGCATTCCGATGATAGGGCTGCGCCGACGGGGGGGCTTTGCCCCAATCGGGTTCTACGACGACGATCGATCCTGCCGCGCGGTTGCCGTCCAGCACCGCCGCACCGTCCGACCCTTGTGCGGAGGGACCAAAGCTCAGTTGCTGGTCATAGAGCGCGCGGGCGTCGCGGGTGATCCGCAGGCGGCTGCTGAAGTCACCGGGTGCTTCGCCATGCCGACCGAGCAACATTTCCTCGCGCAGAACGAGACGCGCGTCCGCCGCGAGATCGATGCGCACATCATGTCGATGATTGCACCCGCGTGCCGCGATGATCGGCTCGGCCCACCAGATGAATGTCGCGCCCTGCGCAACACTGACCTTGATCGACATTCTCGACTGTCCGCCACCGAGGCCCGGAAGCACCAGCGTGGCTGAAACCTCCTGTAAAAACAGCGTGCTGCCCGCGCCCACATGGACATCCAGCGTATAGGCGTCTCCGCCCAGCGGTCCTGCCGTGCCTGCGGCAAGCGCCACCCGCGCAATGTCGGTCCGGCGATGCGTCAGCGGCTCGGGACCTTTCGGATTGCTCTTGCGCAGAACCAGCGGCCCATCCGAGCGGAGCACATTCACCCGACTTCCCCTTCCGGCGGCGGCAAGCTCTGTTGACAGGTTCGCGCGGGCGAACAGCGCCCCCGTCGTCTCCTGGCGGGTCTTAAGAAGCGAACAGTCGGACATCGGACCTCCTGTGATGCTCGGCGGCGATGTCTGTGAGGGGTGATCCGGGTGCGGGTAGGTCTTCGGGCCGCTCAAAGGCACAGGCGGCGGCCTGTTCCGCCAAAAGGGTGAGCCGTCCGGTCATGCGGGCCAGGATCGCATGGACTTCAAAGGGGTCGACCGGCATCAGCTTGGCAGCCGCTGCCGCGGCGCCGGAATTGTTCTCATGCAGGATGGCGAGCGCCGCTGCCGCGGGATCAAGACCGAATGCCGCCGCGCAGATGCCCATGACGAGCGGCTGGTGTGGGGCAGGCCCCAGAAGGTCGAAATGCGGATGCGGATGAATGCCCTGCATCGCGCGGCGCAGCTGGCGTCCCAGATCGCGAGACACCTTGCGCAGCTCCGATGAAGGGATGCGTGCGTCGAGCTCTGCCTCCAACCCGGCCAAATCAGACAGATCCCCCCGGGCGGCCCTTGCACAGACGGCAGCGGCAAAGGCCGCCGCGACAAGGCCCGCCGTTTCCGAGCGGCCGATCAGGAAGGCTTCGAGATCCGCCATATTGCGCACGCGCCCCGCCCGCACGGCCGGTTCCAGCCCCCCGGAATGGGCATAGCCTCCGGCGGGTAAACGACCGTCTGCGAGCAGCAACAAAGCTGCCTGATGCCCTGCCGTGCGATCCAACATCAGAACAGGAAGTATCGCTGTGCCATCGGCACTTCACTGGCGGGTTCGTGATCCGCGATCTCGCCGTCGATCTTGACCGAATAGGTATCGGGATCGACCTCGATTTTTGGCAAGGCGGTGTTTTCGGGCATATCCTCCTTGCCCCGTCCGCGCGTGTTTTCGATGGCAACGAACTTGCGGCTGGTGTTGATCCGGTCCGCGATGCCATCGTCAATGGCCGCCTGCGACACGAATGCCAGCGATGTCGCCCCGGTTGCAGGCGTATGGACGTTGAAACCGATCCGCTCCAGCACCGGCTGCGGCGTCGGGATCGAGGCATTCGGATCGCCCAGGGCCGCCGTCGCCACCATGCCACCGGTAAACACGGTATGGGGGCGTACGCCGAACAGGGCCGGTTGCCACATGACGATGTCCGCCTTCTTGCCGATCTCGATCGAACCGATCTCGCGTTCCATGCCGTGTGCGACCGCGGGGCAGATCGTGTATTTCGCCACATAGCGTCGCGCCCGCATGTTGTCAGCGCGGGTGTCGCCCGGCGCAAAGCCGCGCAGTTTCTTCATTTGGTGGGCGGTCTGCCAGGTGCGCATGACCGTTTCACCGATGCGCCCCATTGCCTGTGCATCCGAGGACATGATCGAAATCGCGCCCAAGTCCTGCAGGATATCTTCGGCGGCGATGGTACCTGCGCGCACGCGGCTTTCGGCAAAGGCCAGATCGTTGGGCACCTGCGGGTTGAGATGGTGGGCGACCATGACCATGTCCAGATGCTCGGCCACGGTGTTTCTGGTGAAAGGCCGCGTCGGGTTGGTCGAGGCGGGAAGTACATTGCGCTCGCCTGCGATGGAGATGATGTCAGGCGCGTGACCGCCCCCGGCCCCTTCGGTGTGGAACGCGTGGAAGGTGCGGCCATTGACGGCTTTGAGCAGGTCTTCGACGAAACCGGCCTCGTTCAGAGTGTCCGAGTGGATTGCAACCTGAACGCCGGATTCCTCAGCGACGGACAGGCAGGCATCAATGGCGGCAGGCGTCGCGCCCCAGTCCTCATGCACCTTGAAGCCGCCGACACCGCCGCGCAACTGCTCCCACATCGCCTCTTTCGACATGGTGTTGCCGCGCCCGAGGAACAGCACGTTGACCGGCCAGGGATCGAAGCCTTCCAGCATCCGCTCCATCCACCATGCCCCCGGCGTGGCCAAGGTTGCCTTGGAGCCTTCTGTCGGGCCTGTGCCGCCGCCGGTAACCGTGGTCACGCCCGATGCCAGCGCCACCTGCAACATCTGGGGTCCGACAAAATGCACATGGGTGTCGATCGCCCCCGCCGTGGCAATCAGGCCGTTGCCGGCCATGATTTCCGTCGAGGGGCCGATCACCAGCGCCGGGTCGACCCCGTCCATCGTGTCGGGATTGCCCGATTTGCCGATGCCGACAATGCGCCCGTCGCGCACCCCGATATCGGCCTTGATCACGCCCCAATGGTCCAGAATGACGGCACCCGTAATCACCAGATCTGGCGTGCCTTGCGCACGGGTATGCGAGGATTGCCCCATGGATTCACGGATCGACTTGCCGCCCCCGAAGACGGATTCGTCCCCGCCGCCGGAGCGGTCCTCCTCGACCTCGATGGTCAGACAGGTATCGGCCAGCCTGATACGGTCGCCCTTTGTGGGACCGTAGGAGGCGACATATTCGCGGCGATCAATCTTTTGCATTGTCGAGCTCCCCTTTGCACAATCCGCGCAGCCCCAGAACGATGCGCTTGCCCTGAATGGGCACCAGTTTCACCTCGGCGACGGCCCCCGGTTCGAACCGCTCCGCACCGCCGGACAACACGGCAAGACGCTTGCCCCAGGCTGCATCGCGGTCGAAATCGAGCGCCGCGTTCACTTCGGCGAAATGGAAATGGGAGCCGATCTGGATCGGGCGGTCGGAAGTGTTCGCGACACGGATTGTCGTCACCTCTAGACCCCATGATCGCCGTGTGAGCTGACTGGCTCGGCGGCCTCTCCCGCGGCATTCTCCGTTCGAGGGTTGCGTCA